>CAITIX010000434.1 GCA_903892565.1 uncultured Acidobacteriia bacterium
CGCTCCGTTTCCGCCGCGGAGTACTGCTGTGAGGTGTCCAACCTCCAGCTTCCCCCGCCGCTTTTTCAAAAGCGGACAGTTCATGTGTGAATTAGACCGGACAGATCACATACTAGCGACATCGCTGGTTCGTTGGGCTGGACATGGACGACGCGGTGTGGGATGTGACGGTGTTCACGAAGAATCGCGAGCGGCTGTTGAAGAGTGAAGTGTCGGATGGCTTCTTCGAACAAGTATTGAAACAGGCGCGGGCGCAGCAGTTGCTCTCGGCCGATCACTTCACGGTGGACGGCACGCTGATGGAAGCCTGGGCGGGCCAGAAGAGTTTTCAACGCAAGGATGGCAAGACGCAGCCGCCCGAAGATGGCGGCAGCAATCCGACGGTAAACTTTCACGGCGAGGAGCGGCGCAATGACACGCATCGATCCACGACCGATCCCGAGGCGCGGCTGTTCAAGAAGTCGCGCGGCAGCGAGTCGAAGTTGAGCTACATGGCGCATGTGTTGATGGAAAATCGCAACGGCTTGGTGGTGGATACGCGGCTCACGAAGTCGACCGGCAAGGCCGAGCGCGAGTCGGCCTGGATGATGGCTTGGCGCGTGGCCCGGGGCGAGCGGCGCATCACGCTGGGCGGCGATAAGAACTATGACACGCAGCAACTGGTGGCGTCGTTACGTGGGATCAAGGCGACGCCGCATGTGGCCCAAAACGAACATGCGCGGCGCACCAGCGCGATTGATGAACGCACCACCAGACACGATGGCTACGCCGTGAGCCAACGCAAGCGCGTCGAGGAGATCTTCGGCTGGATAAAAACCATAGCTGGCCTGCGCAAGACCAAGCACCGCGGACGTAAACGAGTCGGATGGATGTTCACCTTCGCCGCGGCCGCGTTCAACTTGGTGAGGTTACGAAATCTCACCGCACTCGCTGCGGTCTGAGGCCCCCCTTCGGCCATGAGCCGCAAGAATGCGGCTCCAGCGAGAGCTCAACCGACACACAAAACCTACGCGGCAAGCTTCTCTTTGCCGAATTTAGCCGATTTTCCGCAGTCTGCTAAAGAGCGGTATCAATGTTGCCGGTTCATCGCAAATGGAAATGGTCCACTAGCGCCATGGAATGCGGTTTGCTTTCGTGCGACGCGCGCGGGCGGCCCCAGCTTGCAATCCCGGGACTATAGCTTCTTGATCAAGATCACGCCCGCTTCGGTGACCTTGCCCGGCGCATTTTCGAGCGTAAAGCGGACTTCCAAAAGATTAAATGCGCTGGCCGGTATCAGCGTAACTTTGCCTGTCGCGCCCTCTGCCGTTTGGAGCGGGAAGGATTGCTCGCGCCCCTCTTGCATGGGTCCACGGAACGTGAATTTCACGGCAGGATCCTTCTTAGGCAGCACGTCAAACGTGGCGCTGACAGTTCCGCTCATCTGGCCGTTTTCGAATTTCCCTTCGATGTCGAACGCCGTCGGCGGTACGCCGGTAAACGTAGACACGCCTTTTAGAAATTCCCAGGCTCCGGTATAACGAGTCAGCGGTAGGCTGTTGGGCCGGCGGGACGAAGAGGTAGCGATTGTGGGCTGCGGGGTTTTTACCGGAGTGGGGGCGGGGAGCGGATCCAAAGTTCCTGACGGAGTGGAGGGTCGCGAGATAAAGGGCGGTGCAACGTCGGACAACGCGACGCCGCGGGCCCCGCTGGAGAGCGCGCGATAATAGCCTGGCCAGGCGTCGGCCAGGCGGTCGGCTGAGAGTGCGGATTCCTCGAAATTGTCGGCGATGGCCTGGATCTGGTCTTCCGCTGCTTTCGCCGCCCGCTCGACGGATTCGTTGGCGATCTTCACGGCTCCCGTGCTGGATTGGCGAGCTTCCACGCCAGATTTGGCGGCGGCAAGCGCGTTGCGCTCTTTATCCAGCGCTCGTCGCAGACGCTGAATGCCCTCGTCCGGATCGTTCGCGAGGGCGCCGATACTCTTGGCTAAGGCTGCGTCCTGCGAGGCAAACAACTCTGTTGCTGCGGAATCAGAAGGAACGTCGAGCGCGATGGACAGAGGCTGCAGCTGATTGGCGGTTTCCAGGATCTGGGCGCGTTGGGCTTCGAGGAGCGCCTTGCGAGCGTTCTCGTACTTTACGGCCTCGGCGGCAGCGCGATCGGTGCGGATGGCCAGTCTTTCGCGGGCGACGGAAGCGTCGCGTTCCAGTCCGGCGGCGTTGCGGATCCACGCGTCATACGGTTCCTGATACGAGGGCTCCTGATACGAGGGCGGCGACTGTGCCGGCAGAGAGCCCACGGCAAGGAGCGACAGAAGCAAAACCGGTGCGCGGAGTTTCATCATTTGCTTGTCTTACTTGTGCTCGTCTTACTTGTGCTCGTCTTGCTTGTGCTCGTCTTGCTTGTGCTCGCCTTGCTTGTGCTCGCCTTGCCTGTAGCTTTTCGCGGCGTACTGGGTGCCGAGCCGGTGAGCGAGCATTCCACCTGCCCTCGGGCGATGCGCGCCGCATAGTATGCGCTCCAGCGGTCGCGTTCTCCGGCGATTGCTTTCACGTGGTTTTCGATGGACGCATCGCGTAATTGCGCAGCCCGTATGACTTCGTTCCAGCGGGCGTTCAACTCGGCGACCTGGGTTTCCCTCTCGGAGGACTGGCTGGTCAGGGCCTCCGAATTTCGCGAGATGCCATCGAGGACACGCGCTGCGGGAGCGAGGGCGGCGATGGTGCGCAAGCTTTCCTTTAAGTCGAGCGCCTGGTCTTCCAGACGCGTCTGGGCTTTTTCGGAATCGGCGCGCTCGTTCTTCCAACTGGCAACCAGAGCATCGTTTTCCTCGATGAGTCTGCGGGCGATTTTCACTTGCTCCTTCGAGCGGTCCTGCAGTTCTTGCCAGTAAGCTCCCATGGCGGCAAAGCGCACATCGGAGGCGCGAGAGACTTCTTCAATGGCGGATTTGACACTTGCGTCGCAGGGTAACAGGCGTGCGACCTTTGGCTCCAGGGCGGAGGCCAGAGCGACCCATTCCGCGTTCTTTTGCTCGGCGGTGCGGACGGCCTCGGAGCCTGCGGGTTTCAAATCGGGCGCCGCAGGAGGCTCCTGTGAGAATGCCGTGGATACCAGCAAAATGCCCAAGGCGATGCCGGACCGAATACGCGTACCTGAGATTTGAAATCGTACTAAAGGTACCACTGACATGAGCTTAAGGAACCGATGCAGGCTCTGTCAATCTGCTTTGGCACGCACAGCCGAGGGGGGGTTCGCTAAAATAGAGGTTCTTACACTTTGCAGGTGGGCTCAGGAGGCAGCATGGCAGCGAATTCCCGGCGCAAGTCCGTGGTGGCGGAAATTGGAACGGCTGGAACGGCGCGGGTGAAAGTGGGCGGAGGCCATCCGATCGTCGTGCAATCGATGACGAATACGGATACGGCGGATGCTCCTTCGACCGTGAACCAGGTGATGGCGCTGGCGAAGGCCGGGTCCGAGATGGTGCGCGTCACGGTGAATACGGAAGACGCCGCGAAGGCCGTGCCTCGGATTGTAGAAGCGCTCGATAAGTTCGGCGTTCGGGTTCCGATCATCGGGGATTTTCACTACAACGGCCATTTGCTGCTGAAGAAATATCCGGACATGGCGCGCGCTCTTGCCAAGTACCGGATCAATCCCGGCAACGTCAACATCGGCAAGAAGCACGACGACAATTTCCGCACCATGATCGAAGCGGCGGTGGAGTATGAGCGTCCCGTGCGCATCGGCGTGAACTGGGGATCGCTCGATCAGGCGTTGCTCACCCGCATGATGGACGAAAACAATTTGCTGCCGGAGCCGCTCGATGCCAAGCTCGTGACACTGCGGGCCATCGTGGTCAGCGCGGTGGAATCGGCCAAAGCTGCGGAGCAGTATGGATTGCCGCACAACCGCATTATCTTGAGCGCCAAGGTCAGCGGTGTGCAGGATTTAATCACGGTGTATCGCATGTTGGCGGTGGAATGCGATTATCCTCTGCATCTGGGGCTGACGGAAGCGGGGCTCGGAGCAAAAGGCATCGTCGCAACGTCGATTGCGCTGGGCGTGCTGCTGCAGGAAGGGATCGGCGATACGATCCGCGCGTCGCTGACGCCCATGCCGAATGGCGATCGCGCCGAAGAAGTTTTCGTTTCGCAGCAAGTTTTACAATCGCTGGAGCTGCGCAGCTTTACGCCCCAGGTCACGTCCTGCCCGGGCTGCGGACGCACCACCAGCACGTTCTTCCAGGACATGGCGGACCAGATCCAGACCTATTTGCGCACGCAGATGCCGGTGTGGAAGGTGCGCTACAACGGCGTGGAAGAGATGAAGGTCGCGGTGATGGGCTGCGTGGTGAACGGGCCGGGTGAATCGAAGCACGCGAATCTGGGCATCTCACTGCCGGGAACGTTTGAAGATCCGGTTGCGCCCGTGTATGTGGACGGAAAGCTGAAATGCACGCTGCGCGGCGATCATATCGTCAAGGAATTTATCGACATCCTGGATCAATACGTGGACCGCACGTACGTGGCGCGCACGCAGGAAACAGTAGTCGCTTAATCCGATAAAAACCGTTTCGTTTCGCTGAGGAATAGGTCCAGGCGATCGTGATGCAGCCAGTGCCCGGCGCGATCTACCTTGACGATCTGACGGTTGCGGATTCCCTGTGCGAGTGGCTCGGTTTCGGGATCTTTAGCGAAACTCTCGCGTCCCCAAAACAACAGCGTGGGGCAGGAGATCTGCTGGAGAATTTCGGCGGAGTCTGCTGGAGTGTTGATAAATGTGGGCAAGAGCCGTACGTAGTTATCAAACTTCCACACCATGGATCCATCGGCATTCCAGTTGGTGCCGTGGAGCGTGAGATGTTCGGCGACCTCATCGGAAAGAAATTGATTCGCTTCTTTCATGCGGGCCACGGCGGTGGCGAGATCCGGGTAGCTGTGGGGAGCGCGGCCTTCGCCCGCACGTGTGCGGTCGATCCATTTGCGGAGGCGTTCGGGGGCCGTGCCCTTGCGTTCCTGGATCGGTAGGCCGATGCCTTCGATGGCGACGAGCTTCTTCACGCGTTCGGGGAACGTTCCAGAGTAGAGCAGAGTCGTGATCGCGCCGAGCGAATGGCCGAGGAGATAGATCGGTTCCTTCTGGATAATATCGGCCCACGTCGCCAGATCGAGGACGTGCTCCAGGACGCTGTAGAGAGCGCCAGGAGCCCAGTTGCTATTACCGTGGCCACGGAGGTCGAGCGCGTAGACGTGGAAATCCTCGCGCAGCGCGCGCGCCACCCAATCCCAACTGCGGGCGTGATCCAATCCGCCGTGAACCAGGAGGAGCGCTGGCTTTCCTTTTGATCCCCAGTCCCAAAACTGGAGCTTCAAACGATGCGAGTAGAAGAAGTGCGAAACGGGTTCCAAGGAGAGGCTGCTGTCCATGTCTTGCTTCTATTAGACCCCGAATTCACTCGCTGCTTGATTTAGAGATCCGTATGTGGTCCCGAGGGTAGTTCATGAACGCCTGCAATGCGACATGCCTCGATCAATGCGCCCGTTGCGGGGCCGTAAAGCGGAGGATGAATCATGCCGTCGCCTTCCAGTTCCAGGATGAGGCGAAATCGCTCCAGAAATAGCGAGCTTTCGAAGACGCCGCCAATGTAGGAAGTCGCGGACGTTTCGCCCCGCTGAAACAGTTGCCGGCGCACGGCGGCGACGTACGTCGCAAGTGTTTGCGCGCCCGTCATCAGGATTTCATGCGCCGCGTGATCGCCTTCTCTCGCGGCCTGATCGACCAACGGCGCGTAAGAGGCCACGCGGGCACGCGGAAAATCGGGCGTATAAAAACGATGCAGCAGATCGATGGCGCTATGGGCGCCCGTGGCGCGCAGAAGAGCTTCGCGCAGCGTGGTTGCCGATCCCCAGCCTTCTTCGAAACGGAGAATCGCCCGCAAGGCCTGGCGGACGATATCGTACGCGCTGCCTTCGTCGCCGAATGCGTAGCCCCAGCCTCCAGCGCGCGCGATCATCCCGAAAGAGTTGCGTCCATAGGCGATGGATCCGGTTCCGGCAATGGCGATGACGCCCGGCTTTCCGCCCAACGCTCCGGTGAGCGCGATGTGCGCGTCGTTGACGATGAGGTAGTGATTCGCGCGAATGGCTTCTCTCGTCAGCGCGTCCTTATCGTGAGTGCCGCCGCTGAAACCCAGGCAGGCGGCTTCGAAATGGACGTCCACACATCCGGCCATTTCTTGAGCTGTTCGCACCGCCCGGCCGATGGCGCCCATAAAACGTTCGCGAGCTTCGGACTTGGCGACGTGATTACATGGTCCCGCTTTTCCGATGCCGAGGACGGCACCAGTTTGATCGCCGATGACCGCGACGGTGCTCGATTGTCCGCCATCTACGCCGAGAAACCATTTACGTTCGTCTGCCATTCCGCTCCATCTTACTTATATACGTTCACGCCGTCAGCTTTGTATATGGTCACGCCTTCGACTTTGTATATCGTCACGCCTTCGGCGTGGCCAGCAACAGAAAAATTCCAACTGGCCGGATCCTTGGCATAAACGTCGGCCCCCGGTTCGTTGTCGCGTACTAGAAGATAGCGGACGCCTCGCGCGCGAAGCTCGTAATTCGCTGCGAGCGGCAAGGACGTTTCGGGAGACAGCGTAAGCTGCTCTGTTTGCGAAATGACGGGCGCCCAGTGTCCGGCAGCGTCCATCTCTTCGAGTTGCAGTCGGACGTCAGGATTGTCGCCGCTGGTTTCGATATTTACTTGATCGATACGAGACGGTGGGCCGAAGTCGACGTCAACAAAGTTTCCCGGCGCTGCCGTTTCCCATGTCCGCCAACGCGTCACAGGAGAATGATCGAACGCGTAGCCGACGCCCCAGGGATTCGGAAATGCGCGCAGGCGCCACGCAGGGGAGCGCGGGATCTCCTTGCCCGCCAGGAAAAAACGCAGTTCGTGGATGCTCCAGAGCTCATCGGCCTTCGGCATCACTGCGGTTTCGACGACACGAAGGCGTTGCGCGGCGCGCGCAGGAAAACGAAGGACAGTGGCGAGCGATGGACGCGACGGGGTGTGCCACGCAGAATAGAGAACGTCCATCAAGTCGTCGTTGTGCGCTCCGCCGAAGCGCACAAGCATTTCGCGGGCGGTGTAGAAATCGGCAAAGCTGCTGGTGGCCAGGATCTTCTCGCCGGGAGGAACGGTCTGTTCGATGAATCTGGCGATGCGATAATTTGGGACTTCGCTTAAGTAGCTATTTTCGGATTGTTGCCGCAACGCCCCGCGAATGGGGGTTCTGCGCAGGACCCAGGCATCGGGAGAAGCGTAGCGCCGCAGATTCCGCGGCCAAGAAGCGGTCGCGTGGACGGCGATGAGCACGACGAGCAGCAGGGGGAGATCCTCTAGTGCAAGCGCCAACGCGAACGAGAGAAAGGGCAGGGCAGGGAGGAGAAACCGCGTCTGGATATTCGCCGGATAGCTTAGAAGAAGCAGCACGGCGGGCAAAAGTACGCGTCTCCCTTGCGGTTTTCGCAGCGCCAGCAGTGCGAGTGGCACGAGCAGCACGAGCAGGAATACGGGTCCCAGGGGATTTTGCAGCACGCCACCACTGACGAAGGCCATCCACGGCAGCGTAGAGCGGTCCGCGACGGCGTAGGATCGGACCACTTCCCGCCACAGCCGTTCGACATCCGGATGAATATATGGGTTGCGAAAAACTTGGTTGGCGAAGGGTGCGATGGGATTGTGGACGTAGATCCAATCTTTCAAGAGCCAAGGCGCGGCCATGATTGCCGCGCACGCCGCTACCACGAAGACCGGACGCCAGGAGCGCGCGCGCCACAATACATAACCAAGTGCGTAGATCGCCATCAATGCAGCGGTGTACTTCGCGGCGTAACAATATCCCGCGAGTAAGCCGATGCAAGCGAGAAACGCATGGTCACGCGTTTTGTCCCACAGTTCGACGAAATAAAATGTGCAGAAGACAGCGGCTGCAGCGCCGAGGTCGACATAGGCCGAGGTCCCGACAACGCCAGCGACGGGGCTCAAGTACACCAACAACGCGGCGGCCTCTCCTGCCAGAGCATTCCCGACCCGATATCCGTAGGCTCGGATCGCGAGGGCTAATGCGATTAGGAATGCGAGATGAACGAGTGCGGCGGCCGAGCCCGCACCAGCCAGCGTGCTGATATCAGAATGTTGCGTAAGCAACGCCTGTGCGATCGCATAAGCCGGCAGGAAGATCATCTCAATGCCTTCGCTTAACGTCGAGTAGAAGTTCGTTGGCACGGCTTCGAAACCGTGCGCGTGAAGATAGCGAGCGATGAGCGGAAGATGGTACGCCGTGCCGTCCGGGCTGATCTCGGGCGCCCAGGCGCAGAAGATATAGACAACGGTAAACGTAGTTGCGATGGCTGCAAACACAATGTGGATCGTGCGAATGAGGCTGGTGGATTTCGGGATGTCCGTTCGCGCGGGGAGGCTCCCGTGGCCCGTCCACAGCGCAGCGGCGAGAATCGCGAAGAGCATGCCGGCCAATACGGATACGTATGCAACGTGCAGCGTCAATATTACGAAGACAAGTAAATGAAGGAGCGCCGCGCCGCTGACGAACGCGAGTGGAGCTTTTTCCGCACACAGCAGCGTGATTCGCAATCGCGCGAGAAATAAGCTTCCCAGTGCGTACGTAGCGACGATCGTGAGGAATGCGCCGATGAGGGGCGCGAGTGCTGTCATGCAGCTCTCAATTCCTCGTCAGGCCGAGTGAGACGAGCAGAAAGCCGTATGCTCGTCCACTCTGCTGTTCCACGTAGGTCTTGTCGATCTCGGCGCCGAGCGTGGTGTCGCCTCCGGTGATCCATTCCGGAGGAACGTCTTTCTCGAACGTATATTCGCCGGCTGCTGTGTACGGTCTGGAATCGAGCGCGTGGCCATTGACCAGGAACGTGAGCGTGACGGGGCCGATGGATTTCAGGGTCTGCTGGGGGATCGCGAAATCCATGAAATAGGTACGTCGCGTGTGCTCTGGTACCTGCAGGCGAAGTAAGGGACGTTTGCCGGTCCAACACCAAGTGCCGGAAAGAGGATCGAACACATCGGCCACGAAATGTTCCTGGGCGTCTACGTCCGTCATGCGGACGATTCTTTCCCATCGGTCTGGATCGTCAAACACCGGACGTTGCATGGGCGCTGCATAGGACTCGGGCCAATGCTCGCAAGCGCACAGCGGCAGGATGGCCAGGAGAAGGAAGCCTGCTCGGATGGCCGATTCCGGGGTCGTCAACGGCATTGTCCGTTACTATAGCGAAGTTGCTTTCCGGAAATAAATCAGGGCCGGCCACAAACGTTTTCCGGCCCGATCCGTCTGTCTGCAGTGTGTCCGCATGTTAGATTGAAGAAATCACGATGAAAACATTGTTTCTTGCTAGCGCCTTGGGATTCGCCGCGTTCGCGCAATCGCCGTTGCCGCAGGTTTCCGAGTCACAGGTTGTGGCGAAGATCGACGGCAAAGAGATTACGGCAGGTGAGGTTCAGGCGGCGTTACTGGCCATGCCTCCCGAGTTTGTGACCATGTATAACCGCAATCCGGCGTATGCCGTGCAGCAGTTATTCATGATGCGTTACTTGTCGGGCGAGGCGGAAAAGCTCGGGCTCGGAGACCGTCCTCCTTACAAGGAACAGTTGGCGATGCAACGCGCCAACGTTATGGCGGGTGCGCTATTGAGCTTTCAGCAGGATCATTTCCCCGTGGCGGACGAGGCGGTCAAGAAGTATTACGACGATCATCGCGATGTATTCCAGCAGGCCAAAGTCAAAGCGATCCTTGTCCGTTTCAAGCCGGTTTTGCCGGCGACCGCTTCGCAGGACGATCGCATGCGGACCGATCTGGAAGCAAAGACGATGAACGTCACGCGCACCGAAGATGAGGCGCGCACGCGCGCGGCGGAAGTGGCCAAGAAACTGAAAGACGGCGGCGACTTTGCGGATCTGGTGATCGAGTATTCTGACGATCTGCTGTCGAAGAAGAAAGAGGGCGACTACGGTATCGTTGCCATCGATAGTTCCCATCCGGATGAGTTGAAGAAAGCCGTGCTGAAGCTGAAGAACGGTGAGACGAGCGATGCGATTCGTACGTCGAATGCGTTTTTCATCTTACGGATCGTTGAAAAATCCGCGCAGACACTGGATCAAGTGCAAGGTTTGATTACCGCTGATTTACGCAAATCGCAAATGAACGCCTGGTTTGCCGATGTCACGCGTCGCTTTCAGCCGGCGATTGTGAACAAGGACTTTTTCACGATGCCCGCGAACATTCCCGGGGGGCCAAGTCCGGCGGCGCTGCCGCAGGGCCGCTAGCAACGTGCTACCGCGGCTCGAAGGACGGCCGGTTCGCGTTGTCGTGAAGCCGTCGCTCGGGCCGTATCATGCTTCGACGTCGATTCCACGGCGCGTGATTTTTCTAGATGCAGGAGTTTTTTCCACACCACGCGAATTCGAACGGATTCTGATCCACGAGCTGTTCCATTTTGTTTGGGTGCGCCTGTCGAACGCTTCGCGCAGAGAGTGGGAAGAAGTCTTGCGGCGCGAGTGCGCACGGGGCACGCGGGGCGAGTTGGGGTGGAGTGCGGAATGGCGCAAGGAGAATTTGCGTGCCGATAGCGATCGGATTCGCGATCCACAGTGGCGCCGCTATGCGTGCGAAAGCTTTTGTGACACGGCGGCGTGGATGTATTCGGGAATCGGCGCGCATGATGAATTTACGCTGCGCATGCGCGGGCGGCAGATCCGGCGGAGATGGTTCGTCCGCCAGTTTCCCGTGGACGCCGCACTCAAAATGTAACTTGTATAATAAGGCCAGATGACGAAAGTAATGCCACGTCTCGCATTTTCCGCGGTCCTTATCCTGCTGCTGGCGGGATGCTCCAACAATTCGGGTGGTGCTAATGTGCGTGCCTCCGGTGATCGTAAGGCTGCGCCTGCCTTCAAGCTGAAGGATTCCAGCGGTGGCGAGGTTACGCTCGCCAGTCTTAAGGGCAAGGTCGTCCTGCTAAACTTCTGGGCCACGTGGTGCGGACCCTGCGAAGTGGAGATCCCGTGGTTTGTCGAATTTGAACAGAAGTATAAAGACCAGGGCTTCTCGGTGTTGGGCGTTTCGTTCGACGATGATGGGTGGATTTCCGTTCGCCCCTACATGGCAGCGCACAAGATCAACTACCGCATTGCGATCGGGTCCGATGAGTTGTCTCAGGTGTACGGTGGCGTGGATGCCTTGCCGACATCCTTCATCATCGATCGCACCGGGCGCATTGCCGCCAAGCACCGCGGCCTGGTAGATAAACGCGATTATCAAGATGAAATTATCAAGCTGCTGGCAGATCCGAAGGCCGCGATTTATCCCGAGACTGGCGACGATGCTCCTCGCTTCGCTTTACTGCTTCGGCCAAATCAACGTCCTTAACGTCGCGCCTTTGCGTAAAATTACGGTTCCGGTGAACGGCACGGCGGAGGCATCCGTGGCGCTGCAATTGCGCGATGGATATCACGTCAATAGCAACACGCCAGCGGATGCGTACTTCATTCCGCTGCGGCTCACCTGGGGCGCCGGACCGGTTGAGGCGGTGTCCGTGATCTATCCGAAACCGCAGTTGGAGAAGCTCGCGTTTTCAGAAAAGCCCGTGTCGATCTTTACCGGCAACTTCGAAGTGGTCACCAAATTCAAAGCGGTCGCTGGAGCAGTTCTCGGACAGAACGTTATGACCGCAAAGCTGCGTTACCAAGCCTGTAACGACCGTATGTGCTTACCGCCGCGGACGGTAGACCTCTCTCTACCCGTGGAAGTGTCGAAATAGCCGGAAGTTGTTTTTTTGCTGGACGTGTTGCCATAGCTTGCGGCCGACGCTGGGGAGCTGCATACTTAGGCACCGTGGCATTCGCCACTTCGAGCGCACGCGTCGCTTCTTCGAGCAGCGGCACGGCGAGTTCGCGCATATCGATGTCGTAGAAAGAGCGCAACGTGGCCGTCACGCGTCGCGCGAAGGGCTTCACTGTAGCGAGGTTGCGCGTAGCTCCTAGTGCGATGACGGCGTCCACCAGCAGGGCCTCATCACCGAGCGCGGAGAGCAGTTTCCGGGGCTTCTGAGCAACGGCACGGACGATATCCTCGTGCCACACCGGCGAATAGCGGCGAGATAATTCCATGCGTCCGGACTCTGCCAAACGGGTTTGCGCGCGCACGAGGATTTCCTGCAGGGGGCGGCGAATCATGCGCAGCGATTCCTCCAGCATCTCCGCGTCAGCAATGTCGTAGGTGAACTCCGTTTCCGGTATCCCGTAGCAGGGGCGCATCGCCTGATACACCAGCAAGGGCCACGCGGCCTTGCGATCTTCGAACGCCGAAACATCGCGGAAATAGATTTTAGTCGCTCTACGGCGCAGGAATTCCTGCACCGCCACGGAGACAGCGCGCCACGTCCGAAAGTATCCGGGGCGGCGTTCCACGGGTGCTGCGAGCCAGGCTGGGTGGCCTCCGGCCGTGTCTGCCGCGAGGTCGCGCAACGTTGCGGATGCACTCGTTGGGACGTAACGGATGACGCGCCCCTGCCGCTCGAGCTGAAGGGTGCGCAGCGTTTCGGAACGACGTTTCCATTCCCGTTTATCGAGGAAGGGCAGCCGGATCTCGATGGGTTCACCGCTGTCTTCCGTGCCAGTTGATATTTCCGTTGCCAGTTCCAATACGCGAGGCTGAATGGCGGCTTCAAGATCTTCCAAGCTCGCCACTGTCCCGTCGTCACAGCCGGATTCCCGGCGCCAGTAAAGTCGAAAGATGTTTTCCATGAGGTCCGTTTCCTGCCCCGATTATATTTTGGGCGTGCAACACTATCGACCGTCTGCGCGCGTTAAAGAATGTTTTATGAATTACTTGCCGATATAAAAACGGCGGTGATCGTCGATCTGGTACCCTCGTATTGGAACGCGGCGAATGGATTGTAGTATGCGCCGCGCAGGTGGAAACATGGTCCCGGCAGCGTCAGCTACAGGCATCCAACATTCGCTCCGAATGCGCGGGGTTCGTCTCACACGCCAACGGCTGATCCTGCTCGAATTGCTGGACCTCACGGGTCGCCATTTGGATGCCGAGAGCCTGTACCAACTGGCCAAGGAAAAAGATCCGAAGTTGAATCGCGTTACGGTCTATCGCACGCTGAAGCTCCTCAAACAGGGTGGGCTAATCGACGAATTGGACCTGATGCATCACGCAGGCGATCAGCATTACTACGAGACGCGCCAGAAGCAGGAGCATGCCCACATCGTCTGCCTGCGTTGCGGCAAGGTGGAGGAATTCTTCGGCGAAGCATTGCAGGGCATGAAACACCAAGTGGAGACGGCTCTGGGATTTCGTATCGTAACGGCGCGTACGGAGATGGGCGGATACTGTGCCGATTGCCAATCGCAGACCGCGACAGATGCTGTCGCGATCTCTCCCCAAGCCGAGCGCTAGAGACCTGTGTCGGAACACGCTTCTCCATCGCGAACGACAGAGCGGCCAGGCGCTGCGCTGCTAGTGTTGGCGCCCTCAGGACAGCGAAGCCGCGTCGAAATCGATCAATTTCCCTTCACGATCGGGCGGCAACCCGGGAATGGCCTGGTGTTGCGCGACAATCGAGCGTCGCGTCGCCACGCGCAAATTATCCACGAAAACGGATCGTATTTTATTGAGGACCTGAACAGTCGCCACGGCACGTGGGTCAATGGCGAGCGCGTCGCTCGGCGGCCGTTGCACAATTCGGACCGTATTGAATTCGGCGTTCGCGAATCGTATCAACTCACGTTCACGCTGGATAAGGCCGAAATTCACCGGCTGCTGGATCAACTTGCGGCGACGCCGCACACGGGATCGACTTCGGGCGAAGCGGGCGCCGCGGAGTTGGTAAAGCTGCGTTCCCTGACCGAAGTCGCGCGGGCGCTGCACAATTCTTTGTCGACGCGCGACGTGCTGATCGCGGTGCTGGATGCCGCCCTTACCGTGACCGGCTGTGAACGAGGCTTCCTTCTGTTGCGCGCCAAAGGGGAGCTTGAGGTTTCCGCCGCTCGCGATCAGAATGGGCGCGTCTTGGATCCTTCGGATTTGCGCGTGCCGACATCCCTTATTCGCCGCGCACTGACGTCACGCCGCGATCTGCTGACGATGCAGTTCGACCCGCTGGAACTGCAGAAGAACGAGCCGGAAGCGACTGTCGCGATGCTCGAACTGCGCAGCGTTGTGTGCCTCCCGCTGATTCGGATTCAGAATGTCTTGGGCGAAGAGACGCGCGCGGTGTCCGCGGCCGAAGACACAGTTGGGCTCATCTATCTGGATTCCCGAAAAGCTCCTGCCGATCTATCCGCGGGAAATCGCGAACTGCTGCAGACGCTGGCGATCGAAGCGTCGACCATTCTCGAAAACGCGCGCCTGCTGGAGGAGGAGCGCACGAAGTTGCGCATGGAAGACGAGCTGAACATCGCCCGTGTGATTCAGCAAGGGCTGCAGCCTACGTCGCTTCCGAGCGAAGGCTGGTTCCGCGCAGCGGGATCCAGTACGCCCTCCACGCAAGTCGGCGGCGATTACTACGACGTCCACAAAACTTCAGAGGACGCCTGGATTACGGTCGTCGCGGATGTTTCGGGCAAGGGAGTGAGTTCGGCGTTGCTTGCAAGCCTGCTGCAGGGCACGTTTCTCATGGCTTCGGGCGACATTACACACATCGGGCCGCGCATCTCCCGATTAAACGAGTTTCTGCTGGATCGAACGCGAGGGGAAAAATACGCGACTGTTTTCTATTCGCTGTTGGATTCGGAGGGGACGCTGACGTACTTGAACGCGGGCCATTGCGCGCCGTTTCTGTTGAGCCGCGATGGACGCCTGCGGATGCTGCAGACGACTTCCATGCCTGTCGGAATGCTGGAAGACGCGGAGTTCGACGTCGTGGAGATCAAGATGGACCCGGGCGACAAGCTCGTGATTTACAGCGACGGATTGACAGAGGCGGAAGATCCCAACGGCTGCTTTTTCGATACCGAGCGGCTCCGCGAATGCTTGCGAGAAAATGCCACGCTCGATGCAAGCGGCCTGCATGCGGCGATCCTGGCGCGCGTCGAACGATTCACTGAGGGCGGCGCGATGCGCGACGACATTACGACGGTCGTGCTCGAATACGCTCCGGGTTCGTGATGCGCGTGATCTATACGGCCGCGCACGGCGGCTACGCGCGCGAGAATGTCCCGCTGGGCGGAGGCGGGGCCGTTTGCGACCGTCTGGTCACGGAATGGAATCGCACGCAACCCTTCGAAGTGGAGTTGGTGACGCCCACGATCCTCGGCGCGCGCTCTCCGTCGGGGCAAGCGCTGGTCGGCTACGGGGAGCGCGATTATGCGCGCTTTTGCCGGGCCTTTGAAAGACGTTCCACGGCTCATGTCCTGCACGCGGACCCGGCCTCGACTGTCGTGTTGGTCAACGACATCTCAGAAGGACCGGATTTCGCGGCGCTCGCGGCGCGCGGATTTGCCATCTATACGATCTATCACGTGGATGTTGTGGCTTACGTTGCGTCCATGTATCTGCGCGGATGGGTGAAGCCCGAAACGACCGTGCGTTGGTATCGTCGCCTCAGGCGTATCTTGCCTAAGATGACGAAGCTGATTTGGGAGAAGCAGGAAGCCAGCGTCCGGCACTCGCGCGGCTTGATTGTTCCCTCGGAAGGCATGCGTGAGGTCTTGCTCCGCTGCTATCCGGAATGTCCTCGCGAAAAGATTCATGTGTTGCCGTGGGGCGCGTGGGAGACGGGGAACGACGCGGACCGCGCGAGCGATACGCGCGTGGATGTCGCGGAGCTTCGTCATGAATATGGCGTGCCGGAAAACGCACAGGTGTTGCTCACGCTCAGTCGCATCTCGCCGGAAAAAGGGCAGGACCTGTTATTGCGTGCGCTTCAGGAATGGGAAAGCCGTCCCGATTTTCCGCAGCGTCCTCTGTGGCTGTTTGTGTGTGGAGATGCAGCGTACATGCAGGGCAAGCGCTACGCGGAGCACTTGAAATTGCTGGCCTCCCGTTTGCGCAGGACACGCGTTGTATTTCCGGGGCACGTCACGGGTGCGCGAAAAAAAGCATTCTTCGCGCTTGCGGATTTGTATGTCTTCCCGTCGCGCCACGAAAGCTATGGCCTAACGCTGATCGAGGCGCTTGGCGCGGGGCTGCCCGCCGTGTGTTTGGATCACGATGGAGCGCGGAGCGTGATGCGTCCCGAATTCGGCAGAATTGTGGAACAGTTGGAACCTGCGGAGTTGCGGGCGGCGATCGCGGAACTGCTCGCTGATGATGGACTGCGCGAGAAGATGGGACAAGCAGGTCAAGCTTACGCGCGCACGCAACGATTCTCCGACGCGGCTGCCCGCTTGGCGGAGATCCTGAAGGGTTGACATACGCCCACAAAAACGAATGAGCCGCCACGGCGCAAATGCCGGGTGGCCCAGTCGCTGGAATTCTAAAATGGACTACGCGCTCGCGCCCATCTGGCCTTCGTCGGCCGACGGTCCGTAGATCGAGGGCACGGGGACACCGGTCATGCGCAGATAAACCGAGTACTGTCCGCGATGGTGGATCACGTGGTTCATGACAAAGCTGCGCACCACGGCGACCTTCGGCATGGTCATGAGCGTTTGTCCGCCCATGGTCAGCGACCAGTTAGACATAAACGTGGCATCGTCGGCACCGGCAATGGCCTCGCGGGCTTCGGAGACGTTCTTGTCGAACACGGCCAGGATCTCCTCGCGGGATGCGCCCTTCCACGGCTTGTAGTTGCTCATGTCGAGCGAATCCATCTTTAGGCCGGCAACGCCCCAAGCGGGCATTTCGGCGATGTGCGATGCCAAGTGGCCCAGCGTCATGGAACGTTCGTGGGGCTTGAAATCCATCTTGTCTTCGGGAAGGCGCTCCAACGTCTTCCGGGTTGTGGCCATTTCATAGTCGAATTCGGGCAGTAGTGCCGCACTGATGCTCATGGGTAAATCCTCCGCTAAGATTCTATTCCTGAATTGCGAACGTTCGATGACAAGCACTTCGTGCCGCGTCGAAATTCCTGCAATTTGCTCCAGTATACTCCCGCTGCGATAGACTGGAATTTCCAGGGCATGGTGCCGGACCTCCCTTGCGGGGTGTATGGAGCAAATCGGACGTTATAAAGTCGTCGGCGAGCTCGGGCGGGGTGCCATGGGCATCGTCTTCAAGGCGCAGGATCCTGCGATCGGCCGCATGATCGCGATCAAGAGCATCCGCCTGGGTGAACTCACCGACGATTCGGAGCGCGCGCGGCTCCGTGAACGCCTCTTCCGCGAAGCTCAATCAGCCGGAATCCTCTCTCATCCAGGTATTGTGACGATTTACGACATTGCCGAAGAAGGCAACATGGCGTATATCTTCATGGAGTTGGTGAATGGTCCTCCGCTGGAAAAGCTGCTGAAGTCCGAGCGCCCGCCGGACAAGGAAACGCTGCTCAGCTTGCTGCGGCAGACCGCCGCCGCTCTCGACTATGCGCACAAAAAGGGCATCGTACATCGGGACGTGAAGCCAGCCAACATCATGGTGCACGAAGACGGCACGGCGAAAATCACGGATTTCGGCGTCGCTAAAATCGTCTCGCAACAAATGACCAGAGCCGGCACGATCATGGGGACGCCGAGCTATATGTCACCGGAGCAAGTGCAAGGCGATGCGGTTTCGGGACGCTCCGATCAGTTCTCGCTGGCGGTGATTGCCTACGAAATCCTAACGGGTGAGAAGCCGTTCCAAGCCGAGTACTTGCCGACACTGCTGTTCAAGATCGTAGGCGAAGATCCAGTGTCGCCCCATCGATTAAATCCCACGCTGCCTCCGGAAGTGGAACCGGTGATCCGCAGGGCATTGGCTAAGGTCTCCGAAGAGCGTTACGAAACGTGCAGCGATTTCGTAACGGCCTTGGCTGCGGCCTGCTCCGATTCTCTGTGGGTTCCGTTGCCGCGTGGCGCCAGCAACAACATGCCGACCGTGGACTCCGCCGATCTGCTCATTTCTCCCACGGCGGAGCTGCTTGGGGAAACGCTGGCACTTTCCGCGGCGGAAACGCCTGCTTTGGCAATCGCAGGCGCGGATAGCTCCCTCTTGGCCAATGGCGATTTCGACGCGACGGTAGCGGATGTCTCGGCGCCCGGAGAGGCAATGACGTCAGAGCTCGCTGATGAATCCGCAGTCCAGACGACGTCAAATCCGACATGGACGCCGCGCCAGCGTGCGGAGGTTCCCACTGGGTTGGGAGCCAGAAACATCATGCTCGGCGTCTTGGCGGGAATTGTTGTGATTGGAGCGGTAGTGTATGTCACGCGAGACTCGCGGCCCGCGGATGTTGCAGGGACGTCGGCGTCTCCGTCCGCAGCGCCGCCAGCATCTGTGTCGCCGGGCGAACAGGGAAACGGTCCTGTCGATTCTATGCAAGCCGCGCCGGGTGCGGCGCCAGGCGCCTCAGTGCCTTCGAACAGTGACGGCGGTTCGCCAAAACCGAAGGAAGCGGCATCCGGGTCGCCGGCTACGCCTGAGATACCGTCTCAAATTACGTTTCATTTGACGACGACTCCTGCGGGAGCCGAAGCCACTATCGATGGATCCGCCGAACTGCGATGCACGTCGCCGTGCGCATTGAATCTACCGAGCGGTCCGCACTCCATTGTGGTGCGCCACGATGGTTATCGCGATGTACAGAGAGCGTTCAATCTGCCGGACGAAACTGAATTGATCCTCACGTTGGCCGCGCGCACGGGCGTCCTCAGTCTGGTCTCCACGCCTCCCGGGCTCGGGATATTTGTCGATGGCCAGGAGCACGCGCGCAAAACTCCCGCAAGTTTGTCGCTGACGGTTGGTTCGCACCGCGTTCAAATCGTCAAAGGAAGCGATAAGCAGGATTTCACGGTCGATATCCGCGATGGAGTTTTCACGGAGCGCAGCGTGGAGTGGGGTAACTAAGCGTTACCGCAGCGGTTTCGTCCTGCAAGCGGCAAGCGCTTTAGTCGTGCGCGGATTCTTCCAAAAACGCACGCAGACGATGGCTGCGGCTGGGATGCCGCAATTTGCGCAGCGCTTTCGCTTCGATTTGACGAATGCGCTCGCGCGTCACGGCGAAGTGCTGGCCCACTTCTTCGAGCGTATGTTCGCTGCCGTCCTGCAGTCCGAAACGCATCTTGATGATCTTTTCTTCGCGCGGGCTTAGAGTCTTGAGAACCTCGGCCGTCTGTTCGCGCAAATTCAAATTGATGACGGCTTCCGACGGCGAAACCACGCGGCGGTCGATGATGAAATCGCCGAGATGAGACTCGTCCTCTTCACCCACCGGAGTTTCCAACGAGATCGGTTCCTGCGCGATGCGCAGCACTTTGCGCAATTTCCCAACCGGAAGCTCCATTTTCACGGCGAGCTCTTCCGTGGTGGGCTCGCGGCCCAGATTTTGCTGCAGCGTCCTCTGCATGCGCACCAGCTTGTTGATCGTTTCGATCATGTGTACTGGGATGCGAATGGTACGGGCTTGATCGGCAATCGCGCGGGTGATTGCCTGCCGGACCCACCAAGTGGCGTAGGTCGAGAACTTGTAGCCGCGCATGTAGTCGAATTTATCGACGGCTTTCATCAGGCCGATGTTGCCTTCTTGAATCAAGTCCAGGAATTGTAATCCGCGATTCGTGTAGCGCTTCGCGATGGAAACCACCAGGCGAAGGTTCGCCTCGATGAGTTGCTTCTTCGCGATGTCCGCTTCATGCTCGCCGCGCTCGACGATTTGCAGCGTGCGGCGTAGCTCCGACGACGAAGCGCCCGAATCTTCTTCGAGCTGCTGCATCTGCTGCGCATGTTGGCGCATTTCCTTGCGCAGCGTAGCGGCTTGTCCATGCGCGCCGCCCTCCGCCGTTTCCAGCTGTCGCTGCAGCCGTGCGATCTCTTTTTCAACCGGACGCAACGCGTCCACGGCGCGCCGCAAACTTCCTGCGAGCTCTCTGCGCTGGAACGAGGAAAACGCGATGCCGCGGATGAGCCGCGAGTTTGCAACCATCGTGCGCGACAGTCCCCAGCGCAGCGTGCGGTGCATCTTGGGCTTCATCCCGCGAGAAACAGCCTGCAGTTTTTGCCGGAACTGCTGGGCCTTTTTGTAATTCTTGTCGATTTCCGCAATCGTTGCGAGTAGCACTTCCGCCTGCTGGACGACTTCTTCGTCGGTGACGACGAGTTCCGGCATGATCAGAATATCGCGGACGGAATTTGCATCCTTGGTGATGTTTTCCGGCAGAGCCAGAATCTCGCGGATCACAAGCGGTGATCGCGAGAGCGCTTTGCGTACGGCCGTTTGCCCGCGTTCAATGCGCTTGGCGAGTTCGACTTCGCCTTCGCGTGTTAAAAGCGGAACCGAACCCATTTCGCGCAAATACATGCGCACGGGATCGTTCGTCTTGTCGGCGAACTCCTGCGGTTCTGCTTCTGTGAACTCTTCCGTCTCTTCCGATTTTTTCTCGAATTCGACTTTGGGTTCTTCGAGGATTTCAACACCGGCGGAGTCGAGTTCCGTCAGGAGGTCATCGAGCTCGCGGCCGCCCGGGTACTCATCGGTGAGAAGCTCGCTGACGTCGTCATAGAGAACGTAGCCCTTCTCTTTGCCCGTACTCATGAGCTGCTTAAACCGGCCGATTTTTTCGTCGCCCGCCACGCTATTGCTTACCCCTTGAATGCGGCTTTAGCCGCAATTCTTCCCTCAGACGCCATTAGTGTACAACAGAGGCCGCGTTGCTCATCACGCCCTTGGTGCCCCTGAGCCACTTGCTTCCTGCTCCAAACTGTGAAGCTCTGCCATCAGCCGAAGAGCCTCTTCGAAGTTTCCGCTCCGCTCGGCGTTCTTGACGCGGGCCTTCAACTCGGTATTCCGTTTGCGGCGGAAATCCTCGTTTAATCTGCGCAAACATGCTTCGGCCTGTGCAAGACACGCTTCATCGTCTCCTATCTCATCGGCAGCGACGATCTCGTGCAGTAGGGTCTTTGCCGTATCTCCGAGCCGGGCGTCCAGGACGGCAAAGGACACGTCCTGCCCGCCATCCGTCAAAAGGCGCAAGGCATCGAAGATGGCATGGCTGGCAAAATTCTCCGTGAGTTCCGGCACTAGCCGCGGCAGGATCTCCGCGCGCACCGCGACGTTGGAGACCAACACGTTCAGGAGAATCCTCTCTAAAGGAGGAATTTCCGGGCGAGGCTTCTGCGCGGGCGGCTGCTGTATCTGCGGTCCACGGCGATCGTTTGCATCGCCGCGTCTCTCAATGGCGGCTCGTTTGAATTGATCCAGCACGAGTCCCGGATCCACGCCCAAATATCCCGCCAGGTCGCTGGCCACCGCGGCGCGTTCCAGCTTGTCGGGAATTCTTTGTACGGCGGGTAATAAAAGTTTGAATGCATCCACGCGTCCTTCGGATGTCTTCATGTCGAACTTCGAGCGCACTCGATCCGCGAGCCAGTGAAAATATCCGGGTGCCGCGTCGAGCTTCGCGCGATACGCTTCTACGCCGTTTTGTTTTACGTAATCGTCGGGATCCAGCCCTCCGTCGAGCGCCAGCACCTTCACGTGGAGGCTTTCGTCAAGCAGGATTTGCAGCGCCCGCTCGGCGGCGTTCGCCCCTGCTTCATCCGGATCGAAATTGACGACCACCGTATCGGCGTGGCGGTGCATCGCACGCACCTGCGCGTTCGTCAGGGCCGTTCCGCAACTGGCAACCACTTCGCCGATGCCCGCCGCGTAGACGCCGATCACGTCCATGTAGCCTTCCACCAGCACGGCGCGATTCGCCTTTCGCATGGGATTCCGCGCGCGATGCAAGTTGTACAGCGTGGCGGTCTTTTTGTAGATCGGAGTCTCGGGCGAGTTCAAATATTTCGGCTGATCGTCCGCACCCAGCGCGCGACCGCCGAACGCGATGACCTTGCCGGATTCGTTATGAATCGGGAACATCAACCTTCCGCGAAACGTGTCGTAATAGCCTGTGCCTTCGTTTCGCTTGCGGACCAATCCCGAAGCCTCCCATTGCTCCGCGGTGAAGGATTCCGAACTCAGTCGCCTTACCAGCGCTTGCCCCGCGGGATCCGAATACCCGAGCTCAAACGTTTCCACCAGTTCTTTTGTCAATCCGCGCTTTTGCAAGTATGCTCGCGCGTCCGCGCCTTGCGGCCCTGCGAGAGCCGTGCGATACAACTGCGTTGCGATGTCGTGGATATCATGCAACGCGCCGCGCATGCGGGATTCTGCGTCATTGTATTCGTGGCGCTTCGGCATGGGGATGCCGTTGCGCTCCGCCAGGTATTTGAGGGCTTCCGGGAACGTCATGCCCTCGATATCCATGATGAACTTGAGCGCGTCTCCGGCAACTCCGCATCCGAAGCACTTGAAGAATTGCCGCGCTTGATTGACGTTGAAGGACGGCGTCTTCTCCTGATGAAACGGGCACAGTCCCTTGTATCGCCCGGCCGCGCCCTCGCGTCGCAAGCGCACGTAGTCTCCCACAACTTTGACAATGTCGATCGACGACTTCAGTTGTTCGACAAAATCCATAGGGGAAATTAGGTGATCTGGCGAGCTTCGTTGCCGGAGGGGTCCGTACAGAAAATTATGGCACGTACCAGTGCCACGCTACGGCGGACGGTCAGTGCGTCATGGCGTACACGACGCTGTTGACGGTAATGCGAATGGCCTGATCGCTCATGTGCTCCGGATAGTAGGGCGAATCGGCGTACTCCCAGGCGTCGCCCATATCCGAATTGTAGGAGATCCCGACCATCACGCGTCCTTTGTCATCGTAAATGGCTCGCCAATGCGCGCCCTTGCCGCCGTTGTTGCAAGCCTTGCAGCCGTCTCGCAAATGATCTGCGCCGACGATTTGCGGACGATCCTTTACGTCGAACACGGCGTGGAAATAAGGATCATCGTCGGGCATGTCATTGCGCAGCAGTTCGGTAAGTGGACGATCAGGGAAGACGTAAAGCTGCATACGGTACAGGAACTCGGCCCACTCGGCGTTGCCGTGGAAATCGTCGGCCATGAAGAATCCGCCGCGTTGCAGAAACTCGCGGAGCACGGCGCCTTCCTTTTCCGTCATCCCCCATTCGCCCACTTGCACGGCATAGATCCAAGGCCAGTTGAAGACATCGTCGTCATCCAAATTCGTGACCTGTTCCGCGGAACGCGCATCAATGCGGGTAAGTCTACGAATAGCGCGAGAAAAGTGCCGATCGGCGCGAGGATAGTCCTGTGTCCACAGCGAAGCTCCCAGGCGGTAATCGCCGGTGAAGCGTCCCGTGCTGCTGTATCCGTCGAGCGGTCCGGGAGGATACATGATGCGGGCGAAAACCCATTCGGCCGGAACTTTTCCGTCTGTAGGCATCGGGAAATTGTTGTATTCCGTTGCGGGATACTCGCGCCACGGCTTCTGAAACGCGTAGAGCGTTCCGAAGAACATGAGTCCGCTGATCAGCGCAGCCACGGCTCCGCGCAGTTTCACACATCCCGCCTTTCTGTTTTCGAGAATAGCACCGGGGACGGGGAATCACACTTCTCACCGAGTACGTAATGGCCAGAGCCCTTCGGGAAATGAACGCGAGTTTATGAGCGTTTACAAGCGTTACGATGAAGTCGTGCAGGCGTCTCGCATAAAGGAGCTCGCTCGGGAATGCGGATTTGAGCTCGCAGGCATCGCCGGGGCCCAGCCTCTCGACGAAGACTTCGCTCGCTATCAAGCATGGGTCGCCGCCGGGATGGCCGGAAAGATGGGCTACCTCACCGACCATCGAGCCGAAGTGCGCCGCGATCCACGAAACATCCTGGCTTCCGCGCGTTCGGTGATCTGCGTCGGCAAGTTGTACAACACGGGTTCCGCGGAGAACTCCGGCGCGGACGGGATTATCGCGAAGTATGCGCGCGGCGAGGACTATCACGATGTTCTGCGAACGAGCCTCGAGGAACTCGCGCGGCGCATCCATCTGGAAGAAGCCCATGAGTGGAGAGCATGCGTCGATACTGCGCCTCTGCTCGAGCGAAGCTACGCTCGTGAGGCGGGCCTTGGCTGGATCGGTCGCAATCAGTGTTTGATCCATGAGCCGCTCGGTTCATGGTTCGTCCTCGGAGAATTGCTGACGTCTCTCGATATCACGACGGACGCACCACCACCGGACCGCTGCGGGACCTGCACGCGCTGCATCGATGCCTGTCCGACTCACGCGATTGTCGCGACGGAAGTCGGAGAATGGACGCTAGACGCGCGTCGCTGCATCGCCTATCTGAATATTGAGTTGCACGGCGCGATTCCAGAAGAATTTCGCCAACTCATGGGCTCGAACCTTTTTGGCTGCGATATCTGTCAGGATGTTTGTCCCTGGAATAGGCGTGCACCGGAGACCCGTGATTCGGCCTTTCCGGCGGACTTCGAAGCGACCCCGCGTCTGGAAGTATTGGCGCATCTTTCGCCCGACGAATTTCGCGAGCGCTATCGCCACACTCCCGTAACACGGCCGAAGTACGATGGGTTTTTGAGGAACGTTGCCGTCGCCATGGGAGCTTCGGGACAAGAACAGTATCGCGAACCACTGAAGCACTTGGCTGGCAGTGCGAGTAGCGTGGTGGCGGAGCATGCCGAGTGGGCGCTGGGGCAATTAAAATCGGAACATATGGCGGCGGATAACGTCGTCACGGTAAACCTCGTTACGGTAACCGTCGATAAAGGATAGAGTCATCGATGCGTCGAAACTCCACCATTGCAGCTGCGGACATTTTTGCGATAGCAATGCTGCTCTTCCTGCCCGCGCTTGCCGTAGCGCAGGATCTATCCGCCACGGATGCCGGCTATCAGCACTTCTACAATTTGGAGTACGATGAGGCGCTTGCCAGCTTTCACGCGGATGCTGCGAAAAATCCGAATTCTCCAGAGGCGCTGAACCACGTGGCGCAGACGATTTTATATCGCCAGATGTTTCGCGCCGGGACGCTGGAATCGCAGATGGTAACCGGCAACAATCCGTTCCTGCGCCGCGCGGAGATGAAGATCAGCGCCGCAGACGAGAAAGAATTTCTGGATTGCTTAGGTCGCGCCGTCGCGCTCTCCGAAGCTCGTCTGCAACAGCATCCCGACGATGTGGCCGCGCTCTACGCTCAAGGCGTCAGCTACGGACTGCGCTCGAATTATCACTTTCTGGTGCACAAAGCCTGGATGGAAGCCTTGAAGGATGCCACCGCTTCGCGCAAGGCTCACAATCGCGTGACGGAACTGGACCCGGCGAATGTGGATGCACGCTTGATGCAAGGTGTCTACGACTACGTCATCGGAAGTCTCCCGCCGCTTTGGAAGACGCTTGGATTCCTCGCGGGATATGTGGGAGATCGCAATCGTGGCGTTGACACACTTCGTGTGGTCGCCGAGAAAGGCAAGCTCAATCGCACGGATGCAGCGGTAGTGTTATGCGCGATCTTGCGCCGGGAACGGCGTCCGAAAGAAACGGTGCCGTTCTTGCTCGACTTGATCGAGAAGTATCCGCGTAATTTCCTTCTGCGGTTGGAGCTGGTGCAAATGTACGGCGAGTTTGGCGAACAGGAAAAAGCGCTAGCCGTCATTTCGCAATTGGAGCAGTTGAAAAAGGCCCGCGCAAGCGGCTTTGAGCGGATTCCGGAAGAGACGATTCTCTACACGCGCGGCAATCTATTGTTCTGGTACCGCGATCTGGATCGCGCGCTGCTCGACATCAAAGCTGTAACGGCAAAAGCCGGCACGCTCGATCTCAATACGGGCGTCTATGCGTGGCTGCGGCTGGGCCAGATTTACGATCTCAAGGGCAATCGCAAGGAAGCGGTTCACGCCTACAACCAGACGATGGTGTTCGCGCCGGGATCCGATGCGGCCAACGAAGCGATGGGCTACGCGCTCAACAAATACAAGCGGCAATAGAAAAGTTGGTCGCGTCCTTAGGGTTCGGTGACGAGCTCATGAATATGAAACGCGCGCTTGCGGCCCGTCACTACCACTTCTCCCTGATACTTTAGGCGTCCATTTACCGCGAAGTCGATGGGCCGCTCCACGGGATAGTCGAACGCCAGCACATCGCCCTCCTGTAATTCGAGCAACGCCTGCACGCCGAGTTTCGGTCCCTGTAGGCGCGCATCCAGGCGCACGATCGCCGGACGAATCAGGCGCAGCATGCGCGCGTGCTCGTCTTCGGTGGCTTGCGTCTTGCGGACGCTCCATTGCTGATCGAACTTCTGGCGCAGCATCTTAACGACAATCGATGGGATGCCGATGTTCATCATGCCCGACGAATCTCCGATGCGGACTTCCATGCTGATGGCGACAACGGCTTCGGTCGGTGCCAGAAACTGTAGCAGCTGCGGCTCGGTTTCATGCGCTTCGATGGAAAACTCGATGGCGGCAACCGCGCTCCAGGCTGTCCGAAGATCGTTCAGGATGATGCGCAGCATACTGTCCAGGATGCTTTGCTCGATTTCGGTGATCTCTCGTTCCATCTTTTTGCCCGAGGTTCCAGCGCCGCCGAGCAGCATCTCCAGAATCGGGAATACCAGCGACGGATTGATTTCGAGTACTGCAGTGCCGTCGTAGGGCTTCAGGCCGAGCGCGATCAAGCTGGTGGGTGACGGGAGAATCTGCGTGAATTCGACAAACGAGACTTGTTCGACCGAGACCAGATTGACGGCCACGTACGCTCGCAAGTAGGCCGAAAGGCTGGATGCAAGATTGCGCGCGAAGTTTTCATGCAAGAGGTGAATCGCTCGCAGTTGGTCCTTTGCGATGCGATCGGGACGGCGGAAATCATAGGGTTGCGCCGATTTGAGCGGATCCTCTTCTGTACCGTCGTCTCGGACTTTCTTAAATACGTTGTCGATTTCCTGCTGCGAGAGGACACGATCTGCCATGCGCGTCTATCGGCAAAGCGACCAGCGCCGGGAGATCGGATGATCCTGAACCCGCTAGAATCGGGAGTAGGTGCAACACTCCCCGGTGAACAAGTTCCTCGTCAAAAATTTCGGATGCCGCGCATCGCAGGCCGATGGTGCGGCGATCGAGGCTGGACTCTCCGCCGATGGCCTTTCCGGCGTCGACGAATTTTCCGCGGCAGACTTGGTTGTGCTCAATACTTGCACCGTCACGGCCACCGCTGACGACGAAGTTCGTCAAACGGTACGCCGCATTCGTCGCGAGAGTCCGGCGGCGCGAATTCTGGTCACAGGCTGCTACGCGCAGCGCGCGCCCGAGGAGATCGCGAAGCTGGACGGCGTGTCGCTCGTGGTGGGGAATTCGCACAAGGCGAATATTCCGCAACTTGTCACGGAACGTTTTGGCGACAACGCCCCGACGTATCACGGACAAATTGAAATCGGTGATATTTTCGCGCAGACAGATTTTCTGTCGGCTCCAGTGGAAGATGCCGCGGGAGATCGCACGCGTCCGAATTTGAAAATCCAGGACGGCTGCAACAACCGCTGCTCGTTCTGCATCATTCCTTATGTGCGAGGGAAGAGCCGCAGCGCGCCCGCCGATCGGGTGGTCGATCAAGTGCGCACCCTCGCAGCAAAGTATCGCGAAGTGGTCCTGAGCGGCATCAATCTGGGACGCTGGGGGCGCGACCTTCCGGCGGCGGATTCAGGGTACAACCCCGTCCCGTCAGGGCGGGGATTCAGGCCGCGATTGAGCAAATCCCGTCTCGCCGATTTAGTTCGCCTACTCCTTGAAGAAACAAGCGTGGAGCGTTTGCGCTTGAGCTCCGTGGAGCCCATGGATTTCTCAGACGGGCTCTTGCAACTCATGGCCGATTCTCCGCGCATCGCCAAGCACGTTCACGCGCCACTGCAATCGGGTTCGGATACCGTCCTGCGCCGCATGCATCGCAAGTATCGGCCCCGGCACTACGCGGACCGCATCGCGAAAGCTCGCGCTTTAATGCCCGAATGCGCCGTCGGCGCTGACGTCATGACCGGATTCCCCGGTGAGACAGAGGCCGAATTTGAACAGAGCTGCGCGTTTATCGAGAGCCTGCCGTTCACGTATCTGCACGTGTTCACTTATTCGGAACGGCCGGGAACTCCGGCTGCGGATGCGGAGCAGGTGCCGACGCGCGCTCGTCGCGATCGCACGCAAGCGCTACGTGCCTTGGCCGCGCGCAAGAATGCCGAGTTTCGGAGATCGATGGTCGGCAAGACGCTCTCCTGCGTCACGCTCGATAACGGCACGGCGATCAGCGGGAATTATTTGAAGGTCGCGCTCGCGAAACCACGCGAAGCAAATCGCATCGAGGAGATTCGCATTGGTGGATTGACGTCGGATGGGCTGAGCGAAGAGGGGACCTTTACGGTTCTCTAGTTCCGCGAGCGCTACATCTCCCGGCGATTCTCCAACGATTTCGAGATCGTCACTTCATCCGAAAATTCCAGATCGCTGCCCACGGGAATACCCATTGCGATGCGCGTGACTTTCAATCCCAGCGGCTTCAGCAAGCGCGATAAATAAACCGCCGTCGCCTCGCCTTCCACTGTGGGATTCGTCGCGAGGATGACTTCTTGCGTCTCGCCGCGTGCGATGCGGTCCAGCAGGCTCTTGATTTTGAGTTGCTCAGGGCCAATGCCGCGCAGCGGAGAAATCGATCCGTTCAGTACGTGATACACGCCCGGGAACGTGCGCGTGGTTTCGATGGGAAGAATATTGTGCGATTCCTCGACGACGCAAATCTGCGTGCGGTCGCGATGCGGATCGCGGCAATAGGGGCATAGCTCGCCATCGCTGATGTTGTTGCATTCGGCGCAGATGCCGAGGTTGTCCTTCACGTCGAAGAGGGCTTCTGCGAGGCGCGACGCGTCCTCACGCGAATGGCGTAGGACATGAAATGCGAGGCGTTGCGCGGACTTCTGCCCGATGCCGGGCAGGCGGCGAAACTCGTCGATCAATCGTTGAAGCGGTGCGGCGAAGTCCATGATTTAATTTGTGAGGCAGCTTGGCCGGCTGCGGTGGGGCAGCTTGGTAAGCTGCGGCGGGTTGCTAACCCGCCCATTCACGGAAGAGGGCGAAGGCGCGATTCCCAATCGCGCGCAGGTTGCCAACCTGCCCCACGAGCGCTTAGAACAATCCCGGAGGCAATCCCATGCCGCCCAGCATTCCGGACATCTTCTGCTTGGTCTCGTCGTCCACCTTTTTCGTCGCTTCGTTGCAGGCGGCCAGCACCAGATCCTGCAGCATCTCGACGTCACCCGCGACTTCGGCATCGATCTTTACGCCGGTGATGTTCTTGTGGCCGTCCATCTTTACCGTCACCATGCCGCCGCCCGAGGAGCCTTCCACGCGGATCAGCGCGATTTCCTCCTGCATCTTCTGCTGCATCTTCTGGGCCTGCGCCATCATGTTCTGCATGTTTCCGGGCATCTTCATACGTATGTCCATTGTTGCACCGTCCGCTGTTGTACTGAAAGAAGGGCCGCGGGTGTCTCCCGAGCCCTTCCGTTTTTCGATGGGATGGTGCGCGATATGTTTGCTGCTACGGTGCCGTCAGAACCTGCGTCACCGAGGTGCCATCCGATCCGGTTGCGACGCATGGATACTGCGTTGGCGTCGAGGGATTCACTTCCAACACCGCTTCCGTCGTGAACGGGAACGTCTTGCCCGCCAGTTGGATGGACGCTGCGCCCTTCGCGATGCAGTACAACTGCGTCATGCCATCGGACAGCACCTGCTTCGAGTAGGACAGGATCTGTACCGTCGGCGCGGGCGTTGGCGGAGGAGGCGGCAACGTGATCGTCACCGTGGCGCTCGTGGTTACGCTCAGTGCGCCCTTGGTCGCCGTGATCTGGTACGTCGTGGTTTGTTGCGGCGACACTTGAATGCTGCCCGTGAGCGTCACATTGCCCACCTGCGTAATCGTCACCGTGTCGGCGTTGATCACCTGCCATCCCAGTGTGGATGCTTGTCCTTGCTGCACCGAATTCGGAGTCGCGGTGAACAGCAGAATCTGCGGAGGAGCATTGGGCGTCGTCGTGATGGCGACGCGCGCCGAGCTTTGCAATCCCGCCGGATTGTGAACGGTTAGCGTGAAGATGTAGACGTTGCCGGCCGCTGCGCTAAACGTGGTGATTGCGCTGGTGGACGCCGAAAGAGCCACGCTTGGACCGGAATTTTGCGTCCACTGATACGTAAGCTTGCCGCCCTCAGGATCGTAGGAACCGGAGCCATCGAGCGTCACGGTTGCGGCCGTGGGCAGTGTCTGGTCCGGGCCCGCATTCGCTACCGGAGGAAGCGCTCCCGTGCGCACGGTCCGCGTCAGTACTTCATAGCGCACGCGGGGAACCTGCACGGGTGTGGGTAGAGACGTTGTCAGGAAATCGCTCGGACGCTGGAAATTGCCCAGCTGTACGCCGGCCACAACGCGTCCTGTATTGCCACGGCCCAGCAGCGTTTCATTTACGCCGCCTTCCAGTGTAAAGGCCACGTGATTGACAATCGGGAAGATTAGGCGCAGCGTGCCGCCCAGGCGATCGCCCGCCGTAGTGCTCCGCAAATATCCGAGGTTGCCCTCAAAGTAGTTCCGGCCGAACAGAGGACCCGTAGCATTGATGCCCGCTTGATCCACCACGCGCAGATACGACTGCTGATAGAAATCCGGAACCAATACCGTGCCTTGGAACAGCGGCACATTGTTGACCATCGCGTCGTCTAAGAACGCCTTTGTGCCGTACGCTCCGACCTTGCCCCACTTGAAGAGATATTCGAGCGAGACGGAAGCTTGTCCTAGTGTTCCTCCCGTTTGATCGCCCGTGAGGTTTACGTGCTTGAAGCTCGAGAACAGGCCAGCCTGGAAGCGTCCGACGCGATCGACGAGACCGAAGTCGAACTGGCCTTCGCGTTGTCCCTTGCTATAAAAATATTCGCCTTGTCCCTGGAATGCGTAGTGTTCGGCGAAGGGAGCGAAATAGCGGCCTTTGCCCGTGAACGTCGCGTTGCCATCGTTGGTGGCGCCCACGTTCATGCCCAGCATTTCAAAACGGGGAGCGCGATTCTTGTCCAGTTCATTCGCTACCGCTTTGGCGAAATCCGAGGCCGAAGCGCCGTTGATGTTTGCGTTGCCATTGGCGTTGTTGCCATTGGAATTGCCCGCGCCGTTTCCATTCGACCCTGCTGCGCCATTCGCGCCCGCCGGGCCACTATTGCCGCTGCTTCCGACGCCGCCATTGCCGGCATTTCCAAAGCCTGGCATCGTGCCTGCCGCATCGCCACTGCCGGAGCCTGCTACGCCTCCGCGACTATTGCCCGCGCGAAGATTGCCGTCACCACCATCGCGTAGCGCGGAGAGTTGATCACGCATGGCGTCCTGCTGCTGCTTGAGGCCGTTGAGTTGATCCTTCAATGCCGCATTTTGATCAGCGAGATCCTTCAGCATGTGCTCCAGCGTGTCGAGCTTATCGAGTTTGTGCAGAACTTCGTTGCAACAGTCTGCCGATCCGCCGGAAAGTCCGTTGCTCCCGTCTAACGCGCGAATCGCATCACCCGTGCCGCCTGCGCCCGCGCTGATCACACGTCCTTGTCCATCAACCACGGCCAACGCCACACGACGATCCATCCAGCGCGCTTCATCCGTGGCGCTGAAGCCGGGTTTTCCCTCACCGTACTTCAAATCGTTCTTGCCTCGGCTGGATGTTTCGATCTGGGCTGCGCGAGCGCCGTACTTGACGAGGAAATCGCGGACGGCATTTGCGCGCGCCAGTCCCAGCTTTTCGTTGTAAGCCGCGCTGCCAATGCGGTCCGTATGGCCTTCGATCTTCACTTTATAGGTCGAGTTCATCTGGAGCAGTGCGCTGATGCGCAGCAGACTGGGGAAGCCGTCGACCAGAACGGACGAGTTGAAATCGAAGTTGATTTCCTCCCAGTCGTCCTTGCTCGCGTGCGTGTCGAGTCCCTGGGCCGATGCAAATGGAACAATAAGCAGCGCCATCAGAAAAGGCAATGCCGCCGCTAAGCTGGCGAACCGTTTGAATAGAGTTTTCATGTTGCTGCTGTTCTCCCGTGTCTGGACTTCAGTGAATCAAAAAGTCGTCTCGAATGAGCGCATTACCTTTAACCGTGCCTGCTTTGTCGCTAGCATGCCGAGCTGAAGCATAAAACGCTACTGGTACAAAATGTTTCGGCGGTCCTGAGGGCCTCAATCGCCCCTTCAGAATCCTGTTCTTGCTTGGCTTGCATTTTTGTTGCCAATGCCCTTCGATAGCCTTACCCGGTTTGAATTGGGGCATATCCAGAACAGGGCGGTAAGCAGCCTTCGGCAGAAGTAGTAGCCTTCTGCAGAGCATCTGTGCGGAACTTCTCGATAGGCGCGAAATGATACTGAAACGTATGACTCATTGGGCACGTCCGGAGTGGGATGGCAGGTCGGACTCACCTCAAAATTGCGGTGACGCTGGAAAATTTTACCGAACGGGGTGATCGAGAAACCGGGCCTTGCGATTTCCCGATTTTCGTCGAGATGTTTGTTAAGATGGAAGGGATGGCCGATAACGTTCGACTTTTTCAAGCCGGACCCGATCCGTTCGGGCGCACCTGGGACGTGGAATTCCGCTGGTCTCAGAATGGCATTTCCATTCGTCATGCCGACACCGTGGACGTCAAGTACGTCTTGCGCACCGCAGGTGAGGAACCACAAGAAAAGGTCATTGCGCTGCAGCATGCGGATCTTCTGGCGCTGTCTGCCAAGTCGGGTCATGCTCTGACCGATGCCTGGTGCATGAAGCTGGCGGCGAATTATATGAAGTACATGGTCAAATCCGGTGACAATCTTGAAAAGACGCTCGTCACCGTGACGCCTGCTGAGTTGGAACTCGCCGCTGGAGTCCGGAAGGCCGCCTAGGCTTTCGATACTGGGGCGTCTGCGAATAGTACTGGAAGCGCACGCTTTTAGTACCAGTAGCCTCTTCGCATTAGTACAACGAATTGCTCGTTTGTACCGTTGCGCCTGTACGCTATAGAGTGTAATCTAAGGACACCGCGCCCCACGAACGTAAAAGCGGGGCACAAGGAGATCGCATGACTAAATCAATTGGATTCGCCGTTGTATTCCTCGCCGCCTCCACCGCGTTGCTGGCCGTCCCGGCCACCCCGGAAATTGACGCGACCACCGGAAGTTCTGCTTTCGCGCTGATCGCGGGAGCCATGCTGGTGATTCGCGGTCGTCGAGCAAAGTAGGGACCGTGTCATCCTCATCGCGGTAGGCTTTGGCTCAAGGCCAGGGCCCCGCGGGCTGTTCTTTCTAGTCGAAGCGTTTAAGGCACGCGGTTAGGTGTCTTTCAATACTTCGGCGATCTCGCGTTCGGCGATGGCCCCTTCGCGGATGATGCGCCAGTAGGGTTCGGTGACGTCGATCGTCGTGGCGCCCGCGCCGGAAATGTGTCCTGCATCCAGCACCAGATCGATGCGTCCATCCATCGTGCCGAAGACTTCAATGCCTTTCGAGCACGTCGGCTGTCCCGAACGATTCGCGCTTGTCGCAATCAGCGGCTGCGAGAGCTTTTCGATCAGCGCCGTCGCAACTTTCGAGCGCGATTGCCGCATCGCGATGCGGCCCGTATTGCCCGTGACTTTCAACGGAACGCGCGACGAAGCCGGTGTGATGATCGTCAAAGGCCCGGGCCAAAAACGCCGTGCCAGACGATAGAAGCGCGTCGGCAATTCCTTGCCGAGTTCTTCGGCCATCACGATATCGCCCACCAGCATCGGCAGCGAGCGAACCTGCTCACGTCCCTTGGCGGCGAATACGCGCTGAGCCGCGTGGAGATTCAAAGGGTCTGCGACCAGGATATACAGCGCGTCGCTGGGAATCGCGACAATGCCGCCGCGTCGGATGACAGCCGCCGCGCGCTCCACTGCGCCTGCATCAGGTTGTTCCCCGTCGATTTCGATAAGGTCGGTTGCCACTTGCTCGTTTCCGGATCCCTAATTCTATGCGCGAACTGCTCTTCTCGGGCTGCTACTCTCTAGGTCCAATTACTTCCGCCACCTTCACTGCCATTTCGTAACGCCCGAACGGAGCGCTGAGTTGCACGCCCGCCGTCATGGGCCGCACCGCGCGCACCATGTCCTGCGCAATCGCGACGCCTTCGGCGCGGGCGGCTTCCGCGTTCTCGGCGGCACGCATCCGCTCCATATATGGCTCCGGCACGGGAACCCGCAACTCATGCACCATGAATTCAGCGTTGCGGAAACTCGTGAGCGGCCAGATTCCGGCGATCACAGGCACCTTATATTGTTCGGTGCGCTTCAGGAACGTTTCGAGCAGACTGAGATCGAAAACTGGCTGCGTCACGATGTAATCGGCTCCCGCCTCCACCTTCTTTTCGACGCGACGCAACTCTTCCTCGAGATTTAATGATCCGGGATTTGCTCCCACGCCGATCAAGAGCGCCGTCTGCGAGCCCATCGGGTTGCCTCCCAGATCCAGGCCCTGGTTCAGATGATTCGCGATGGTCACCAGGCCAATGGCATCGACGTCGAATACCGCCGTGGCATCCGGATACGTACCCATGCGCGGCGGATCGCCCGTAATGCAGATCAGATTTCTGACGCCTGCCGCATGTGCGCCCAGCAGTTCGCTCTGAATGCCCAAAATATTTCGATCGCGGCAGCAGAAGTGCAGCACGGCTTCGATCCCGGCCTGCCGCTGAATCAACTGGCAGGTGACCTGCGCGCTCATGCGCGCGCTGGCACGCGGGCCGTCCGGGACGTTGATCACGTCGATGCCTGCGTCCTTGCACAGCTTCGCGCCGGCGATTTCCTTCGACGCATCAACACCGCGCGGAGGAAGGATTTCAACGAACGCGACAAACTGCCCGGCAGCGAGTTTCGCGCCCAGCGTGCTGCGGTCCGCCACAGGCACCTTCGGCAGCGCTTTGCTTTCTTCCGTCGCGGCATCGGTCATCACCGTGGACATGCGATGCTGCGGCTGAATACTGCGCACTTCGCCGCGAATTTCCTTGATGTGTTCCGGAGTGGTTCCGCAGCATCCGCCCACAATCTTGACGCCTTCTTGTAAAAAGCGCCGCGCGTACTGAGCCAGATATTCGGCCGAGCACAGGTACAGATTGCGCCCTTCGATGGTCGTCGGCAAGCCCGCATTAGGCATGGCGCTCAACGGTTTGTTGGTGAACGCCTGCATGTTCTCGATGGTTTCGAGCGTCACGCGCGGGCCGGACGAACAATTCAGGCCGAGCACATCGACGGGCAATTTATCCAGAGCTCGTGTGAACGTTTCGGTGGAGCTGCCATCCTGTAGGCTTCCGTCGTCCTCAATTGTGACTTGCGCCACAATTGTCAGGTCTGGTCCCGCCGCCTCACGCGCCGCAAGAATCGCTTCCCGCAATTCGTCGAGATCGTGGAACGTTTCCAGGATCAGCAGATCGATTCCGGCCTCAACCTGCGCCGAAATCTGCTCGCGGAAGATCGCGCGCGCTTCTTCGAAACTGGTGGGTCCCAACGGCGCCAGGCGCACGCCCAACGGCCCGACGGATCCCGCGACGAATGCCAAATCGCGCGCCGCTTCGCGTGCAATGCGCACACCGGCCTGGTTGATCAGCCGTAGTTTTTCCGCGAATCCGAACGCGGCCAGGCGCTTGCGGTTCGCGCCGAAGGTATTCGTCTCAATGATTTCGGCGCCGGCCCGGACGTATTCTTGATGGACGTCCCGGATCATCGCGGGTGACGATAAATTCAACTCGTCGTAGCAGCGATTTAAAAACACGCCCTTGGAATAAAGGGCGGTTCCCATGGCTCCATCGGCGACGAGAATGCGTTTATGGAGCGCCTCCTTGAATTCGGCGGCGCGCGACTGCGGTGCGGTTACGGGCATGTTCTGGTTGGAGTTGCCTATCTCTACAATAGCGCGTGACGCAAGCAGAGGGCTCAGGGGCCCGTCCGGTCTATTCCTCGGATCCGTCGAAACGAAAATCCTCGGCCGCATGTAGCTGCCATGTCCCGCCAGGAGTTAATTCGAGAACCTGCGAGTGATATTTCGCGATCGCCGCGTGATGGCTCACACTAATCAACGTAGTATCCGTTTCCGCCACTTGCCGGTACAGTGCAGCCTCGTTTTCCTGATCGAGCGCGCTGGTCGCTTCATCCAATAGGGCGTAACGAGGATGGTTCAGCAGCACTCTCGCAAACGCCAGCCGCTGCCGTTCGCCCACCGATAACACGCGTTCAAAATCGAATTCGTTGTCCAGGCCGCCGCAGCGCGCCACCATCTCCGGCAGATTCACGCGTTCGAGTACGTCATGGAGCTCCGCGTCCGGGACAACGCGCTCCAGGTTGGGATAACACAGCTGCGTCCGCAGGCTGCCCAGGATCATGTAGGCGTGCTGCGGAAGAAACAGCATGTGTTCGGGCGCCGGACGCGTGAGCGTGCCCTCGCCGGAGTCCCACAGTCCTGCGATCATGCGCAGCAACGAACTTTTCCCGCAGCCGCTCGCTCCCACTACCATCAAGGACTTCCCTTGCGGAATAGCAACGCTGAGCTCCTTGATCAATGTTTGTGCGTAGTCGGGAGTTTGCAGGGTGACGTTGTCAAAGCTCAGCTGGTGGTCCTCGCGAGTTACGATCTTCTTGCGATCGGACCTTTCCGCAGGCCCCAGATAGCGCGCGAATACGTCCAGACGGCTCACGCCGGCCGCGAAACTGCTGAGGTTCTCCAGGTTGTCGACCAGGACGCTGAGTGCGCCCAGGATTGCTGAAAACGCCCCTGTCGCTTGGACTACTTGTCCCACTTCCAGTTCGCCGGAAAGCACTCGCGGTGCAATGATCAAGGCCGGAAGCACGAGCGTGGTCAGATTGTAGGAGTAATAGCAAAGATTCAAACGCAGGCCGACGTTAATGATTTCATTGAAATTCGTGAACACTTCGGCGAAGCGCCGGTGCAGTTGGCTTTCCTCCTGGCCTTCGCCCCGGTATAGCGCGATGGACTCCGCATTTTCGCGAATGCGCACTAATCCGAAACGGAAGTCCGCCTCGCGCCTGCGCCGCGTGTAATACAAGGTCGCCATTTTGGCGCCGAACAGTCCAAACGTGACCGCCGTCCCTGTCACCGCGTAAAGAAGTAAAAACAGCACTAGGGGAATCGAGATGCTCCACAGAATTCGGCCGAATCCGATGAGCTGAAATACGGCGCTCCCGAATAGAATCAAAAAATTCAGCGACTCGCGCGTAAATGAGCTGATGTCTTCCGCGATACGTTGGTCGGGATTATCCACCGCCGGATTCTTGAGCAACCGGAAGAAGGCATGATCTTCAAAGTAGCGGCCCAGAAACTCATGCGTCAGCCACCGTCGCCAGTGGATAAAAAGCTTATCGCGCACGAAGTAGTAATAGGCATAGATGGGCACGGCGCCCACCAGCAGTGCGAAAAATACGCGCACCGAACTCCAGAAGCGTTTTCCGTCTCCGGCGGCTAGTGCCGACGTGAACTCGCCCGATTGGCGATTGAAGTAGACGTTGAATTGCGTATCGGCGATCAACAGGAGGACGAGCAGCGCCAGCAGTCCTCTGGCCTTCCACTTTTGGTCTGAATACCAAAAGGGCTTGGCGAGGGTAGCGATGCGCTTCCATAACTCGAGATTGAGCTTTTTCATCGAACCGCGTTCCGTCCGGCGCGCCGCCACGTTCGCCGACGGCGCTTATTTCGCCAAGTGAGTTCATTCTACATTGCTTTCGAGCCTAGACCTCAATGAGGGAACCAAACGTCACGGTCCACAGGAGATCGCGCTTGAGGCGGATCGATTTTAAGAAAAGCACAGGCCGACGGCTGCTATTATGAAGGTTCTTCCCTATGGCACAAGCATGGCCGGATTTGGCTCCTCTGTCCGATGCAGTAACGCACAACGTGAAAGTCGAAGTCCTCTCGCAGTATTCGAAAGAGAACTCCAAGCCGACGCAGGGCGAGTGGGTGTTCGAATACACCGTGCGCATCACGAACATGGGGACCGAAACGATTCAACTGGTGAGCCGCCACTGGATCATCACCGATGCCACGGATCAGGTCCGCGAGGTGCAAGGTCCCGGAGTCGTCGGCGAGCAACCGGTGCTGGCGCCCGAACAAGCCTTCCAGTATTCGTCGTGGTGCCCGTTATCCACGCCTATAGGCATGATGCAGGGGACGTATCAAATGGTTCGAACCAACGGCGAAAAGTTTGACGTCGTAATCGCACCGTTTGGATTGAAAGCCCGTTACACCGTGCACTAGTAACCTGTACCGGCGATCCTGTGAATCGTGACGCCGCGCCTTGCGCCGCCGCAGTGGCGCTATCCTGGATACCGAGAGGCATCCATACGAGGCAATCGATGCGTATTCTGATTCCGGCTGTTCTCCTAACTTTGCTCGCGCATGCTGCAGATGTGAACTCCGTGGGCTCGTCCAACTATTCGGGCTCGATCGCGCAGTGGCGCGCCGCCAGTGAGGCGCGCCTCAAGGCCGATGACGGATGGCTCACCGTCGTGGGTCTTACGTGGCTCAAGGAAGGCGAAAGCCGTATTGGCTCGAATCCCGCGTCGGACGTCGTATTGCCGAAGTCCGCGCCGGATCGAGTCGGAACGTTGACTTTAGCCAACGGGAAGGTGACCTTCAAGCCCGCCGGCGGACTTGCCTCGAATGCGTTGCTGGTCACCGCGCGCCCGGGGATCGACGGCGCTCAGCCCGCTCACGAAATGGAATTGCATCCCGACGTCGATCCTGCGTACACGCGTTTGATTGCCGGGCGCGTGAAGTTTTTTATCATTAAGCGCGAAGAAAAGTTCGGCGTCAGGATCAAGGACAACGATAGTGCGACGCGCCGCGAATTCACGGGCAAGAAGTGGTACCCGGTGGATCCCGCCTGGCGTGTGAACGCGCAATATGTTCCCTTCGATAAGCCTCGGGAATTGACGTTCGAGACCATAGCCGGCGTGAAAGAAAAAGACGAGTCGCCGGGCTATGTTCGTTTTACCCGCGACGGGCAGGAATATCGCATGGATGCGGTGGCGGAAGACAACGAGCTTTGGTTCATCATGCGCGATGCAACCAGCGGCAAATCCACCTACGCTGCCGCTCGTTTTTTGTACGCCGATGTGCCGAGCACGGGGCTAAAGCAGCCTGGGCCTGTCATGCTGGATTTCAATAAAGCCGAGAATCCGCCCTGCGTGTTCACTCCGTACGCGACGTGCCCTTTGCCGCCTCCGCAGAATCGGTTGAAGCTGCCTGTGACGGCCGGGGAGCAGATGTACGGACACCAGCACTAAGGGTCTCGCGAAACTCGCGAAGTGCTAAACCTTCTGCACGCGCCGCAGCGTGTACAAATCGGCTTTGACCGCCGACTCACGCAAGCGCTTCCAATCGTCCAGCACGTGAATGAGTCTCCCGCTAATGTGGTTGGATTCTTCCGACGCCAAAAACAACGCCAGCTCGATTTGTTTTTCGGCCGTCACGCCTCCGGTAAGGCGCACCTGCTGCGCTTCCTCCACTTCACGCCAGCCCGCGCGATCGCCCGCCGCCAGGATTTGATCCGTAATATGCGTGTAGCTCGCGCCCGGCGACATGCAGTTGATTTGGACGTTATGATCCCGCAGTTCCTCGGCCACGCTTTCGACCAGGCTGACGATCGCGGCTTTGGTCGCCGCATAGAGCGCGAAGTTCGGACGCGCCTGTGTCCCGTGTCCGCCCGTGAGAACAATAATCTTGCCCTTGCGATGCTGAATCATATGCGGCAGCACGGCGCGGCAGACGTTCATCACGCCGACGAGATTCGTCTGAATGATTTCGGCCCACGCTTTCGGATTGGATTCCGCGAAGGGTCCGGGATGGCCCAGCGTGCCGGCCGCGCACACCAGTACCTGCGGCGTGCTGCCGAATTGCACTCGCATGCGTTCGATGGACGCCGACACTTGTTCGTGATCGGCAACATCGGCGCGGATGCGCAACGCGTTGCCGCCCGCGTGTTCAATTTCCAGGTGGCATAGGTCGAGCTCGGGCTTGCTGCGCGCCAGCAGGCCCACCCGCGCGCCTTGTGTCGCGAAGCCGATCGCTAATCGTTTTCCGATGCCACGGCCTGCGCCGGTCACCAAAACCGGAATTGTCTTGAAAGATTGCACAACCTCACGTTAGTACAAAACTTGCGGAGCTGGGGGATAGCATCGGGCATCCGTGCCCCTTGACATGCCCCCTTGGTATGCCAATTGGTATACAACGTTCGTTCCGGCTATTCCGCGACGATTTCGAAGCTCGATACGACAACGGCCGTCGGACGAACCGTTGCCACCGCGCTGCAATATTTGTCGGACGAAAGGTCGATCGCACGTTGCACGGATTCCGGGGCCACGCCTCGGCCCGTGACGACGTGCTTCAGTTCGATGCGGACGAACGCGCGCGGATGCTCCTCCCTGCGTTCCGTACGAACTTCGACGCGATAAGCCGTCACCGGTTCGCGCTTCTTATGCAGAATGGAAATCACATCCGCGGCCGTACAACTCGCCAAGCCGGAGATAAACAATTCCAAAGGACCGGGCGCGGCGCGCCTCCCGCTTTTTACGTCCACTTTGACCGTATGTCCGCTGGGCGTCGTGACTTCGAGGAATTCGTCGCCGGAGTATTGCACGATGATGGGCGTGTCGCTCATGATCCCATCAATAACACAGGTTACACTGAAGGCTGCATGGTCGAAATGCCGACACTCCCGCAGATCCAGCGTGCCCGGCAACGGATTTCACCGTGCGTCAAGCGTACTCCTCTCACGGCCAGCGCCACGCTGAGTGAGCGTTTACGGACCAACGTCTACGTTAAGCTCGAGCTATTTCAGAAGACCGGTTCGTTCAAAGTGAGAGGAGCGTTCAATAAGATCCTCACCTTGAAGCCCGAAGTTCGCGAAAGAGGCGTGGTTGCAGTCAGTGGCGGAAATCACGCGCAGGCCGTGGCCTACGCCGCTCGGTCCCTGGGACTCAGGGCCGTTGTTCTAATGCCTGAGAATACGCCGCGCAATTATCTGGACGCGACTCGCGAATACGGCGCCGATATTAAATTTGCCGCGGACGTCCGCTCGGCCTTCGCCGAAGTCGCCGCGTATGAACGCCAGGGCTGGGCCTACATCCATCCGTTTGACGATCCCGATGTGATCGCCGGGCAGGGAACCATCGGGCTGGAAATTTTGGAAGATGTGCCGCAAGTCACGGACATCATCGTCAGCATCGGCGGCGGAGGTTTGATCGGCGGCATCGCTACCGCCGTGAAGAGCTTGAAGCCAGCTGTGCGCATGTGGGGCGTGGAGACCGAGGGCGCCGACTGCATGTCGAAATCGCTGGCGGCGGACAAAATTGTGACGCTCGACGTCATTACGTCCGTGGCGCGGACCTTGGGCGCTCCCGCCCCCTCTGAACGCACGTTGCAGGCGGCGCGGGAATTATTGGAAAGCGTGACCGTAGTCTCCGATATCGAAGCGCTGGTTGCGGCCCGCTTTATCCTGGAGCGCTTGAAAGTTCTAACGGAGCCTGCGGCATCCTGCACGCTGGCGGCTGCTGATCGTTTGATCGATCAGTTTGCGCCCGAAAGGCATGTGGTGCTCGTTTTGTGCGGCGGCAACATGCCGCCTGACGATTTGGCTCTCGTTTAAAGCGCCTAGCCAATGAAAGGGCCTAGCTAATACCCAGGCCGAGCAACCCCACGCCCACCAGAATCAGCGCGAGCGCGCCAACTTTTGCTTTGGTCAGAGGTTCGCCGAAGAGTACTTTGGCCCAGATCATGGTCCAAACGTAGCCGACCGATACCATCGGATACAGCACGCTTAAATCGCCATGCTTCAGCCCCAGCATGAAGAAGATGGACGAAAGTAGGTAGCCCGCAATCCCCGCATGCAGCTTCCAATTTGTCGCCAGCGCCGGAATCGTCAGCTTTAAATTCTTCGCGCCCGCTTTGAGTCCTACGGCACCCAGGCTGCCAATGAAGGACGCAACATTGACCAGCGCAATCGAGGACATCGGAGTCGTCATCGGCTACCGCTCTTTCCGAGGACCGCAACGCCCGCGATGATCACCGCAATGCCGCCAATGCGGAATGCGTTGACTTGTTCGTGAAACACAAGCACCGAGAGAATGGCCACCCACACATAGCTCAAGGAAATGATTGGATAGAGTACGGAAAGCTCGCCGTGTTGCAATGCCAGAACCATCATGACGGCGCCCATCCCATACAGCGTCAGTCCCACAATCATGGGGACGTTCGTTGCCACCGCCACCAGGGCCGCGCTGATGTGGAAATGCGCAGACCCCAAGGTCACATCCACCATGCTGCCCGCCGGAATCTTGTTCAGCGCATTCGCGCCCATTTTGTACAATACCTGGGCGACGGACGCCAGCAGCGTGAACGCAACCACCATCCACAAAGCCTTGCGCTTTTGTTCGGGCGTGCTTTGCGCGGCGGATTTCGGTGGAGTCGAGCCCGCCGGTGCGTCCAGGATCTCTTCTGGCATGGTTTGTTCTAGTGTAGCGCTCAAGGGAAAATACTCGTCTTTCTGTGGCTTTATTTTCCTTCGGGATAGCCTTCCGGCATCGCGCGGCGCTTTCCGAATGCTGCAACGGAATGAATACGTAAATGCAAGCCGGCGCGTATCCTTCGTATCGGCAGACCGTATGAGTTTCCGTAGTGGGCTCGTTTATACGTTGCGATTCATACTTTGAACGCCCCCGGAAGCCACTCGACTTCCGGAGGATCGGCGAGAATCACGCTGACGACGTCGAAGCGGACTTGGTCCCACTGTGTGCCAGTCTTGCGTACATATTCGCGAGCCACGCGGCGCAGGTGCTGACGTTTCTCCTCGCCCACGGCGCGATCGGGAGGCCCATATTCGCCGCTCTGCCGCGTCTTGACCTCGACGAAGACCAGTTCGTCTCCCTGCCATCCGATGACATCGGCCTCCGCATCGCCCGCCGACAGCCGATAATTCCGCGCGACGATCGTAAAGCCTTTGCTCTTCAAATATCGATGCGCCAGATCCTCGCCGTGACGTCCCGTGGCCAGGTCGGCACTCCAGCGGCGCTTGCGTGCGAGGTGACGAAGGTAATCGAAGAAAGCGAGCATGGCTGTGAGTTAGTGGCTTAAGGATGGTGGTTTTCTCCATCTCTGGCGCGCTTGCTTGCGGACTGAGAAAGTTTCCTACTGGAATCCACTATCCAATATTCGTGAAGATTCGCATCGATCCACATGCCCTTGCCCGGATGCCTGTTCGCGGCGTGTCTGCCGATGAGGTATTCGAAGTCGTGACCCGTGGAGAGGTCGCGGAAGCGCGGGGCGAGCGGCGAGCTAAAGAATTGGTTTTCGCGCACGAGAGGCTCTGGGCGGGCCGCTTTTATGCCCAGAAAAGGGTCAAAGTGGTATACATGATAGAAGGAGACGGGATCGTCGTGATCACCGTTCTTGCTTATTACGGCCGCTGGAGTTGAGGCGAAAATGACAGTTACTTACCATCGAAACACCGACCTCCTATACATTTCGCTCGATGACCGGGTCGCGCAGGTTCGCAACGAAGATTTCGGCGAGGACGTGCATTTGGAGTTGGGCGAAGGCGACCGCATCGTGGGAATCGAAATCCTCGGCGCGTCGAAGCGCGTGGACGTGGCTAGCTTGGTGTCGCTGAAGTACGCTGAAGTGGCGTGAGGTTGGCCCGCGCGGCCCGGTGGCACTTACGGATTGATGGCTACTCCGCAGGTTGGGCAGGTTTGCCTGATTAGTTGTCTTCCGCGGAAGGGTTTACCGCAACCTGGGCAAGGGTACACGACATACGCACACCAATTGTAAAAAGCCACCAGTATATAGACAATCCAAAGGAGGAACGACACCGTGTTGAGTGCTCCGACCTCTGCGAAGGAAAGCAAAATACTCAGTCCCATAATAAAGGGCAGCCCCAGGGCTAGGCGCAGCAATCGGCGCTTTAGTAGGCGGTAGTCCTCCCACTTCACAGGATCAACCGTCTTCATCGGCGCATGGGACATTGGTTGCCTACTTCACCGCCCGCAATCTCCACTCGATCACTTTCCCCCGCACGACATAGCAAAGATAGTATTCCCAAAACCTCCGAAACCGTTTCGAGCTATTCACCGCCCACTCGAACCCCAGCCAGCGCCAGAACGCCAGTAGCTTCACGCGCACGGAAAGCTCCACGAACCGCGCCTTGGAGTAATAGCCGAAGCCCGCGTTATCGTCGCCGAAATAGCGCAGGGAAAACGTATTCAGGTGCCACTTGTGCGTCGGATCGCAGAAGGAGCTGAAGTCTGTATAGTGCGGCGTGACAATGAACACCTCTCCGCCGGGACGCAGCAAGCGGTGCCACTCCTCCATCGTGCGAATCACGTCGGAGACGTGTTCGATGACGTGCACGGCCTGCAGCTTATCAAAGGAAGAATCGCGGAACGGGTAGGGGATGTGATCCACGTCCACCAGCACGTCGGCGTTCGTCGCCGCGTTGCGGTCAATGCCGATCGATCCCGGAAGTTTGTTGATGCCGCAGCCGACGTCGAGAATCCGCACAATGAGCGATTGTAGCCTGAAAAGCGGTTGCTAGGGGCGAACGGCCAGCTGCCTGCTTATGAAAACAGGTATCTGCTCCTGAAAAATGTGCCGGGGGCGGGGTTCAGGAGCCGCTGCAGTCGAGGGAACGCAGCTCTTGAGTAACACAATGTCTCTTATTATCTGTCGTGTAGCTGGTGTTATCAGCCATAGTATCAATAGTTGATATAAAACGACTAAGATTATTGCATGCTATTGCGCTAATGTGTTAGACTGCTTTCAGAGGTCGACAAGATTATGGACTTCAACCGCTTTACAGAAAAGCTCCAAGAGAGCGTCAAAGCCGCGCAGTCGGAGGCGATCCGACGCGGCCAGCAACAGGTGGACGTCGAGCATCTTCTGCTCGCGTTGATCGAGCAGGAAGGTGGGCTCGCCCCCTCGATCCTTTTGAAAACGGGCGTGAATTTGGAGGCGTTACACCGCCGCCTGAAGCAGGAGCTCGACAAGCTCCCGCAGGTTTCGGGCCCGGCGGCCGCCGACCAGATATATCTCACGTCGCGCTTACAAAAAATGCTGACGACCGCGGAGTCCGAGGCCAAGCGCCTCAAGGACGATTACGTTTCGGTCGAGCACGTGATCCTGGCCGCGGCCGACGATAAAGTTCTGAAGGAATCCGGCATCACGCGCGATCGCTTGATGAAGACCTTGCAGGAAGTGCGCGGGTCGCAGCGCGTCACCACGCAGAACCCGGAGGGAACGTACGAGGCCCTCGAGAAATATGGACGCGATCTCACGAAGCTCGCCGAACAAGGCAAGCTCGATCCCGTCATCGGACGCGACGAAGAGATTCGCCGCGTGATCCAGGTTCTTTCGCGCCGCACCAAAAATAATCCAGTGCTGATCGGCGAGCCGGGTGTCGGCAAGACGGCCATCGTCGAAGGACTCGCGCAGCGCATCGTGCGCGGCGACGTCCCCGAGGGGCTGAAAAACAAGAAAGTGGTTTCGCTCGACATGGGCGCGCTCATCGCCGGCGCGAAGTTCCGTGGCGAATTCGAAGAGCGCCTCAAGGCTGTTCTCAAGGAAGTGCAATCGGCCGAAGGCGACATCATTCTGTTCATCGACGAACTGCATACGGTCGTCGGCGCGGGCAAGGCCGAAGGCGCGATGGACGCGGGCAATTTGCTCAAGCCCATGCTCGCGCGCGGTGAGCTGCATTGCATCGGTGCCACCACGCTCGACGAATATCGCAAGCACATTGAAAAGGATGCGGCGCTTGAACGTCGTTTCCAAACTGTACTGGTCGATCAGCCGACGGTGGAGGATACCATCTCCATCCTGCGCGGTCTGCGCGAACGTTATGAACTGCACCACGGCGTCCGGATCAAGGATTCCGCCATGGTTGCCGCCGCCGTGCTCAGCAATCGCTACATCTCCGATCGCTTCTTGCCGGACAAAGCCATCGATCTGGTGGACGAATCCGCCGCGAAGCTGCGCACCGAAATCGATTCCATGCCTGCCGAACTCGACGAAGCCACGCGGCGTCAAATGCAGCTGGAGATCGAACGAGAAGCACTGAAGAAAGAATCCGACAGCGCCTCGAAAATACGACTGGCCAAATTGGAAAAGGAACTCGCGGAAATTAAAACGCAGAGCGCCGGTCTACGTGCTCAGTGGCAAGCCGATCAGGAACAACTCAAGAAACAACGCGACCTGCGTGCGCAGATGGAGCAGGTGAAGCTCGATATCGAGCAAGCCGAGCGCGCGTACGACTTAAACAAAGCCGCCGAGCTGAAATACGGTAAGCTGACCTCTCTCGAAAAACAAATCGAAGCAGGGATGCGCGCGACTACGCTGTTAAAAGAAGAAGTCGACGAACAGGATATCGCGCACGTCGTCAGCCGTTGGACGGGCATTCCTCTTTCGAAATTGTTAGAGGGCGAAATCCAGAAACTGACGCATCTGCCCGAGGAACTACACAAGCGTGTCGTCGGTCAGGACGAAGCCGTTGAGGCCGTGGCCGATGCGGTGCTTCGTGCTCGCGGCGGATTGAAAGATCCGAAACGGCCCATCGGCAGCTTCTTGTTCCTGGGGCCCACGGGTGTGGGCAAAACCGAACTCGCTCGCGCACTCGCTAGCTTTTTGTTCGACGACGAACGCGCGATGATCCGCATCGACATGTCCGAGTATGGCGAAAAGCACAGCGTTTCGCGTTTGGTGGGCGCGCCTCCCGGATACGTCGGCTACGACGAGGGCGGCCAACTCACGGAAGCCGTGCGACGCCGGCCCTACTCGGTTGTGCTGCTCGACGAAATCGAAAAGGCGCATCACGACGTGTTTCACGTGTTGCTGCAGGTGTTGGACGATGGCCGCTTAACGGATGGTCAAGGACATACGGTGGATTTCAAAAACACCATCGTCATTATGACGTCCAACGCGCCGAAGGACGAACTGCCGCGCTTGTTCCGTCCTGAGTTCCTCAATCGCATCGACGAAATCATCACGTTCGACCGCTTGACGGAAAAAGATTTGAAGAAGATTGTCACGATTCAACTCGCGGGCTTGCAGGCGCGTCTGGCCGAACGTCACATCACACTTACGCTCTCCGATGCTGCCTGCGAGCACCTGGTGAAGGTCGGATACGATCCCGCGTACGGAGCGCGTCCTCTGAAACGCGCGATCCAGAAAGAGATCGAGACTCCTCTGGCGCGCCGCATCGTCGGTGGTGAAGTGCGCGACGGCGATACGGTGAGTCTCGAAGAGAAAGACGGTGGGCTGACGTTTACGGTCAGCTCGCCGCAGTCCGAAGCATCAAAAGAATCCTCGGTGAAGGTCTAATCATCCTATTGCAAGAAGGGAAATCATCATGGGTGAAATTGTGAAACCGGAAATTCGCACGCTGCCATTGCTGCCGCTGAAGAATTCGGTGTTGTTCCCCGGGATCTTCATGCCGCTTTCGGTGGGACGCCCCGGCTCTATCGCCGCGGTAGAGGCAGCCGTTGCCACCGAAGACAAGGAAATCATCGTTGTCGCGCAGCGGGATCCAAATGACGACGCGCCGAACGCTGCCGGAATGTTTACCATCGGCACCCGCGCCATGATTCGTCGTGTGGCGCGCCCGACGTCCGATCACATGGAAGTCATGGTGGTCGGCCTGGAGCGCGTCGTCATCGTCAAGGTGGAAGACGCCAATGGCTACCTCACCGCGCGGTCGCAGGTGCTACCTGCGCCAGACGATTCCACGCGTGAAACCGAAGCGTTGACGCTATCCATCATCGAACTCGGCACGAAGTTCGCGGGCTTCATGCAGGCACACGGCGGATCGCCGCAAGACCTGGCGCGGATGTTCACGGCGCATGAGGAGCCTCTGCGGCTCGCCTATCTCGTCGCTTCGTTGCTCAGTCTGGACGCGGTAAAGGCGCAATCTCTGCTTGAAGCTCCCACGCGGTTAGAAGCCTTGCGCTTGACGCACGGCTGGCTCTCGCACGAAGTGGAAGTGCTGGACCTGCGCAACAAGATCGCCGAAGATGCCAGCGGCAAGATGTCTCGCGAGCAACGCGAGTACATTCTGCGGCAGCAGAAGAAAGCCATCGAGCAGGAGCTCGGCGAAAAGGGCAACGATCAGGCGGAGGCGGAAGATCTCCGCAAACGTTTGGACGATGCCGACATTTCCGAAGAAGTCCGCAAAGAAGCGGAACGCGAACTGGGCCGCCTGGAGAAGATGTCTTCCGCGCAGCCCGAATACAACATCATCCGCACGTGGCTCGAATACATCATCGAGCTGCCGTGGAATAAAAGAAGCGAAGACAATTTGGATCTGGCGCGTGCGCGTCAGGTGCTGGACGAAGATCACTTCGGCATCGCCAAGGTGAAGGAACGCATCCTGGAACACCTTGCGGTGTTGAAGCTGAACCCCGACGCGAAGGCTCCAATCCTGTGCTGCGTGGGAGCTCCCGGCGTTGGTAAAACGTCTCTCGGACAATCCATCGCGCGTACGCTCGGTCGCAAGTTCGAGCGTCTCAGCCTCGGTGGATTGCACGACGAAGCGGAACTTCGCGGCCATCGCCGCACGTACATCGGCGCGCTTCCCGGACGCTTGATTCAAGCCATGCGTCGCGCAGGGTTCTCGAATCCTGTGTTGATGCTGGACGAAGTCGATAAGCTGGGCCGCGATTTCCGGGGCGATCCCGCCGCTGCGCTGCTCGAAGTGCTCGATCCGGAACAGAACAAGACGTTCCGCGACAACTACCTCGACCTGCCGTTCGATTTATCGAAGGTCATGTTCGTCACTACGGCAAACACTCTCGATACGATTCCCGCGCCGCTGCTCGATCGCATGGAGATCCTGCGGCTCTCGGGTTATAGCGAAGAAGAGAAAGCGCAGATTGCCACGCGTTACCTGATTCCTCGTCAGCTCAAGCAAACCGGCTTGACGGCGGAGCAGGTGATCATCAGCGAAGCCGGCTTGAAGAAAATCATCTCGGCCTACACGCGCGAAGCAGGCGTGCGCCGCCTGGAGCAAGCCATCGGACGCGTGATCCGCAAGGTCGCGCTGAAGTTTGCCGAAGGCGCCGCAGGGCCAGTCGAAGTGACCGCCGAGGAAGTTGTCGACATGCTCGGCCCTGAGCCGTTCTCGCAAGAGCAAGCTCGTCGCGAAATGCCTGCGGGCGTAGTGACGGGCCTCGCTTGGACCGAATCCGGCGGCGACGTTCTCTACATCGAAGCTGCGCTGCAGCACGGCAGCAAGGATCTCACCATCACCGGCCAACTCGGTGAAGTGATGCAGGAGTCCGCCCGCATCGCACGCAGCTACCTGTGGAGCCACGCTCCGGAGTTTGGCTTCAACGTCGATCAATTTACGCAAGCGGGCGTGCATGTTCACGTACCCGCGGGCGCGATTCCGAAAGACGGCCCTTCGGCAGGTGTCACGATGACCACGGCGCTCGCGTCGCTCTACTCGGGAATACCGGCTCGGAGCGATACGGCGATGACTGGTGAAGTAACGCTCACGGGCTTGGTCCTGCCGATCGGCGGCGTGAAGGAAAAGGTCCTCGCCGCCCGGCGCGCCGGACTCAAGCGAGTCATTCTGCCGCGCGCGAATCAGAAGGACTTGCGCGATCTTCCCGAAGAAGTGCGCAACGCGATGGAGTTCGTCTTCGCGGATCGCGTGGAAGATGTGCTTCGTGTGATGCTGCCGGGGTTGCCGATTGCTCCAGTGGCGAACCTGGTACCGAAAGCGGCCTAAGAAACGGCAGTACTTCTCGGCGGATCCGTTCCCGCCGGAATAGAGGCGCAGCGTGTAAGATGACGTCATGAGAACGTTTCGTGATGCGGTTGTCTTATACGCTGCGCCATTTTTATGCGCGGGCCTGCTCTTTGGCGCTCAGCCGACCGTGCAGGACGCCAAAAAGTTTCTCGACGACGCCGACAAGAAACTCTTCGATCTGAGCTTGGAATCGAGCCAAGCGTCGTGGGTCCAGTCTACCTACATCACCGACGATTCCGAAGCCCTCGCCGCCAAAGCCAGTGAACGCGCGATTGCCGAAAGCGTCCGCCTTGCCAAAGGCGCCGTGCGCTTCGATCACGTGAAACTCCCTCCTGATATGGCGCGCAAGATGATGCTCCTGAAAAATGGACTCGTGCTCGCCGCGCCCGCGAATCCCGCGGAAAGCGCCGAAGTCACGCGCTTGGCCGCATCGCTCGAAGGGACCTACGGCAAAGGGAAATATTGTCCCGAAGGCGGCAAGCCTTGCATGGATATCGAAGCGGTCACGCGCGTACTGGCGAACAGCCAGAATCCTGCGGAGCTGCTCGATGCCTGGCGGGGATGGCACACAATCTCGCCTCCGATGCGCAAGGACTTCCAGCGTTTCGTTGAGCTCTCCAACAAAGGCGCGCGCGAACTCGGCTTCAAAGACACCGGTGCGATGTGGCGCTCCAAGTACGACATGCCCGCCGACGATTTCGCCAAAGAGGTGGACCGCCTGTGGCTGCAAGTGCGTCCCTTGTATCTTTCGCTCCATGCGTACGTCCGCAACAAGCTGCGCGAAAAATACGGCCCCGATGTGGTCCCTGCGAACGGCCCCATCCCCGCGCATTTGCTCGGCAATATTTGGGCGCAGGACTGGTCGAACGTCTATAAGATGGTCGCTCCGGCGGATACCGATCCCGGTTACGATCTCACGCAAATTCTAAAATCGCGCGATACCAAGCCGCTCGATATGGTCCACTACGGCGAAAGCTTTTTCACGTCGCTCGGATTCGCGCCGCTCCCGCCCACCTTTTGGCAGCGTTCCATGTTTACCAAGCCTCGCGATCGCGACGTCGTGTGCCACGCCAGTGCCTGGGATGTCGATAGCCTCGAAGACCTGCGCGTGAAGCTCTGCCTCGATATCACCGAAGAAGACTTCATCACGATTCATCACGAGCTCGGTCACAACTTCTATCAGCGCGCGTATAACAAGCAGCCGTTCCTGTTTCGCGATAGCGCTAATGACGGATTCCACGAAGCCATCGGCGATACCATCGCGCTTTCGGTAACGCCCGAATATCTTGTCAAGATCGGCCTGTTGGATAAAGCACCGGATGCGTCCAAGGACATCGGCCTGCTGCTGGCGCGTGCGTTGGAAAAAGTTTCGTTCTTGCCCTTCGGCTTGATGATCGATCAGTGGCGCTGGAAGGTCTTCTCAGGTGAAGTCACGCCAGAACAATACAACAAAGCCTGGTGGGATCTGCGCTTGAAGTATCAAGGCGTGGTGCCGCCCATGGATCGTCCCGAATCGTATTTCGATCCCGGCGCAAAGTATCATGTCGCCGCGAACGTGCCGTACACGCGCTACTTCCTCTCCTTCATCATGCAGTTTCAGTTTCATCGCGCGCTGGCCGCCGCCGCGGGATGTCCCGCAGGCAGTGCGACGCCCTTGCATCGCTGCTCCATTTACAACAATAAGGACGCGGGCAAGAAGCTCAACGCCATGCTCGAGATGGGCGAGAGCCGCCCGTGGCAAGATGCGATGTATGAAATCACCGGCCAGCGGCAGGTTGACGCAACGGCGATTCTGGATTATTTCGCGCCTCTGCAAAAGTGGCTCGACGAGCAGAACAAGGGTAAGCCCGTCGGCTGGTAGCCGCGTCGGCATTCGGAAACACACGCCTTCGTGGGAAAATAGAACAATCCCATGACAGGTTCTCAAGTCCGTCAGAAATTCCTCGATTATTTCGCGGCGCGCGGCCATCGCGTGGTGCGCAGTTCGTCGCTCGTGCCCGCGAACGATCCCACGCTGTTGTTCACCAACGCCGGGATGAATCAGTTCAAGGACGTCTTCCTCGGCCAGGAAAAGCGCGACTACTCGCGCGCCACCACATCGCAGAAGTGCGTGCGCGCCGGCGGCAAGCACAACGATCTCGATAACGTCGGCTACACGCGCCGTCATCACACGTTCTTCGAGATGCTTGGCAATTTCTCGTTCGGCGATTATTTCAAGTCCGACGCCATTGCCTACGCCTGGGAACTCATCACCAAGGAATACGGACTGCCCACGGATCGCCTCTACGTCACCGTGTTTCGCGAGGACGACGAGGCCGAGGAGTTGTGGCAAAAGGTCGCGGGTGTATCGAAAGATCGTATTTTCCGTCTCGACGAAAAAGATAACTTCTGGCAGATGGGCGAGACCGGGCCATGTGGTCCGTGTTCGGAAATTCACTACGATCTCGGCCCCGAAGCCGCCGAGCCCGGTCGCGAGCACGAACAGTTTCCGCTCGATGGCGGTGGACGCTTCGTCGAAATCTGGAATCTCGTCTTCATGCAATACGATCGCGACACGAGCGGCACACTCACGCCGCTGCCGCGTCCCTCGATCGACACTGGCATGGGACTCGAACGCATTGCCGCCGTCATGCAAGGCGTTCTCTCGAATTACGAAACCGATCTCATCCGGCCGATCATTCTCAAGGCCGCCGACTTGATGGGCAAGACGTACGGGGCAGGGAACAGCGAGCAGGATCAACGCATCGATACCGTGCTGCGCATCAATGCCGATCACGCGCGTGCCACTGCGTTCTTAATTCACGATGGCGTGGTGCCTTCCAACGAAGGCCGCGGCTACGTGCTGCGCAAGATCATGCGCCGGGCGATGAGAAATGCTCGCATGACGGGAACCACCGAGCCGTATCTCTATCAGCTCACCGGATTCGTCGCCGAACACATGGCCGACGCTTATCCCGAAATGCTGGAGAGCGTGCAGCGTGTGGCGCGCGTGGTGCGCGACGAAGAAAAGCGCTACGCGACCACGTTCCAGGTCGCCGAGAAAGTGTTCTACGACGAAGCTGCCAAAGCGAAAGATAAATTGCTGCCGGGCGACGTCGCGTTTAAGTTGTACGACACTTATGGACTCGCGCTCGAAGAACAACAGGACATGGCGCTCGAACGCGGCATGGGCGTCGACCTCATCGGTTTCGAGATGGAGATGGACAAGCAGCGCACGCGCGCACGCGCCAGTTGGAAGGGCGCGGATAAGGCGCAGGTTCGTCCCGAATTCCAGGCGCTGCCGAAAACCGAATTCGTCGGTCGCGAAGCACTTGACGCCACAGCCACGGTCATCGGTGTTTTCGGCAATGAAGTCGCGCTGGACCGCACGCCGTTCTACGCCGAAGCAGGCGGACAAATCGGCGACAACGGTGTGCTCGTTTCGCCGCAGTCGGGAGAAACTCTGGCGGTTGTGGAATCCGCCTTCAACGGCGCTCCTGGCAAGACGATTCATCGCGTGACGGCTTCCGCCAAATTGAAAGTGGGCGACACGCTGTTGGCGCGCGTGAATGCGCTCTCGCGCCACTCCACCATGCGCAATCACACCGGCACGCACCTGCTGCACGCGGCCTTGCGCAAAGTGCTCGGCACGCACGTGAAGCAGGCGGGAAGTGTTGTGGATCCCGGCCGCTTGCGCTTTGACTTTACGCACTACGCGGCGATGGATGCCGACGAGCTTGCCGAAGTCGAACGGCTGATGAACGAAGAGATCCTCGCAAACGCGCAGGTCGTCACCAACGTGATGGATCTGGAGGTCGCGTTGAAGACCGGCGCCATGGCGCTGTTCGGTGAAAAGTATGGCGACAGCGTGCGCGTCGTATCCATTGCGGGAAACAACGGCGACACCTTCAGCAAAGAACTCTGCGGAGGCATACACGTCTCTCGCACGGGCGATATCGGCGTTTGCAAAATCGTGTACGAAGGATCGATCTCCGCAGGAGTTCGCCGCATTGAAGCGATCACGGGCGAAGGCGCGCTGAAACGCTTCCAAGACGCGCAAGCGCAACTCACACGCGCTGCAGCAATGTTGCGCACCGGCGAAGACGATCTCACGGCACAGATCGAAAAACTTCTGGCGAAGGAAAAAGCACTGGAGCAGGAACTGCAGCAGCTGAAGACAAAGGCCGCGCAATCGCAAGCCGGAGATCTCGACGCGCAAGCGAAAGACATCAAAGGCGCGAAGGTGGTGGCTGTGCGGCTCGATGGATTCGACCGCGCGCAGCTCCGCACCTTGGCCGACACGCTGCGCAATAAATGGAAGAGCGCCGTGATGGTGCTGACGTCGGTGGAAGGCTCCGACGTCACGATTGTTTCCGCCGTGACGAAGGATCTCACCGCGAAAGTCCACGCCGGCAAGCTCGCCGGTGTTGTCGCGCAAGCCGTGGGAGGCAAGGGCGGTGGACGTCCGGATATGGCCGAAGCCGGTGGCAAAGATCCCGCTGCTCTGGACAAGGCGCTCGCCGACGTCTACACCAGCGTGGAAGGAATGCTGTAAGCCCTCATGGAATCTTTCGACGTCGTCATCGTCGGTGCGGGACCCACGGGCCTCGCCTGCGGCATCGAACTCAAACTCCGCGGCGTGAACGCGGTGCTCATCGAAAAAGGCTGCGTCGTAAATTCGCTGTACAACTATCCCACCGGGATGGTTTTCTTCACTACGCCCGAACTGCTCGAAATCGGCGACATCCCGATGACCTCGCTCAATGAAAAGCCTGTGCGTGGCGAGGCGCTGAAGTATTACCGAAGAGTCTCGGAGCATTACAAGCTCGATATCCGGCAGTATCAACGCGTGGAGGGCATCACGGGCGATGATGGTGCGTTCGTCACGCATGCGGTCGATGCCAAAAACACGCCGCTCACCTACCTGTCAAAAAAAGTCATCTTCGCGATGGGCTATTACGACGTTCCGAATTTGCTGAACGTCCCCGGCGAGGATCTTCCGAAAGTCATTCACTACTACAAGGAAGCGCATCCGTATTACAAC
>CAITIX010000435.1 GCA_903892565.1 uncultured Acidobacteriia bacterium
TCAGCGCAATAAACATCAGGATGTTGCGCCCAGACGTCCACGTGCTACCTTCCAACTGGTAGCTATCCGCGGTATGAGTGTGAGACGAATGACTTTGGCTCATGTGTTTTGGCTCGATTCCTTCGCCTGCCTATTTCAGCGACGCCCTCTCTTCGGCCGGCACATCTTCCAATTTGCCGTGTGCCGCGCGTTGCAATACCCGAACATAGGCGATCACCGCCCAGCGATCTTCCGGCGTTAGGAAGTAGTTATACGGGGTCATGGTATTGCGCCCATGCGTAATCACGTCAAAGATCTCTCCATCGGGTTCTTGCACAATCCGATCTTCCGTGAGATTCGCCGGCTGCCAGGCCGGAACGCGAGTGGGAACAATTCCCTTCCCCATGCCCGATTGATCGTGGCAGGGCGAACAATAGATATTGAACTTGGTCTGCCCAAGCACCAGGACATCCTTCGTCAAAGGCACCGGACTCTTGCCCAAATACATGCCTTTATCCAAGCCGGTATTCAATGGTGTTTCTTCCCGCAGGTGACCGCGCGCCACCGTATCTTCCACCGGCCGCTGCGTCACGCGGCGATAGGCGAACACGTTGGATTCTTCCATCTCGGACTGCGCCTTAAACTTCGGCTGATGCTTCATGTCGTCCCAGACCTGCAGCGGAGTATCGCGCTGCACGGTCGAGCATCCCGACAAAACACCGACCAGTGCGAGGGTCGTAAAGAGTGCTGGCTTCTTACAAGTCATCATCCCTCCACCACCTCAACCATCGCAGCGCCCACACTTTTCAGATGCTCGACGCTCTGCTGCGGATCGAACTTCGGATCGGTCGCTTCAATCACCAGCAGAAACCGATCGTCCGTTGCACGATAGGCGCTCGGGTGCTTGAACGAAGGATGATACAACTGCGGCAATCCGTTAAACGCCCACATGCCGAAGAACACCGCGAAGGCCGAGAACAAAATCGTCAACTCGAACGTTACCGGGATCGAATACGTGAAGTCGAACAGCGGCTTGCCACCGATGACCACGGGATAATTCACCGCACCCACCCACCAGATCAACACGAGCCCGGTCAGCGCGCCCAAAGCGGAAAACCAAATCACCATCCAGCCCAGGCGCGAAGGAGGAATCCCGATCGCGTCGTCAATGCCATGCACCGGAAACGGCGACATCGCATCCAGCTTCGTATATCCCATTTCCTTGATCTTGCGACCAGCCGCAACGAGCTCGTCGGGCTCGGAAAATTCACCGATGGCGCCCCACACCTTGTCAGGACCAAGGCCCAGCTTATCTTTGATTTCTTCGGGATTCAGATTCATTTCGCGAGAACCTCCTCGCCTTTGAATGCGTGCTTTTCGTTTGCCAGAACGCCCTTCACTTCAGAGATGGCGATCATCGGCAGGAAGCGGGCGAACAGCAGGAACAAGGTCAGGAACAAACCAATCGTTCCGACGAACGTTCCGATATCGACCCACGTGGGCTTGAAGTAGCCCCACGAACCCGGCAGGAAGTCGCGATGCAAGCTGGTGACGATAATCACGAAGCGCTCGAACCACATACCGATGTTGGTCGTGATGCTCAAGATGAACATGAACGGGATACTGCGGCGGAACTTCTTCACCCAGAAGAACTGCGGTGAAATCACGTTGCAGCTAACCATCGTCCAATAGGCCCATGCGTACGGACCGAACGCACGATTGATAAACGTGAAGCGCTCGTAAGGATTACCGCTATACCAGGCAATGAAGAACTCGGTGGCGTAGGCGTAACCGACGATCGATCCCGTCACCAGGATGATCTTGTTCATGTTCTCCAGGTGCTTAATGGTGATCAGATTGTCCAGGTTCAGCGTCCAGCGCGCGATCACCAGCAGCGTCAACACGCAAGCGAAACCAGAGAAGATAGCGCCGGCGACGAAGTACGGCGGGAAGATCGTCGTATGCCAGCCGGGAATCACCGACGTGGCGAAGTCGAAGCTCACGATGGAGTGCACGCTGAGCACGAGAGGCGTCGAAATGGCGGCCAGGATCAAATACGCTTTTTCGTAGTTGCTCCAGTGCCGCGCCGATCCGCGCCAGCCCAAGCTCAACGCACCGAAGATCCACTGACGGACTTTGGTGGTCGCGCGATCACGCAGCGTCGCGAGATCCGGAACCAAGCCAGTGAACCAGAACAACGCCGAAACCGTAAAGTAGGTATTCACAGCGAACACGTCCCAGATCAGCGGACTGCGGAAATTCTGCCAGATATTGAGGTCGGTGTTCGGAATCGGAAACAGCCAGTAGGCGCGCCATGGACGTCCCGTATGGAACAGCGGGAAGATACCGGCGCACATGACGGCGAAAATCGTCATGGCTTCCGCCGAGCGGTTGATCGACGTTCTCCACTTTTGACGGAACAGGAACAGGACGGCGGAGATCAGCGTACCGGCGTGGCCGATACCGATCCAGAACACGAAGTTCGTGATGTCCCACGCCCAGCCTACGGGACGATTGTTCCCCCACACGCCGATGCCGTTCCACACCAGAAACGTCAGCATGACCAGGAGCAGGCCCGCGATCGAGGACGTGATGCCCAGCGTGATCCAATACTTCATCGGCGTCTTGACGACGTCGCCTTCGGTGATCGCGCTGATCTGTTCCGTTAATTCGTGGTGCGAATTCGCCCGAACGAGCGGCGGATTCACTTCCATCAAGGCCGGATTTTGCTCGACTACTACGCTCATGCGAAGGCCTCGCTTCCGCTTAACCCGATGCTCATGCTGTCAACTCCGGATTGGGATTGCGCAATTTTGCCAAATACGTGGTGCGCGGCTTCACGTCAAGCTCGGCCAGCATGGCGTAATTGCGTTCCTGCTTCTTCAATTTCGACACCTTGCTGTTGGGGTCGTTGATATTGCCGAAAGCGATGGCGTCGGCCGGGCAGGTTTGCTGGCACGCCGTCTTGATTTCGCCTTCTTTGATCTCGCGCCGTCCATCCACCTTTGCGTGGATGCGACCCTCTTCAATGCGTTGCACGCAATAGGTGCACTTTTCCATCACACCGCGCATACGCACCGTGACGTCGGGATTGTAAACCAACCCCGTAATTTCGGGCTCCGCCAGGCGGATGCCGACCGTGAGATCCGTCGGCTCATCGCCGCGCTTGTGGAAGTTCAGGAAGTTGAAGTGACGAACCTTATACGGGCAGTTGTTAGCGCAGTACCGAGTGCCGACGCAGCGGTTGTACGCCATATCGTTCAGCCCTTCCGGGCTGTGCGTCGTCGCCTGCACCGGGCAAACGTTTTCGCACGGCGCGTTTTCGCACTGCATGCAAGGAACCGGCTGCTCCACCGTTTGCGGATCGTTCTCATCGCCCGTGTAATAACGATCAATGCGGATCCAGTGCATTTCGCGACCGCGCAGCACCTGATCCTTACCGACCACCGGGATGTTGTTTTCCGCCGTACAAGCAATCACGCAAGCGTTGCAACCCGTGCAGGACGTCAAGTCGATCGACATGCCCCACTGGTAGCCCTTGTCGTACTTGACCTCTGGATAAATGCTATCCAGCCGCGGAGTCTCTGACATCTCTTCCGCAAACTTGGGATTCTTTTTGTATTCCGCCGCCGTGCCTTCGCGCACAATCGGGCGGCCGTTCTGCCGCTCGGCACTGGCCGGATACACCGTACCACCGAGCGTAATATCGTGATTCATCGTGCCATGCTGTTGCGTCGTCGCATGCACGTGGGTCTTGCCGGTGGCCGCGAGCGCAAATCCCGCCCCGTACCAGAAACCGTCCGTCGTACGGATCAAGTTCGCATTGAAGCCGACGCCCTTACCGACGCGTCCGCACTTTTCGCGACCGTAACCCATCGCGATCGATATCGCATCGTCCGCATGACCCGGCTGGATCATGATCGCCGCGTCCACTTTTACATTGCCGCGCGATAGCGTGACGATGTCGCCGTCGGTCACCTTCTGCGCCTTCGCGGTTGCGGGACTGATCATCGCCGCATTGCCCCACGTCAACTTGGTCATCGCGTCCGGCAATTCCTGCAGCCAGCCGTTGTTTGCGAACCTACCATCCCAAGTGGTGGAGCTGGGATAGAAGCCAACTTCGAGCGCACCAGCCGCAGCTTTCGGCTCCGCGGAAATGGCCGTCGCCAATTTCTTGGCATCCACAGAAACCTTCACCGCTTCAGCCGATTTCAAGCCCTCGACCACGCCATCGTGCAGCGCTTTTTTCCACTCGCCCTGCTTGGCTTCCGCAAACCGCGCGGTCCAATAATTCTTGACGATCTCGTGCGCGTTGGTGTCCTTGTTCCCGATGACTTTGGCCACGATTTCCGCCGCCGTCCGACCGTCGTACAACGGTTGGATCATCGGCTGCTGGATCGTACCGAGTCCATCGGACGTCGCCTGATCGCCCCACGATTCCAGGTAGTGCGCTTCCGGCAAATGCCACTTTGCGGCGGCAGCCGTTTCGTCCGTTTCAAGTCCCAGGTGGATGGAATTCGCGACCTTGGAAAGTGCCACACCAAACTGCAAATCTGCCGGAGCCGTATACGCCGGATTGCCGCCCAAAATCAGCAGCGTCGTCACCTGACCCGACGACATTTCGCCCGTCAGCGTCTTTAATGCATCCACGCCTGAAGTGCTCTTGTCGATGACCGGCTTGGAATAAGACACAGCCGTCGAACCGAGCGTCTGATTGATTAACGAGGCGATCGCCTGCACGCTCGCCGATTGTCTCGGACCAGCAGCCACCAATGCCTTCGCGCCCGCCGACTTCAAATCCTTCGCCAGCGCGGCAATGAACTTCGATCTCTTATCAGAAGGTGGATTGTTGACCACGTTCAAAGCCGGCATCGCGCCGAGCGCCGCGGCCAGATCGAGCGCGAACTGCTTTACGTCCGAACCCTTCAAACGCAAACGATGATCCGCCGTTGCACCCGTAATCGAGAACTGACTCTCGACCGCGTACAAGCGGTTCATCTTCTCAAGATCTTCTTCGCCTTCGATCCGACGGCCCTTGCTGAACAACTTCGTCATGAACGGCGAAGGAGAATCCAGACCCAGGAA
>CAITIX010000436.1 GCA_903892565.1 uncultured Acidobacteriia bacterium
CGGAGTACAGCTACCGAAAAAGGCGGTTCCCTTGGCAACCATATCGTAATTTCTTCGATTTCCTCCGCCGCGCAATCGCCATAGGTCCGGCGGTCATGGCGGATTTGGCGCGTGACTCAGCCCGTGCAGAGGGCGAACGGTGAGCTCATCGGGGGGTTCCACTCACCGGAAGCGGCGCGTTTACGGTCAGGCCGGACCACCCCGCATTGCCGGGCCATTTTCCAGACCAACCAATTGTTCCTGGTGTTGTCGTGCTCGACAATGTACACGCGCTCGCCGGCGTCCCTGGTTCCAGGGAACGATCTATTCCGTGGGTAAAGTTCGCTCGGCCACTACTTCCGGGTCAAACTGCAGAAGTGAGCTGGGCCGTGGTTGGCGCCACCTTGAAGTTTTCTGTCCGGCATGCCGGCGCTGAAATCGTTCGAGGCCAAGTCTCGATCGCGCTGCCGCAAGACGCATCGTGAGCGACGAACCGCGTCCTGAATGGATGGACCGTCCAGAGGGTGGCGGTACAGTAGCGCTGTGGATCATCCGAGCGTTCGCGCTGCGTGTGGGGCGTGTTCCGGCGCGAATTGTGCTGATGTTTGTAGCGGCGTATTTTGTGATTCGCCGAGGGCCTGAGCGACGCGCGTCGAGGCGCTTCCTGACAAGGGTGCACGGCCGGCCAGCGTCGCTGATCGACGTGTGGAAGCACATGTTTACTTTCGCAACGGTGACGCTCGACCGAGTCTTTCTTCTCACCGAGGCCTTCCGTCGCTTCGAGATAACGACTTACGGCATTGACGCTGTTCACCACGTGATCGAAGGTGGAAAGGGCGCTCTTCTCGTCGGAGCGCATCTTGGCAGCTTCGAGGCGCTCAGGGTTCTCGCGCTCCAAAGGCCGGAGCAATCGGTGCGACCGGTAATCGACCTCGAGCAAAATCCGACAGTCTCCGTGCTCCTCAACGCCCTCAATCCCGCTCTCGCACACAGCATCATCAATTCCCGTGGCGACGGCACCACTACCGCGTTAAAGATCCACGAAGCTCTTGCAGTCGAGAAGGCGTTGGTCACGCTTCTCGCGGACCGCGCGAGACCCGGTAACACGAAGGTCGCCGTCTCGTTCCTGGGGGCGCCCGCGGGATTCCCAACGGCGCCCTGGCTGCTCGCGGCGGCACTAAAGGTTCCGGTAGTGCTCTGTTTCGGGATCTATCGCGGCGGTAGACGCTATGATCTCCACTTCGAGGCGTTTTCCGATCTCGTTGATATTCCACGCGGCAAACGGGCGGCAGCGGTGAACGCGGTGACGCAGCAATTTGCTGATCGACTTTCCCATTTCGCGAAGCTCGCCCCGTACAACTGGTTCAATTTCTACGATCTCTGGGTTGAGGCGGAGCAGCCAGAGTGAGCGATCAATTCTCGGTTGCTGACCTCATCCCTCACGCGGGGTCAATGTGCCTGCTTGAGCGGATACTTGAGTGGGATGATGAAGGTGTCCGGTTGGCAACTATGACCCACTTGTCACCGGGCAACCCATTACGCCGCGGTGGAAGTCTCGATGCTGTCCACCTGTGCGAGTACGGCGCTCAGGCGA
>CAITIX010000437.1 GCA_903892565.1 uncultured Acidobacteriia bacterium
ACTATCGATGGCGCAATGAGTACGGCGGCCTCAGGGGCGATCAGGTTAAGCGGCTCAAAGAGCTGGAGACCGAGAATGGCCGTCTGCGGCGAGCGGTCTCCGACCTGACGCTGGACAAGTTGATCCTGGCAGAGGCTGCAAAGGGAAACTTCTAAGCCCCTCGCGCCGCCGGGCGTGCGTTGATCACGTGACGACCGAGCTTGGCATCTCCGAAAGACGGGCATGCCGGTCTCTTGGCCAGCACCGATCGACGCAGCGCAAGATCCCTACGACACCTGGTGATGAGGTGGTCTTGACTGCCGACATCATTGAACTTGCCCGCCAATACGGTCGCTACGGATACCGCCGGATCACGGCGTTGCTGCGTAGCGCCGGTTGGACGGTGAACAAGAAACGTGTTGAGCGGATCTGGCGGTGTGAGGGGCTGAAAGTGCCCACCAAACAGCCTAAACGCGGGCGCCTGTGGCTCAACGACGGCTCATGCATCCGTCTGCGACCGCAGCGCCCCAACCACGTATGGTCGTACGACTTCGTCGCTGACCGCACTCACGACGGCAAAGCGTTCCGGATGTTGTGCATCATCGACGAGTTCAGTCGCGAGAGCCTGGCCATCCGCGTGGCCCGCAAGCTCAAGGCCACCGACGTCATCGAGGCGCTCTGCGAGCTGTTCGTCTCGCGGGGCATTCCTGCACACATCCGTTCAGACAACGGCCCGGAGTTCGTTGCTCTTGCTCTTCGGGAATGGATCGCTGCGGTTGGCGCCAAGACGGCCTACATCGAACCTGGAAGCCCTTGGGAGAACGGCTATTGCGAAAGCTTCAACGGCAAACTGCGCGATGAGCTGCTCAACGGCGAAATATTCTACACATTGAAGGAGGCCAAAATCGTGATCGAGGGCTGGCGGCGTCACTACAACACCGTTCGGCCTCACTCGTCGCTGAAATATAGACCGCCGGCGCCTGAGGCTCTGGTCTGGCCAGCAACGACAATGGTGGCGGAAATGCCGGCTCTAAACTAACATTCCGATCGGACCACTCAGTGGGGGCCGGTCAGTTTTTGTGCGCTGACCTGGGCGGACGAACCAGTTGAAATGAGAGCGAGGGGATAGGCGTCAGCGTGGATTGCGATTTGCGCTTGAGTCTCTTGGCTCGCCGCGTCAGATTGAGTCGAAGCGACGGAGCCAGACATACTAAGGCCGTTTGTGGATGACGATTGAAATTGTGTCGCGGCGGGGAGCGCTGGATTATTTGTAAAAGTAGGATTCAGAGCTGGTAAATCAATAATATTTCCACAAACGCTAAGGGCGGATGACGCGTCAGCTGTGACGGCCGCCACTTCCGATCTTGGGGAAATCACTGGAATGGCGCTATTGACAATACTCGCCTCCACCTGGGCAACGCTCAATAGTGCACTTACCCAATGCTCACCTAGTGCAAAACCCGGAGTCTGCGTTTCGAAAAATGGTTTGTTAAGAAAATCTGTTAGTTTCGTGGCATCAAACCGAAAAAATTCGGCG
>CAITIX010000438.1 GCA_903892565.1 uncultured Acidobacteriia bacterium
GCCTTTACGCAGCACCAGGAGGGCTCCGTTGAGCGTGAACCTGGACTCTTCCGATGAAATCGCGAATACGGTCTTACTTATTAATCCCGCGAGCACGCCGATGGGGATCTCCGCGAGCATCTCGGGCATAGCCGGCAGTTCCGGGAAACTATCGCGCGACATTCCGGCGATGCGTGTCTTTGAGCGGCCACTGGTCAGATTCGCCCAATGGTTATCGGCGATCTTGACGTGGACGTCGCCATCGGGCAGCAGGCGAACGTAATCCAGCAAACGTCTGGCTGGGATGGTTCCCGCGCCGGACTTCTTCACGCGCGCCGCGCAGGAACAACGAATGCCTAATTCGAGGTCTGTCGCTGTGAGTTCGATCTTGTCGCCGTCGGCTTCCACCAGGACGTTGGACAAGATTGGGATCGTCGTCTTCTTCTCAACCACACCTTGGGAGAGACTCAACTCCCGTACCAGGTCGGCTCTGCTGACGGTAAATTCCATGGACAGTTCCTTCTCCGTTTCTCTTCCTGTTCTCTCTCAGATATGAAATAGAGAGAATAGGAATCATAGAGCTTGTTGAAACCGTTGATTTCTCTCTAAATTATAGCAAGAGCTTGGGGTTAAAGATATCAGAAGTTGTTCTTTTCCGGCGCGTTACAGGTGCATGAATCCGGTGCCGCCAAGTCTTGCACAACACTCCACAGCGTTCCTCGACCCCCTACTGTGGATAAACGCAACAAACTTAATGAATAGAGTCGATTACGTTGTGAATCAACCTGTTCAAATCAGCATCCTTCTGGCGTAACTTGTCAATTTTCTGCACGGAATGCAGCACCGTGGTGTGATGCTTGCCACCAAACGTGCGGCCGATCTCGGGCAGCGAAGACTGCGTAAGCTCCTTGATCAGGTACATAGCGACCTGCCGAGGATAGGCTATATTCTGCGCGTTAGTCTTCAACTTCAACTGATTTGGCTGCAGGTTGAATTTCTCGGCCACGGCGCGAATGACAGTATCCATCGTGATGCGGCGTTCCTGACCAGGGATCAAATACTTCAAGACCTGCTGCGCCATGGCGAGAGTGATGGGCGAGCCCGTGACTGAGGAATACGCCATCAGCTTGACGAGGGCGCCTTCTAATTCACGAACGTTCGCCTTCGTCTTCGTCGCGATGTAGACACGTACATCTTCGGGCAGCGCGATGCCTTCGTTTTCCGATTTCTTATCGAGGATCGCCATCTTGGTTTCAAGATCGGGCGGTTGAATGTCGACAATCAGGCCCCACTCGAAGCGGGAGCGCAAGCGTTCCACTAAGCCAGGTGTGCTTTTCGGAGCGGAATCGCTCGAAATCACGATCTGTTTCTGATGTTCGTAGAGTTCGTTAAACGTATGGAAGAATTCTTCCTGCGTGCGTTCGCGGCCCGATAGAATCTGAATGTCGTCGATCATCAGGACGTCGGCCGAACGATAATGCCGGTGGAAAGACGGCATGCGATCAGACTTGATGCAGCTGATCATTTCGTTCATAAAGCGCTCGCTCGAAGTGTAGACAACTCGCATGCCGGGGAACTGCTCGAGCAAAGAAACGCCGATGGCGTGCATCAGATGCGTCTTGCCCATCCCCACACCGCCATAAATAAACAGCGGGTTGTAGCTGCGCGAGGGGCTGTTGGCAACGGCTCGCGCGGCCGCATGTGCAAACTGGTTCGACGAACCGACAACATAATTGTCGAAACGGAACTTCGAATTCAGCTCGCTGGTCGGAGATCCAAGCGGCTGTTCGGAAGCATCCGCCTTCTTGTTGAACTCCGGGCGCGCCGAATATTGAACCAGGGCGACGTGCAGGCTGAGCTCGCGGATGGATTCGCGCACATCGTCGCCATATTCCTGCTCCATCCATTGCTTGGTGACCAGATCCGGAACGGCTACATGCAGAGTTGAGCCCTCCAGGCGTTCAAACCTCGTCCCCATGACCCAATCTTCGTAGGCCTTAGGACTCACTTTGGTCGCTAAGCGCTGTTTGATTGACTCCCAAGGGTTGCCCATAACATCCACACCCTCGTACCGTTGCCCAACCGTCTGCAAAATCGGTCCTCCAGTAGCCATGCACCCCTCCTCCAAACACAAATCTCCCACAGGTTTTCCACAACATGTGGAAAACTTATGTTGTTTTGCGACTCTGTCTGGGAATCGTCAGCCGCTCGAACCGAAGGAGGGGGAGTATCAAATAGTCCGTACCAGCCTCGAGCGGATCTTCAGCATAACATAATTTCCAAAAATGGAACACGGAAGAAAATAATTTTTAAGACCTTTGTAAACATATACTTACGAGTAGTCTTCCACAGGGCAAAACATTTCACAGGGCATCCGTTTGAAACGTGGAAACGCATTTGACATTCGGGGTCCAGGAGCGCGACAATGTCTCTGATAGCTCCTCGAGCGGGAGTAACTCAGCTGGTAGAGTGCAACCTTGCCAAGGTTGATGTCGCGGGTTCGAATCCCGTCTCCCGCTCCATCTAACACCCGTTTTACCCCCCAGAAACACCAAGCCTCAAAAAATTCCCACGAGAATCACTTTGTATTGCCGATAAGCCCCGCATATGCGTGCTGGATCGAGCGATCAGCCAAGCCGGAACCTGAGGGACGCGCGTTTGCGCACAGCGCTCGGCCAACCGCTGTTAATCAGTACGCTTTTTGTTGCCGTGGCGCTCGTTGTTCCGGACCTGCACGCGCAAGAATACGCAGCATCGCTCCTCTCGCGCCATGTTCTCACCAATGAAGGTGTGATCACGCTGGCAAAGGCGGGCTTTGACGAGTTGTTTATCGTGGAGCGAATCCGCACGTCGCGCGCGAAATTTGATACCAGTATCGAAGGCCTGGTCGCACTGAAACAGGCGGGACTGTCGGAGGATGTCATCCGGCTGATCGCGCAACGCGACAATCAGGAATATCGCGCGTCAGCGAAGCTCAGTTTTTACGCGCCGCCGGCCAACCTCGGGGGAACCGCTGGAGTGCCGCAAGCGCCGGAAGCCACCGCAGCCCAGCCGGCAGCGTCACGGGGACCCACCGTTACGGAGAAACACTGGTGGGTATTCCGCTGGATTCGGGTCTCGCAGTAACGTCTAATTCCACCTGGACGGAAGGCGCTTCGAGCGCCTGCCACGCCGCGAACGTAATAGTTGCCGAGTAATGCCCGGGCGGCAACGAGGCAGGGTCCACGCTCACCACCACATCGTCTCCGGTCAATGCAGAAGCAGGACGCGGCGTGAAACCAAACCTGGGCGCAACCTTCAACCACGCGGCCGAGGACGTTGCGCCGTAGCGCAACAGCGGCCAGGTCGCCGAAATATGCAGAGTCTTTTTACCTGCTCCCACAAAACGCAGTTTTTCGGGAGCAGCCGTGATTATGGGCGCACCCGTAACGGTCAGCGTAAATCTTTTGACGGTCCACGTGCAGCCGTTCGAAATGCGGATGCCGAATCCGAAATCACCGGTGCGTAGCGGTGTCCCGGAAAAATAGCCTAATCGCGAAAGCTCCAATCCCGGGGGCAATACTCCGCCGACAACCGTAAATCCGATTCCACCCAAGGGGCACTTGCCGCTCGACCGGACTTCTAATGGCGGGGGCGAATAGGGCTTGTCGGCAATCGCCCAAGGGAGCTCCTCGGTGACAAACTCGATGTCCGCAGCTGCTGCCGAACCTAGTACGCAGGCAAGCCCGAGTACCACGGCAATAAAACGATTCGACGAGCCAGGTGAAGAACGATTTGACGAACGATTTAACGAACGACGCCACTGGCGTCGTGCAGCCTGTACGATCCGGTTCGCGCGATCCAGTAATGAAGCCGAGTTGAGAACCATGTAGTCAGACGCCTCCGCGTCCGATATGTAAATAAAGGCGTGTCTTCCAACGAGCGAAGTCCGTCAATAGATAGTCAGGCCATACATGCAAAGCTCTCCTCGGAGGATTCTCACTTGAGTACGATCGTATCGAATCCAAATGCGTCGTCAGTCTTAGGGAAAATCCCCGGCGGAAATTTCGAACCGGACGATTCCGACGAACTACCGGAGGGCGGAATTTGGAAGACACAACCACCGCCACGGCCGGAGCGACCTAGCCCGGTGGCGATGAATCCTGTGCCAGCGGTGCCGCAAACCCTGGAGGATCTGGGCATTCAGGCGTCCATGGTAGAGCAACTGATCCTCAAGTTCCTTTATTTTCGTGGCGAACTAGTGGGGAGAGACCTTGGCGCCCTGCTCGGACTTCAGTTCAGTCTGTTTGATGAAATCCTGGAAACGCTCAAACGCCAGCATTTTATCGGCGTCAAGAAGTCGTTGGGCATGGGCAACATGTCGGCGATCTTCATGCTGGCTGAAACCGGACGCAACCTGACGCGCGAATACCTGGATAACAACCAATACGTGGGACCGGTGCCGGTTCCTTTGCAACAGTACATCGATATGGTGGCGCGGCAGAAACTGCCGGAAAATTGGCTCAATCCCGCGACCCTCCAGAAAGCCTTCGAGCACCTGGTGGTGGAGGCCGATGTTCTGGCGCAAATTGGACCGGCGGTGAACGCCAGCAAATCGTTCCTCATTTACGGGCAGCCGGGCAACGGCAAAACGGCGTTGGCCGAAGCGCTGTTCCGCGTCGATTCACAACCCATCTACATGCCTTACGCGATCGAATGCCAGGGCAACATCATCCAGTTGTACGATCCCATCTATCACCAGAAGATTGACGATCATGACATCGGCATCAGTGCGCTTGCCGCGGCGTTGCCCTATGACGGGCGTTGGTTCAAGTGCAAGCGTCCCTTTATCGTCACCGGTGGCGAACTGACGTTGAACATGCTGGATCTCAGCTTCAATGCGCACTCGAAAGTTTATGACGCGCCGTTTCAGTTAAAAGCCAACAACGGCATCTATCTCATCGATGACTTTGGACGTCAACGGACCAGCCCAGCCGAAATTTTGAACCGCTGGATCGTCCCCATGGAGCGCCAGATCGATTACCTCAGCTTTCATTCCGGCGGAAAAATGACCGTGCCGTTTGCGGCGTTTCTTATCTTTTCCACCAACCTGCAGCCGGATCAATTGGGCGACGAAGCATTCCTGCGCCGCATCCGTTACAAGATGTTTCTCCGCAGCCCGCACGCGCCGGAGTTCGTCAATATTTTCGAACGCTATGCGGAATCGCGTGGCATTGGGTGCCGAGCGGGACTCGCAGACCATTTCGTGCAACAACACTATGCCGGCGGGAAGAAGCGCTTTCGACGCGTGCATCCGCGCGACGTGATCTCGCACGCGATCGATATTATCCACTTCGAAAGCCTGCCGTATGAGCTCACCGAAGATATACTCGACCGCGCCTGCCGGAATTGTTTCGTCGAAAGCGTCGACGTCAACGACTAACGCAAGCCTGACTCTGAAGTTTATTTCCCCCCTCCGTTGTGCGACGCTCAAAATGTGACGAAATTTGGCGAAGGACTGGAACTGCTGCGCACCAAGCTGCTCGAAATGAGCTCGCTGGTCGAGATGAACATCCTTCGCAGCATCCGCGCGGTGGTGGATCAGGACCGCGTCGCGGCCAATGAAGTCATCGAGAACGAAGGGCGTATCAATGCCATCGAATTAGAGATCGATGCACTCGCGATCGAATTGCTGGCACTGCATCAGCCCATGGCCACCAGCCTCCGCTTCATCGTGGCGGCGCTCAAAATCAATACGGATCTCGAACGCATGGGCGACCTCGCGTTGAATATCGCAAAGAGCGCGCTGGCGCTGATCGATACTCCGGCGGCGCCGGCGGTTGTCGATATCCCTTATATAGCGGGACTTGTGCAAACCATGGTCCGCAAGAGCATCGATTCGTTTGTGGCGCAGGATCCCGATCTGGCGCGCGAAGTCGTGGCCTCCGACGACGCGGTGGACGAGCTTCGCACGGCCTGCTACAAAACCTTGACGGCATGCATGGCCGATGATCGAGCCAACATCAAACCCGCGCTCAGCCTTCTGACGGTGGTTCGAACATTGGAACGCCTGGCCGATCACGCTACGAACATCGCGGAAGATGTCGTGTTTTATGTGCAGGGAATCGACGTCCGCCATGCCAAGAGCGCGACCCGCCAGATGTGACGTGCTCCGATAGCCAAGAACTCCGTCGATTCCAGTATTTACAGGCGGAAAATGGCAAATCCGGCTCGACCCGCACCTCCTGCAACGTCTCACTACAAATTGTCTCCTGTTCTCCCTCGCGATCTACCTGTTCTCCTTGCTAACCTTTGATATTGGCAACGTTTCTTTGCCAGGGAGACACCTTTGAACCTTCGTCAGTGGTTTGACCTCACCTTCGGCGCGCGCGCGCATCAGGAAGCCCTCGAATGGGCCGGGAAGGTTTTTACGTTCGGCGAGATCGACGCGCGCAGCAATCGGATGGCACGTGCGCTTGAAGCGCGCGGGCTCGCGAAAGGCGACCGCCTGTGCGTGTATCTTGCGAACTCGATCGAGATGATCGATATCTACATCGCGTGCGTGAAGCTGGGCGTGATTTTTGTACCAATCAACATCCTGTATCGCGATCGCGAGATGTCGCACATCTTGAGCGACGCTGAGCCGAAGCTGCTGATCACCGAAAAAGAAATCCCCGCGTTACTGGAAGAGGCCGCAAAGCTATCCGGCGATAAACTTCCGGATTCCGGACTTACAGGCAACGATGTGGCGGCTCTGGTCTATACGTCCGGCACCACCGGTGTCTCCAAAGGCGCCATGTTGACGCACAACAATTTTGCGGTCAACGCGCAGAACTTGATTGAAGCGTGGAGAATCGTCCCGCAGGATCGTTTCCTGCTTGCGCCGCCGCTGTTTCACGTCCACGCGCTCGGCAACGGATTGCACTGCTGGCTGCTCTCGGGATGCCGCATGCGCCTGCTGGAGCGTTTCGACCACAACACGGCTGTGGAGCAGTTCCTCGATTTTAAGCCGTCGCTCTTTTTCGGCGTCCCGGCGATGTACGTCCGTCTGCTGGAAACGCCCGCCGCGCAAGCGCGCGAAATCGGCAAACGCATGCGGCTCTTCGTGTGTGGATCGGCTCCGCTGCCCGCGCAAATTCTCGAAGAGTTCCGGGCTCTGTTCGGACACACGATTCTGGAACGCTACGGCATGACGGAGACGATCATGAACGTGTCGAATCCGTATGACGGCGAGCGCCGCCCTGGCAGCATCGGCCTGCCTCTGCCGAACGTGCGCATCAAAATCATCAAGCCCGATGGCGCGCCGGCGAATGATGGCGAAACGGGCGAGCTGTGGCTGCAAGGTTCCAACGTGTTCGCCGGTTACTGGAAGCGTCCCGAAGCCACCGAAGCCGCATTCGTCGACGGATGGTTCAAGACGGGCGACATCGGCGTGCGCGCGAGCGATGGATACTTCACGCTCAGTGGACGCAAGAGCGATCTCATTATTTCCGGCGGCTTCAATATTTATCCGCGTGAAATCGAAGAGTTCCTGATGGAGCAACCCGAAATCGCGGAAGCGGCAGTTGCGGGCGAAGCGGATCGCGTACGAGGAGAAATCCCCGTGGCCTACATCGTGTGGCGCGAAGGCGCGAAGCACGATGCTGCGGCGCTCGAAGCGCGCTGCCGCGAGAAGCTCGCGTCGTTCAAGATCCCCCGGCGTTTTGAAGCTATCGAAAAACTTCCGCGCAACGCGCTGGGAAAAGTACAGAAGCATCTTCTATGTCCCGCATCCTGATGGTGACGCCGGAGGCCGCCCCGTTTGCAAAAACCGGGGGCTTGGCCGACGTACTGGGAGCATTGCCCGAGGCGCTCGCCGCGCTCGGTGAAGATGTTGCCGTCGTGATGCCGCGGTATCGCACGGCTACGATTCGCAATTCCGAACGCATCTGGCACGCGATGCCAGTGACGCTGGGTCCGAACAATTACATGGTTGCGATTGACCAGGTGATCGTCGGCAATCAAACCAAAGGTACCGTGCGCTACATGTTCGTGGATTGCCCGGCGCTGTACGGGCGCAGTGGCATTTACGGCGATCACAGCGCCGATTATCCGGATAATCACCTACGCTTCGGCGCCCTCAACATGGCGGCGATCAACATCGCGCGCGATATTTTTCGCCCCGACATTTTTCACGGCCACGACTGGCCTACCGGACTTCTCGGCCCCTATCTGCACGAGATGCTGAAGACCGATCCAACGTTCTTCGGCAGCAAACTAGTCTTGACGCTCCACAACGTGGGCTATCAGGGAAATTTTCCGGCGACCGTCGCGGCGGACTTGGGCCTGGACCCGCGCCTCATGCATTCGCAAGGCCTGGAATTTTGGGGACAACTTAGTTTTCTGAAATCGGGCATCGTGTGGGCCGACGCGATCACCACCGTAAGCCCTACGTACGCGCGTGAAATTCAGACGCCCGAATACGGCTATGGACTCGAAGGATTGTTGCAGGAACGCGCCTCGCGCGTCCACGGAATTTTAAACGGCGCCGATTACGAAGAGTGGAATCCCGGGAGCGATCCGC
>CAITIX010000439.1 GCA_903892565.1 uncultured Acidobacteriia bacterium
CCATCCGACGACAGCAGACCGCCGTCAAAGTTGACGACAACATTTTTGCCGGAAACAGGTGACAGGCCCGGCAGCGGCAGCATAGGGTCATACATGGCGGGTGTGGCTGTCCTGAACTTGCGTAGTTTTGATTCGAGACCAAAATCATACGCTGAATCAGAGCTTTAAGACACATCCGCCTGCTAGTCATGAATAATTCGGGCTAGGCCGATCTGTAAACCAATTGCATGCCTCGCGCGAGGCGACGACCGCCTTAGCAAGCTGCGCAGGCAGCACACCGCGGCCTTTCACGTCAGAGAGTTGCACACGCGCCGCATTCTCAACTTCTACATCGATCGTGGCAATGCGTTGCCGCATGCCGATAATCGCACTCTCTACATCCCTGATCTTGCGAGACTGCTCGCCCGGGCGAAGAGTTTGGACGATTGACTGAAGAAGCCGGATGGCGCCTTCAAGTTGCTTCAAACCTTCCCGCTCGGATGTCGTGATGCTGATGGAGAGGTCGCGCACTTCTTCTGGCAGCTTGTCACGCAATACCGAAAGGGCGGCCTCGCCGTGTGATACAACAAGCACACGGCGCCCCGTCGCCAAATAATGGCAGATGATGTTCGAGATCGTATGCGTTTTCCCGGTGCCGGGTGGCCCTTGAACGACAACTCCGTCGGCCTTTTCCAAACGGCGAACGATATCCACCTGCTCATTATTGTATGGCTTCGGGAAAAAGAGATCGCCAAGCGGAGACTCGGGTGCTTCCGGTTCGGCTGACCCAGCCGTGCCCCCCATCGTCCCCGGCAGCGGCCGCCAGATTATGCTTCCGTACTCTTCGGGCCCGCAAACAAGTGTCTTTGCCGGTCCTGGCAAATCATCTTTTGATTCTTCGACTGATTTCTGAAGGTTCTCGATGTCCTTAAGAAGAAAATTGTCGTTACGCTTGCGCGCAAAAATAACCCAGCGGTCCGAGACGGTGAGTTGTGCTGACGCGGCCGGAACGGCGGATGTCGGATCGAGCCCGTCACTATCAGGCAAGTACCGCCCCTCGGCGTCGATCTGCGACTGGCATGAGCGCAGGATCGGCTCGTAAGTTTCTCGGAGAAACGGCGATACGCCTTCCTCTTCGGCACTCATGGCCAATGATCGGCGCGCGGCATTGAGGGCAAGCGGGACGCCGTCGAGCTTGAGCTCTTCATAGGGACGCAGATTGATCGTTGCATCGGCCTGACGCGGCCGGATGCGGATAAGACCCTTTGCGCGTTCGTCGATTTCGATTTCGACAAGCCTTTCAAGCAGAGGTAAGTCAACGAGCGTGCTGTCCTTGATCCAGCGGGACAGTCCGATTCCCCAGACAAGTTCGATCGCCTGTTCGGGGCCGCCGAGCTCGGCCAGTTGGGCGGCTTCAAATAGCTTTTGATAGATCGCGATTGAGCGGCGGCGCGGGCTCTCCTCATGAGCCCAGGATAGCCACTCCCCCGAGAGATAGACTTCGGCCTCAGCGGAAATTTCGGGGCGATCCTCAATACGGAAGCGGATATCGAACCGGCCTTTGCCCTCGGGTCCAAAAGCAGGCTGACAATCTTCGGCCCTCACCTTGCCCTCAACGACAAGTTTGTCCCGGTCAGGGCCCGATACGGTGTTGAGTAAGAATTCGCGAAGCACAGGCGTAGCTTCGGGATCGGGCGAGAGATCAAGCCACTCCAACAGACTTTCCGATGGCGGCGGCGGGTTTCGCCTTTTGAGGCGTTCCAACGTCAGCCAGACGGGACCGTCTTCGTCCGACTGGTCATGCTTAACACCCGGTAGCGCATGAAATTCGTTTTGATGGAACTGGTAGGTATTGCCATTCGCGAGCCGGTATTCCGCCAATTTGAAGGTGGGATGCTCGTCGAGTTTAACGACCTGTTCGACATACCCTAGGAGTTCGTGAAGGCGTCCCGCGGCGCTTGAATCCGATGACACTCCTAACTCTCCTTTGGAAGTATTGGTCGAACACACATGCGGACGTTCGCGGAGACCGCGTCATGGGTAACATGGTGTATCTTCGGTTGCCAAAAATGTCAGATAGTATAACTTCCGATAATCATTATTCTCGGAAGTTAAATCAGGGGGCAAAATATGGAAGAAAAGCCGGTTTCGATCATCGTCGGCGCTGCGTTACCCGCTGAAAACTTTGTGCAAGACCTCGCCCAAGCGGCCGAGTACGCACGAGCGGAGAAGTCTCCTGCGACCAGAAAGGCATACAGGAGCGACTTCGAGCTATTCAGCATCTGGTGCGAGGCGCGCGACGTAACCGCACTGCCAGCGTCGGCTGAGTCCGTTGCGGCATATTTGGCCTCCGAAGCAGCGAGCGGTGCAAGGGCCTCGACCATCGGACGACGATGTGCAGCAATCCGTTATGTCCATAGCATTAGTGGGCATCCCTCTCCGACCGCCGACGAGCGGGTGAAGGCCGTCGTCCGCGGCATCCGGCGCACTCATGGCACCGCCCCAAAGCGAGCCACGCCGGCCACTGCAGACCACGTGATTGCTATGGCGCCCCGTCCAGACGGTACAGTCACAACCCTCCGCGACCGCGCTCTTCTCCTGCTCGGGTTCGCCGGGGCGTTCCGCCGTTCGGAGCTCGTGGCATTAGATGTCGCCGATGTTGAACAAGTGGCCGAAGGTTTGCGCGTAACGATCCGGCACGGCAAAACTGATCAGGAGGGTCTTGGAGCCGTTATCGCCATAGTCCGCGGCGAAATCGCGTGCCCTGTGGCTGCCCTTCTCGATTGGTTGGAAGCCGCGAGCATCACGGAAGGCCCCCTCTTCCGACCCATCCGGCGCGGAGGTCACATCCAAGCCGAACGTCTCACCGATCGACCGGTAGCAAACATTGTCAAATCGCATGCAGAGCGCGTCGGATTAGACCCTGCCCTATTCTCGGGCCATTCGTTACGCTCCGGCTTCCTGACGAGCGCCGCAAAGCGCGGCGCTTCAATTTTCAAAATGATGGCCACAAGTCGGCACCGGTCGACTGACACTCTGATTGGCTACGTGCGCGACCAAGAGCTTTTCCAAGATCACGCAGGCTCGGGCCTGCTTTGAATGAACTGCAAAGCGGGACTTGAGGCTAAGGGCCTACCTTCTCTAACTGTTTTAAGATAGCCTGAGGTTTAAAGCCGATCGCTTTTGCCAAATCCAAAAGTTCGATTACGTCTATCCGGCGCTGCCCACTTTCAATCCGAGCAATGAAGGATTGATGTTGGCCTAACTTGGATGAGACCTCAGCCTGAGTGAGACCTGCTTTTTTGCGTTCATGCACGAGAAACGCACGAAGTGCCTCCTGCCTCGGTGACCGGAGCGTTTTAGGCATTCAGAGCCGCCTCTCTCGAAAAGAGGCAGGACAATTAATGCGATTTGCAGATTATCTAAAAAGTAGATAAATTGAAGCCTGCTCCGCCAGGGTGGTGCCATGAACATGCCGGGTCATCATTTAGTGCTGATATCTGCGGTTCTTCTTGTGCTGGGACTACATTCAGCGGCGGCGCACGGAATCGAA
>CAITIX010000440.1 GCA_903892565.1 uncultured Acidobacteriia bacterium
CAGTCCATCGGCGAACCGGGCACGCAGCTGACGATGCGTACGTTCCACATCGGTGGAACGGCTAGCGGCTCTCCGGAACAATCGAAGCAGGACGCGAAATCGAACGGCTTCGTGAAGTTCATTGGCGTACAAACGGTCAAGAACGCCAAGGGCGAATTGATCGCCATGAATCGCAACGGTATCATCGCGATTTTGGACGACAAGGGCCGCGAAAAAGAGCGCTACCCCGTAGTCTACGGCGCGAAGATTTATTTCGCGGACGGCGCCAAGATCAAGGCCAATGCGGATCTGCTCGAATGGGATCCGTACACGTTCTCGATCCTCACCGAAGTCAGCGGTACGGTCCACTTCAAGGATCTGGCCGATGGCGTCACGATGCAGGAACAGGTCGACGAAATCACCGGACGTTCGCAGTGGGTGGTGATGGATTCCACCGACGAAAAGCGCATTCCGGCTTTGATCGTCCGGCCCGCGGGCGGCGGCAAGCATGACGAAAAGCGGTACCTCATGCCGATGCACGCTCACTTAACGGTAGCGGACGGCGATGAAATCCACGCCGGCGACGTTCTGGCGAAGATTCCGCGCGCGACCACAAAGACCAAGGACATCACCGGCGGTCTGCCGCGTGTCGTCGAACTGTTCGAAGCGCGCAAGCCGCGCGAAACCGCCGTCATCACGGAAATCGACGGTACGGTAAAGTACGGCGAAATCGCCAAGGGTATGCGAAAGCTATACATCATCGGCGACGATGGCGAGCAGCGCGAATACTCCATCCCTCGCGGTGTCCACATCAACGTGCAGGAAGGCGAGCGCGTTCGTCACGGCGATCCGCTGATGGATGGTCCTCGCAACCCGCACGACATCATGGCGGTCATGGGCGAGAAGGACTTGCAGAAATACCTGGTCAACGAAATCCAGGAAGTCTATCGTCTGCAGGGCGTCAACATCAACGATAAGCACCTGGAAGTGATCGCGCGTCAAATGATGCGCTGGGTGAAGATCGAAGACATCGGCGATACGGAATTCCTACCGGAAGAAGTGGTCGACAAGTTCCGGTTCCGTGAAGAGAATGCTCGCGTGGCCGAAGCCGGCGGACAGCTGGCAACCGGTAAGACGGTGCTGTTGGGTATCACCAAGGCGTCGCTCTCCACCGATTCGTTCATCTCCGCGGCCAGCTTCCAGGAAACCACGCGCGTGCTGACCGAAGCCGCCATCAACGGCAAGGTCGACTACCTCCGCGGCTTGAAGGAAAACGTCATCATGGGCCGCCTGATTCCGGCGGGCACCGGTATGGCGTACTATCGCACCGTGAAAATTGCGGGTGAGGACGTCGAGGAAGAGGTAATTCCGGAGCAGGATCCGGCGCTCGACGCCATTCCGGGTTACGACGAAGAGACGCGCGCGTTGTATGCGGGCGGCCTCTCGGAAGCCGAAATGCCTGCCGAGGATACGCTGGCAGAGTAGTTTCGTTCTAGCTCAAATAACAAAGAGGCGGGCCTTCGGGTCCGCCTTTTTTATTTTCGAGCCAGCTATGGATTGCGTCTGGACTCATCCAGAACGAAGTCGTAGACGAGACTGTCCTCGATGAGAGGAATTTTCTTTCCGTTCAGTTCAGGAACCCTAAAGCGGCATTTGACCGCCGC
>CAITIX010000441.1 GCA_903892565.1 uncultured Acidobacteriia bacterium
CGACGTAGTTTTCTAAGGTGAAGACCGCGACCGCAGGTTTGCGGATCGCGAACGCCGGGGCCGCGACGACCGGCGGAAGAAGTCCTTCGAAACGCTCTCCCGTTTCCGGCAGCTCGGCGGACACGCGCGGCGCGCCGGCATGGACTTCGGCGCCGACATGGTGGGCGACTAGCCGAACGATCCGTTCGCCGTCGGCCGCCGATAGCCGCTCACCCGTATCGGCAAGTCCGCTCGACAAGCGGTCTATCCAGAGCCTCCCGTCGGGGTTCAGCATCACCTCGACGATGCTTGGGTCTTCGAGGAAGGCCGCGATCGCCGGCCCGAGCGCGGTGCGCAGCATGCGTGCGCCCCTCGAAACCGCTTCGGACTGGAAGGAATGAACCGCCACGATCGACCCCGTTCAGAGCCGACCGCAGAAGGCGCTCGGCAACGGGGATGATTAGAAAGGGCAGGAATTGGGGCGCTTCAACACGCCTATGAGGGGCGTAGGGCTCTGGCGTAGAAACACAGGTGAACGGCGGAGTCGATCAAAAATCGGGTCCTTCGATCCGCCGATCCGAAGCACTCCCGAATGATGGTGGGACGCGCTAAATTGGGCTTGGCGTTGGCTTCGCAGGAGCCGCAGCAGACTAGAAGGGGCAGGACGCGCGTGGCGACATCATTGACGGCTCACGAGAAGCAGATTTTCCAGATTTTCAGCAATGAGTATGCGTTCAGCATTCCGGGGTATCAGCGCCCCTATGCTTGGTCCCGCGATCAGGTCACTGACCTAGTCGATGATTTGACCGGGTTCATGCGCGGACGCAGCGAGGCTGTATCGGAGATGCCGCCCTACTTCCTTGGCAGCATCGTTCTCATTAAGGCCGATACAGCGCCAGATGCCGATGTCGTTGATGGTCAACAGCGCCTGACGACACTGACACTCTTGCTGTCGGCTCTGCGCGCGAATGTTGGGGCCAAGGACGCATCCGATTTGACCCTTCTGATTTATCAGGAGGGGCGACCAATTTTGGGCACACAGGATCACTTCCGACTTCTACTGCGGCCTCGAGATCGTGAGTTCTTTCAGCAATATGTTCAGCGGTCAGATGGCTTTCCCGAGTTACTGAAAATCGAACATGAACTGTCCGACAGCCAACGTCGATTAAGGGACAATGCAAGATTCTTCCAGGAACGCATTGCGACGATGAGCGAGTCAGAGCGGACGCGACTGGCACAGTTTATAGTAACACGCTGCTTCCTCGTTGTCGTATCGACGCCCGATCTTGACTCCGCCTATCGAATATTTTCTGTGATGAACAGCCGTGGTTTGGATCTCTCTGCAACGGACATCCTCAAGGCAGAGATCATTGGGCTGATACCTGAGGAGCAGCGGGATGCTTACACACAAAAATGGGAAACCGCAGAGGAAGACCTTGGCCGCGAAGCGTTTGGCGAACTATTCAGTCATGTTCGGATGATCTATCGGAAGGCCAAGCCGCAAGGCACGCTACTGAAAGAGTTCCAGGAGCACGTTAGCAAGGCGTTTGACCCACGGAAGCTCATCGACCAGGTGATCGTGCCGATGGCCCGGACATACGGCGAGATTGTGGACGAGGCATACACGAGCACCGAGTTGGCGGGGGAGGTCAATCGCCACTTGAAATGGCTGAACCGCTTGGAGTTTTCGGATTGGATGCCGCCGGCATTGGCATATTCTGTAGCAAATCGTGGCAGGCCCGCGTCAATGCGAGAGTTTTTTAGAGATCTCGAGCGTCTCGCCTATGCATTGTTAATCACGCGCGCGGGCGTGAACGAGCGTATCGAGCGGTTTTCGCAGCTGACGCGAGCCATTGAGACCAATGTCGAGTTGAATTTCCAGGATTCACCGTTGCAGTTGAGCCCGTCTGAACAGGCCGATGTTCGTACGAAGCTCGCAGGGCCGATCTATGA
>CAITIX010000442.1 GCA_903892565.1 uncultured Acidobacteriia bacterium
GGCGCGATCATCATCGCTCTGGAATAGGGGCATCCGATATGGCGGCGGTTACGGCGCTCGCCGCTTGCGCTTATGCCACCAAATGAAGTGAAATCAGAAGTGGCCTCCTTCATAAGCAACGGCCTAAGGAAATCTATATGCAGTTATCACCAAAGCTCCTCCTGTCGTTCTGTATTGTGTCCTGTGTTATGTCCGTGTCTTTGTGGGCGCACCATTCTTTCCAGGCGGAATATGACGCCAACAAGCCGCTGGCGTTGACCGGTACCGTCACGAAACTGGAATGGACCAATCCTCACGCGCGCTTTTATATTGATGTGAAAGATCAGGCCGGCAAAGTCACCACCTGGAATTTCGAGCTCGCGAGCCCCAACGTTCTGCGCCGCCTTGGATGGACGCGCGAGATGATGAAGCCCGGCGACGTGATCCAGGTGAAGGGCCATCAGGCGAAGGACAGTTCTACGTGGGCTAATGCGAATTCGGTGACGCTCGCCGATGGACGCACCATGAACGCGGGCTCGTCGGCCGACGAAGCGGCGGCTCCCGCGAGTAAGTAGGTCAGGAGAAACCCATGAATATTTCCCGCGCCCATTGGTTCCGGACGCCGCTTGCGGCACTAGCCCTTTCGTTGGCACTCACGGCCTCCCTTGCGAATGCGCAAAAGCTGCTGACCGAAGAAGGCGGCGGCCAGGCGCTGGTCGCGCTGCAGCGGATGCAATCGAACTCCACTGCGCCCACGCCTCATAACGCTGATGGCACGCCCGATCTTTCCGGCCTGTGGGGTCCCGACAAGAATTTCATGTACGACATTACGAGCGCCTTGAAGCCCGGTGAAACGCTGCCCTTGCAGGAATGGGCATTGAAGGCTTCGAAAGGTCACATGTCGAACGAAGATCCGAACGTCCGCTGCCGCCCTTCCGGCATTCCGCGTATGACGCCGTATCCATGGAAGATCGTGCAGACGCCGAAGCTGGTCGTGTTCCTGTACGAAGGCGGACCGCACGGCTACCGGCAGATCTTCCTCGATCGCAAGGAGCATTCGAAGGACCTCGATCCTACGTATTACGGCGAATCCATCGGCCACTGGGAAGGCCAGACGCTCGTCGTCGATACCATCGGCTTCAACGACATTTTCTGGTTCGATGGGGCAGGGCATCCGCATACGGAAAAGCTCCACATTGTCGAACACATCCGCCGTCCGAACATGGGGCATCTTGAAGTAGATGTGACCATTGACGATCCCGGCGCCTATACGAAAACGTTCACCGTCTACGGACACATGAACCAGTTGCTGAACACCGAGATCATGGAATACATCTGCGACGAGAACAACGTCGACCTTCCCCACATCGTCGGCAAAGATTCGCGCAAGTAGGCTTCAGCACGCGAAATCAACATGCGCGAAAATGGAAGCGCATGAACGCGGCTATCATATTGTTGTTGCTGGCTCCCTCGGCGATGTTCGCCCAGTGGTTGGACTATCCCACTGCGGGAGTTCCGCGCGCGGCTGATGGCAAGCCGAACTTGAAGGCTCCCGCGCCGCGTACATCCGACGGCAAGCCCGATTTCACCGGCACCTGGGAGCCCGAAAAAAACAAGCCGTGCCCGCCCGAAGGCTGTGACGATATTCAGACGCCGTGGGAGTTCGCCAACATCGGCTGGAGCGTGGAAGGCGGCTTGCCGTTCCAGCCCTGGGCTCTGGAATTGAAGAAAGCGCGCCAGGCGCGGTATAGCCTGGACGATCCCGCAACGCAGTGCCTGCCCGTGGGCATCATGAAAACGCACACCGCGCCACTAATGAAGAAAGTGGTTCAGACGCCAGGACTGCTGCTCATTTTGAGCGAGCGCAATGCGATGTATCGGCAGATCTTTACGGATGGACGCCCTCTGTCGGTGGATCCTCAGCCATCGTGGAATGGTTACTCGACGGGCAAGTGGGAAGGCGAGACGCTGGTGGTGCAATCGAACGGATTTCGCGAAGATGGCTGGCTGGATCGCGGAGGCACGCCCGCAACCGACGCTTTGAAGATGACCGAACGCTTCCGCCGCGTCAATTTCGGACGCATGGAAATCGACGTGACTGTGGACGATCCCAAAGCATACACCAAGCCGTGGACCGTCCATCTTGTACAGACTCTGGCGCTCGATACGGATTTACTCGACTACATCTGCGCGGAAAACGAAAAAGATCGCGCGCACATGAACTCGAAGTAACTATCGCCAGCGTTAACTCGGAATCTCTTTCAGCCTTCGCAGGAACGGAGCCATGCTTAAGCCTTGCACGAAGATCGAAAACGCCACCACCGCAAAGCTGATCGTCAGGATCTGATCGCGTTGCGGAACGTCCTCAGGAAGCCCCAGCGCCAGGGCTAAGGCCAACGCTCCACGCAGTCCTCCCCAGAGAAGAACGTGTTGGTGTTTCATGCTGACCTGCAGTGAAGATCCGGCAAATAGCGCGCAACAGGGATAGACAGCCACAGCCCTTCCCAGCGTCACAAGTGCGATCGCAATCAGCGCGGAAATCCACACCGCTCCAAAGTTCTGGTGCGCCTCATGCATCCCGATCAACAGAAAAACGAGCGAATTCGCAACGAACGCGGCGTATTCCCAAAACGCTTCCACCGCTTCTTTGCCTTTCTCGGAAATCGTGCCGAACGATTGACAGTTGCTCATCACGAGTCCTGCCGTAATGGTCGCCAGCACGCCGGACATGCCGAAATGGTCCGCCAATAAGAAGGATCCATAGGCCGCAATCGTCGTGAATGTGATTTCTACAAGATGGTCCTCGGTGCGCCCCGCCAAGAGAAGCGCGCCGAGAGCGACAACCCCGCCGCACAAAATTCCGCCGACGATCATCTTTAGCAGCATCGCGACGACATCGATCGAAGTAACTTGTGCGCCGCCTGCGACCGCAATCACCACGGCGAACGCCACAGCTGCCGTGCCGTCATTGAACAGGCTCTCTGCTTCGATGAGCACGAGCAAGCGGCCCTTCGCCTTCGCGTCTTTGAAGGTTGCGATCACGGACACCGGATCAGTCGCCGCAATCAATGCACCAAACACCGCGGCGCCGAGCCACGGCCAACCTGCCCAATAGTGCATTCCTGTCGCTGTAACGAGCGCGGAGAGTACGACGCCGAGCGTCGCTAGAATCGTGACGACAGCAAAGTCCCGTCGCAGTTGTTCCCAATGGATATAGAAGGCCGCTTCAAAAAGGAGCGGCGGTAAGAGCACCGTGAAAATGAGATCTTTCGTAAGCGTAGCCTTGGGCGCGAACGGCAGCATCGCCAAGCCGATGCCCGCCGCTACCAAGCCGACGCTGTACGGCAAACGCAAGCGCCGCGTCAGCATCGCCACAACAGCGGCGATCAGCAGCAGTAACGCTCCGGTTTGAAACGTAAGCTCCATGAGTTCCCGAAGGCGCGGGCGGCTCTAGCGGCTACGTGGCACTAGCGCGGGAAGACGTGTGGATCGCTGGGCGTTCGTCGGCCACTACTTGCCCTGATTCTTGATTCTCTCGCGTTCCACCTGCCCTGTGGGAGCAAAGCGGCTGGCGAAGGCTTCGATATCTTCCACCGTGCGATGGATTGCGCCAGCCTGACGCTGATTGTATTCGGTGGATTCCAGCTCGCTCCAAAACGTGTCGTTGAAGCGATTCGCCATGTTGAATAAACCCACGGCCATCGAAATCTCCACGATCTCCGTGTTCGTGAACAGGCGCTTCATTTCCTGCCACAGCTTCTCGTCCTTCTTCGCCGTGTTGTTGGTCATCGCCTCTGCCCACGCGATGGTCGCCTTTTCGCGTTCGTTGAACAAGGGACTATTGCGATAGTCGCCCTGCATGGCCTCGAACTCTTCCGGCTTCAGGCCGAGTGCTTGTCCATAGATGGACGTATGCGCCGTGCAGTAGGTGCATTCATTGACTAGTGACGTCTTGATGCTCGCGAGATTGCGTAAGCGCACGTCGCTCGAAGCGCCCAGGTTCGGCTGGCGCACTGCCGCCGTGAATCCCAAATACCAGCGCGACAAGAACGGACTATGCATCGACAAGATGCGTACCAGATTCGCCGTGCGTCCCAAAAGAATGTCGGACGATTGCAAAACTTCCTTGGCCAGGCCAGTCGCTTCTTCGTGCGAAACCCCGGGCAGACGTTGCATGGATGCTGTTGGAGTGGGCATAGTGATCCGATTTTATCACCTTGGATTTCGCAAAACGCACGGCTTTGAACGTGTGGTGCATTCCGCTGCTACCCTAGTGCATATGAGGCTTCGTCCGCTTTTTCTGCTCGTGCCGACTCTGCTCGCGGCGCAATCTTTAAAAGATTTCGAGAAAAAAGTAACGGAATTCACGCTCCCCAACGGTCTCCACTTCATCGTGGCGGAGCGTCACCAGGCGCCCGTGGTTTCCTTCCACACGTACGTGAACGTCGGATCCGTCGACGATCCTGGCGGCCAAACGGGCCTGGCGCATATGTTTGAGCACATGGCGTTCAAGGGCACACCGACCATTGGCACTCGCAATTGGACTGAGGAGAAGAAGGCGCTGGCGGCGATCGATGCGGCCTACGCGCGGTTCGATGCCGAGAGCAGTAAGCGTCGCTTGGCTGATCCCGAAAAGCTCAAGAAGCTTGCGGCAGCTGTAGACGAAGCCATTGAAAAAGCCGAGGATTTCATCGAGCCCAACGAATACGATCGCGTTGTGGAATCGAATGGAGGCCTCGATATGAATGCGGGGACTGCGGAGGATTCTACGGAGTATTACTACAGCTTTCCGGCCAATCGCTCCGAACTGTGGTTCTTGTTGGAATCGTCACGATTCCTACAGCCCGTTTTTCGCGAGTTCTACAAAGAGCGCGACGTAGTGCGCGAAGAACGCCGCATGCGTGTGGAATCCAGCCCGCAAGGCAAACTCGTAGAATCGCTCGCGGCCGTCGCATTTTTCGCGCATCCTTATCGCAACATGCCTGGAGGATGGGCCAGCGACATCGAGGCGTTCCGTCGTCCCGATGCGGAACGTTTCTATCACGAGTATTACGTGCCCGCGAATATCACCATCGGCATTGTCGGCGACGTGAATCCGCAAGAGATGAAGCGCATGGCGGAAAAATACTTCGGCCGCCTGCCCGCGCGTCCTTTACCCATTGCCAAGCGCACGGTGGAGCCCCTGCAAGAAGGAGAGCGACGCGTGATGGTTGCTTCGCCCGCGCAGCCGTTCTTGATTGTCGGTTACAAGCGTCCCGATCAATATTCGAAAGACGACGCCGCACTGGATGTTTTGAATGAAGTTCTTTCCGATGGACGCACGTCCATCATGTATAAGGACATGGTTCGCGATACACAAAGTGCATTGGCCGCCGGAGCGGAGGCCACGTTCCCCGGCGGAAAATATCCCGGACTCTTTCTGTTTTACGCGGCTCCGGCAACGGGCCACAGCGTGGAGGAAAACGAAAAGGAAATGTACGCCGTCATCGAACAGGCTAAGCGCGAAAAGCCCGACGACGCCACCTTGCAGCGTGTGAAAACGAAACTCCGCGCGGGGTTGATTCGCAAGCTCGCGAGCAATAACGGCCTTGCAGGTGAGCTCACTACCTATCATGCCAATTTCGGCGATTGGCGGAAGCTGTTCACGGAACTTGAGGAGTACGACAAAGTGACTGCCGATGACGTCCAGCGCGTCGCGCGTACGTACCTAGTGTCTGAGCACCGAACCGTGGCGTATACATATGTTCCGCCTGAGGGCTCAAGGCCGGATGCAACTGTCGTCCCCGAAGGAGGTCAGCAATGATGATTCCTATCCGGATTCGCCCCATCGCCCTGTCCCTTCTGATTGCTGCCGCCGCGTGGGCACAAAGCCCCGCGCCCGTCACGAAGACTATTGCTGGAACGCCTGCCGCGGCGATTCCTTCTTACAAAGATCTGAAGTATCCGCGTCTGGCGCAGGTGAAGATCCCGGAGCCAGCGACGTTCACACTTTCGAACGGCATGCGTGTGTTTCTTCTCGAAGATCACGAGCTGCCGGTGATCGATGGCTTCGCTCTTGTGCGAACCGGCAACTTGTTCGACCCGCCGGATAAGAAAGGCCTCGGAGAAGTAACGGCCAGTGTGATGCGCGCCGGGGGCACGCATGCAAAGACGGGCGATCAACTGGATGAAGAGCTTGAGAACATCGCCGCTGGCGTCGAAAGCAGCCTAGGCGAAAGCAGCGCGACCGTTAGCTTTTCGGCGCTCAAAGAATCGGTGGATCCCGTCCTGCAGACCTTTAAGGGAGTTCTCACCGAGCCTGAATTCCGCCAGGACAAAATCGACTTGCTCCTCTCGCAAGTGCGGAGCGGCATCGCGCGACGCAATGATGAGCCCCAAGGTATCGCCGAACGTGAACTCAGCGCGACTCTATACGGCCGCAACACTCCCTATGGTTGGCAGACCGAGTATGAGGATCTCGATCGCATTCATCGCGAAGATTTGCAGGCCTTCTACAAACGCTACTATTTCCCGAAAAATATCATGCTCGCCGTGTATGGCGATTTTTCGACGAATGAGATGCGTGACAAACTTGAGCGGTTATTTGGCGATTGGAAAGTGGAGCAAGCTCCCGTGCCTGCGTTCCCAACTGTCACGGCGAAGGCCATGCCCGGGATCTTCCTCGGAGAAAAAGCGGACGTGACGCAGACGTTTTTCTCCATCGGTCTTCTGGGTGGAACGCTGCGCGATCCGGACTATCCTGCGTTGCAAGTGGCGTGCGATATCCTGGGCAGCGGCTTCACCAGCCGCCTGATGTCGCAGATTCGCACGAAGCTCGGCTATGCATATTCCATCGGAGCGGGATGGGGCGCGGGCTACGATCATCCCGGAACGTTCCGCATTGCGGGTAGTACGAAATCCATGACCACCACGGAAACCATCGAGGCGGCGCGCGCAGAGCTGCAAAAGATGCGCACGGTCGAAGTCACCGAACAGGAATTGCAAACCGCAAAAGACACCGTACTGAATAGCTTTGTGTTTTTCTTCGATAGTCCGTCGAAGACGCTGAACCGCTTGCTCACCTACGAATATTTCGGTTATCCCAAAGATTTCCTGCTGCAGTATCAAAAACAGATCGCCGCTGTTACGCGTGCCGATGTCTTGCGCGTGATGAAGGAACACATTCGCCCCGAGGATCTGACTGTCGTCGCCGTCGGCAATCCCAAGGATTTCGGCAAGCCTCTCACAGCCGCAGGAAAGGTGGAAAAACTCGACCTGACGATCCCGGAGCCGAAAGGAGCAGGGAAGTGAAGCTTCCGCCAACTCTCGTGACATCCCGAGTCGTGCGCGTTTTCACGAACGCCCCTCTCCTGTCATCCCGAGCGCAGTCGAGGGATCTGCTTGTAGGCCTTGTATTATTGGCGCTGCCTCTAGCGGCGCAGCCGCCCGCGCTCCCGGCCAGTATCACTGCCAGCGATCTCCGCGCAAAAAAGGTGATCGACGACGCGATCGCCGCGCTCGGCGGAGATAAGTTCCTCAAGATGGAAGATCGCGTCGAAACCGGGCGCGCGTATTCGTTTTACAACTCTCAATTGAGCGGCCTCAGCATCGCGAAAATCTCGACGCGATACATCACCGTAGCCGACGGCAGAACGGGGCAGGATCTCGGCATCCGCGAGCGTCAGTCTTTCGGCAAGACCGAGGACTACGCCACCGTCTTCCGCGAAGACAAAGCCGCCGAGATCAACTGGCGCGGATCAAAGCCTTTGCCTGCCGACCAATTCGACCGCTATCGCGACACCACCCTGCGCAGCATCTTCTATATATTGCGCGTGCGTTTGCAGGAGCCCGGGCTGACGTTCGAATCCCGAGGCCTCGATGTGGTGGATCATTTCCCCGTCGAAGTCGTCGATATTGCCGATTCCGAAAATCGCGTCGTCACCGTCTATTTTCACCAGACGACGAAGCTTCCCGTGCAGCAGAAGTTCACGTGGCGCGATCCCAAAACGCGCGAGACGAACCAAGAGATTACCCGCTACGCCCGCTATCGCGAATCCAACGGAATCCAGTGGCCGCAGGAAATTACGCGCGAGCGCAATGGCGATAAGCAATATCAAATCTTCGCGGAAAGCGTCGCGTTCAATCAGAACCTGACCGACGATTTGTTCGATACGTCTGCTCCCGTGAACGGCAAGGGCAATAAGAAGAAGTAGGGCGTCTCGGCTACGCGTTTGTCTAAATGATAGACTGCGTCTTTGCGGGCCATTCCGCCGGTCCAATGATTTTACGAGTCCTTAACAAAGGTCCCGTATTTTGAAATCAATTCTTTACAGTTTCGACTTACGGTGGAATATGATGAGACACTCCGCAATCCTAATATTTGTTGCACTTCTCCTTTGCGTGGCACCATACGCGGGTGCCCACCATTCCGCCGCGGCCCATTTTGATGTTTCGAAGACCATTACCGTCGAAGGAACCATCACCGAGTTTCAGTACGTGGATCCTCGCAGCTACGTGTTTTTCAACGTCGCGAGTCCTAACGGTGGCAAGTCGATTCCGTGGCGTTGCGAGATTGAAGCGCGCACGGCACTGGGACGTCGTGGATGGACGAAAACGACTTTGGCTCCCGGTCAGAAGATGACGTTCAAGGGATATCCTGCACGGCGCGAAGATCACGTGTGTGCGTTGACCTCGTTTATCGGCCCAGACGGCATTGAGCATTCCGCACGCGAAGATTTTGCCAAGGGTACCAGCCCGCTGGATACGCTCGCCGAAAAAAATAAGGCGTCGCGTCCAGAACGATTGCCCAACGGCCGTCCGAATTTCACGGGGCAGTGGATGAGTATCGGCTCGAACAGTGGCGATCAGCCCAAAAGCTTTTTCGATCCCCGCGGCGGGAATATTGAAGGCCTTCCCAAGGACAAGCTCCCGGGCGGAGGCGCAACTCCGACGCCTGCGGGAGAAGCGGCGGCCAAGAAGTACGACATGCGCTTTGATGATCCTGCGCTGCACTGCACTGCGGCCAACATCTTCTTTGCGTGGTTACGCGACCGCCATGTGAATGAGATTCTGCAAACGGATGACACGTTGACCCTCAAGTACGGCTACATGAACTTGACGCGTACCATCCACTTGAATATGAAGGAGCATCCGAAGAACATCACGCCTAGCATTGCCGGGCATTCCATCGGCGATTGGGAAGGCGATGTTCTCGTTGTCGACACGATCGGCTTCAAGCCCGGCGTACTAGTCCCGCTCACAGGTTTGCAGCACAGCGCGCGGATGCACGCCGTGGAGCGTTACACGTTGGATAACACTGCCCGCACGCTGACGCGCGACTATCGTGCCGACGATCCGTTGTACTTGAGCGATCCTTTCAAGGGCCTGGACGTGATGAAAATCTCCGACGAACCTTTCACGCCTTACAAGTGCGTGGAGCTGTCCGGCAAGAACAACATCAGACCGAAGTAGGCGCCCTGCGGTAGCCCATTCGCCGGGGGTTTCTTGGATATACTTTTCGTACCGGGCTGGTATCTTCGCGGCCCTTGTCGAAAGGATCACGATGTCGTCGCAACGCAAGCCTAGGGTGGATCGCCGAAACTTCTTGAAGAGCGCCAGTGCGGGAGCCGCCGCGTTGGTGGGTGGCGCGTCCACAGCCGAGGCGCAACAACCTGCCGCTGCACCACCGCGAACGGTTACGCCGCTCATGACGAAAGAAGCGGAAAGCGCCATGCCCACCGACCTCCAGGTGTTGGAGAATCAGCGCCCCGGGTCCGACTTCATGGTAGACGTGATCAAGTCGCTCGGCTTCGAATACGTTTGCGCCAATCCGGGTTCGAGCTTTCGCTCGTTGCATGAATCGTTGATCAACTACGGCGGAAACAAAGCGCCTGAGTTCATTACCTGCTGCCATGAGGAATCGTCCGTCGCGATGGCGCACGGCTATTTCAAGATCGAGGGCAAGCCGCTGCTGGTGTTGGCGCACGGAACCGTCGGATTACAGCACGCCTCGATGGCGATCTACAACGCATGGTGCGATCGTGTTCCGCTGATGATTATTCTGGGAAACACGTTGGATCTCACGGTGCGGCGTCCTGGTGCCGAGTGGGCGCATAGCGTGCAAGATGCCGCGGCCATGGTTCGCGACTACATTAAGTGGGACGATAATCCGACGTCCTTGCAGCACTTCGCTGAATCCGCCGTACGTGCCTACAAGACGGCGATGACCGTGCCGCGCGAGCCCGTGCTCTTGGTCGCGGATCTCGGCCTGCAGGAAGCCGGTATTAAAGACGAAAAAGCGCTGCATATTCCGAAAACGATTCTGCCGACGTTTCCCGCGGGGGATGCCAAGGCCGTAAACGATACCGCGCGCATGCTGGTGAACGCCGAGTTCCCTGTGCTCGTGGCCGATCGCGCAGCGCGCACGCCGAACGGGATGAAGCTGCTGGTGGAGCTCGCCGAGTTATTACAAGCAGCCGTGATTGATCCGGGGATCCGCATGAACTTCCCGTCGCGGCATCCGTTGAATCAGACGGAGCGGCGCAAAGCGGTGTTGAGTACCGCCGATGTTGTGCTTGGCCTGGAATGCGAGGATCTTTGGGGCACCGTCAACGAATACAAAGACGTGCTGATCCGCCATTCGGAGCCTATCTTGAAGCCCGGCGCGAAGGTCATTTCGATCAGCGCGGGCGATCTCTTCATTCACTCGAATTACCAGGATTTCCAGCGGCTCCCCGAAGTGGATCTGGCCATCGCGGCGGACGCCGAAGAGACGATGCCTTCGTTGATCGAGGCGTGCCGGAAGCTGGTGACGGCGAATCGTCGCATTGCGTTTGAAGCTCGGGGTAAGAAGCTGGGTGAGGCGCGATTGGCTCTGTTGGCGAAGGCCC
>CAITIX010000443.1 GCA_903892565.1 uncultured Acidobacteriia bacterium
ACCCCACCCACGCCAGAAGCATGGCCGAGACGATTTTGCGGGCGATGGCGGCGCAGGGCGGCAGCACCTCCGCGCAAATTCTGCCGGTGGACGTCTACGGCAACAGCGAAACCGCGACGACCTGGAACGTGGCGCTCGGCGTGCAGGCGGCGGTGAACGGCGGCGCGACCGTCCTGAATCTGAGCCTCGGCGGCGCGAACGACAGCACGATTCTGGCGGACGTCATCCGGCAGGCGATTGCGAAGGGCATTGTCGTTTTTGCCGCCGCCGGCAACCAGCCGGTGACCACGCCCACCTATCCGGCGGCGGATTCCGGCGTCATCGCGGTGGCCGCCACGCAGGGCAGCCAGCTCGCGTCCTATTCCAATTACGGCAGCTTCGTCTCGATTGCGTTGCCGGGGACGAGCGTTGTGTATCTCGGCAGCCAGGCGTTCATCGTGCAGGGAACCTCGCCGGCGACCGCCTACGCCACGGGCGTGGCGGCGGGAACGAAGAGTGGAACTTCCCTGACTTGGGCGCAGATCCTCGCCACCATGCAAAAACAATTTCCCGTCCCGGCGAAACCGTAGTTGGGAGATAGCAGATAGGAGATGGGAGTTGGGGATAAATCCGTTGCGACCATGCTTCCCCCCATCTGCCATCTCCTAACTCCCATCTGCCTTTAGTGAGATTGGCAGCCGAACTTGATGAAGGTGCCGAGGAACACGCCGACCGACGCGAGCAGCAGCCACGGCCGGCCCTTGAGCAGTTCGAGAATGCCCCAAGCGATGAAGAAGGCGAACAGCGCGAAAGTGAAAATGGCCAGGGCGAATTTCATTGGCACAAACATTACCAATTTCCTCGCGCCATGCAAGTCTCCGGCGGGCCAAAAATGAAAATGGCGCGGAGAAATTCCCCGCGCCGACTTGGCTTCCGCCGTTGAACTTGTTCAGCCTATCCTCACATTAGGCATTATCATTTCGGTAACAACCTAAAAGTTCGGGTCACTCCGTTGTCAATCTCCGGAATGCCAGATGTGCGCGGATACTTGGCTCGATAATCTCTAGCCATCGCCAGAATCTTGTCATACTTCGCTACGCGTGGACTGGCTGAAGGCGTGCTAAATGAAATCAATGCTCCATCCAATCGCGACTCCAACAAACTGATGGCTGCGTTGGTATCGCCAGAACGCAAACTCTGTAAAATTCGAACCGTCATCACAATGTCTGTGACATCTCGCCCTTCGTGTATCGCCGTTACCAAACTAGCAACCTGATTTGCGGTGTTGGTGTCGCCACACTGAAACAATGATAAAACCAACCGTTCGTATTGTCCGAGAACGCCTCGGTCATCTGCCGCGCTGGAAGACTGCGCAACCGACTGGCGGCTCACGATGGCAATGAGGAGAATGCCAACGGCAACGAATGGAATAATGCGTAATATTTTCATAATCGCTCGATGTTGCCTAAAAGATTATGGACGACCGGTTGTTCAGCCCATCCTATTTCCGGTTGGAAAAGCATTTCGCCTTTGAGTTTCTGTCCACCGGAATCACTGTTTCCCCTTCACCAGAGCGTCCACCACGCCGGGGTCGGCGAGGGTGCTGGTGTCGCCAATCTGGTCGGTGTGGTTCTCGGCGATCTTCCGCAGGATGCGCCGCATGATTTTGCCGGA
>CAITIX010000444.1 GCA_903892565.1 uncultured Acidobacteriia bacterium
CGGCGTTTCTGAAATCGGACCTGAACATTGGGACGCTGATTATCTCGACGAATGAAGACGACGCGAAGGTGTTCCTCAATAACAAGGAATACGCGCGCAAGACCCAACGCGGTCAGGTTCGCATCCCGGCCATTGGCGCTGTGAGCGTACGAGTGTCGAAGGACGGGTTCGAGGCGGTGGCGCCGCAAACGGCGGATGTGAAAAAGGGCTCCGAAGTCCGGCTGGAGTTCAAGATGCAGGCACTGCCGCAATTGGCGAGTCTGCAAATTCGAGGAGCGACACCGGGGGCGGAAGTGCTGCTGGACGAAAAGGTCATCGGCACAGTGGGAGAAGACGGCGCGCTCACTTCGAACGGCATCAAGCCGGGAGATCACACGGTGGAGTTGCGACGCGATAAATTTGTGCCAAGACGATTGGAACGCGTGTTCCGGGCAGGCCAAGCGAGCGCGATCAACGGTGCGGACGTAACGCTCGCGGCCGCGATGGGCACCGTGAAGCTGACGCGAGTGCCCGCGGACGCGACCATCGTCTATCATCGGGCCGACGAACAGCAGACGCATGAGTTGAAGGACAACCAGCTCGAGGTGCCTGCGGGAACGTACCTGTTTACGGCGCGCTCGCAAGGGTTCACGGAAAAGACGGAGCGAGTGCAGGTGAACGCGGGCGAAACGCATCCGCTGGAGCTGGCCTTGGCGAAGGTGGCGGTGGCGGCGCCGGTGGCCGTGGTGGCGAAAACATCCGGCATGGCGGACTTCGAGGATGCCAATGCCTGGAGCTTTCAGAATGGACTGTGGACGCACAAAGGCGCGGGCTTCATTCCGTTCAAGCTCACGCCGAACGGGACCTTCACGTTTGCGGTTCAACTGCTGCGCGGCGGGAATCTGTTCCGGGGCGGCCGCATTCGTTGGGCAGTGCAATACGTGGACGCCAAGAATTACAACCTCTTTGAGTTGGACAAGAAATACTTGTGGTCGAAGGTGATTGAGGGAGGCAAGACGTCCGAGCGCGAGAAGCACGAGCACGGTCTCAGCGACAAAGAAAAGTCGTACGCCATCCAGATTGATGTCACACAGAGGAAGCTGGTTCATCGCCTGAAAAAGCCTGACGGATGGATGACGCTGGATAGCTGGGCCGAACCCGGTCGTGACTTCACGCAAGGCAAGTTCGGTTTCCTGGTGCAGGGCAGCGACGAAATCGGGCTGTCGGATTTTCAGTACACTCCCAAATAGAACATGACGGCTGGCATTGTTATCTGCGGCACCACGGTAGTCGTCGCCGCAGGGGTTGCCTTGGCGTATGCGGTGCGCGGTCGTTCGGCGGCACTCTTCGGGCCATCGGTTTATCGCGGCGATCGCGGACGTAGATCAATGGCGCTGACGTTTGACGACGGGCCGAGCGAATCGACTCCGGCGCTATTGGAACTGCTGGCGCGGTGTAATGTGCGAGCAACGTTCTTCCTGTGCGGCGCAAACGTCGAACGGCTCCCGCAGATCGCGCAAGCGGTAGTGGCTGCCGGGCACGAGATCGGCAATCACAGCGATACACATCCGCGCTTTGATTTTTGCTCGGAAGAGTTCATCTATCGCGAGTTGGCGGAAGCGCAAAGGAAGATCGCACAGGTGACGGGAGTGACTCCGAAGCTGTTTCGCGCGCCTTACGGAGTGCGATGGTTCGGAATGAAGGCCGCGCAAAAACGATTGGATCTTTTGGGTGTGATGTGGACCGTGATGGGATGCGACTGGAAGTTGCCGGCATCCGAGATCGTGCAGAGGATCGCGACCGGTGCGGACAATGGCGGCATCATTTGCTTGCATGACGGGAGGGGTGTGCAGGCGGACCCGAACGTCCAGGAGATGTTAAGGGCCGTGGAGCAGGTGGTTCCACGCCTGCGCCAAGCAGGCTTTAGCTTTGAGACGGTGAGCGAGATTTTGCGCGCTACGCGTTGACAGGGGCGTTTGCTGGGGCACTCGCCTCCGCAGAATCCTCAGATGTCGCGAAAAAGTTACCTAGTACGGATACATGGGGTGGCACAGTAGGGCAGAATGAATGTAAAGCGGCCGATTTGAGATTCCACGCCGGCGCAGCATCGGCGAAAAGTTCTCTCCTCCTCTAGGGGCCCCAGGTGGCATCCCGGGTATCTCAAGCGGCCGCGTTCTTCGCTTCTTCGACGGCGGATTCCACTTCGGCGCGGTACTGCTCCAGGAGCGCAGCGCTCTCGGCCTCGAAGCGCAGAACCAAAACCGGTTGCGTATTCGAAGCGCGCACCAAGCCCCAGCCTTTTCCAAATAAAACGCGCACGCCGTCCACGTCCAGGATCTGATGTGTTTTGCGGAAGCGTTCGGTGACGCGCGCGACAACCTGGAATTTCGTCTCGTCGGGGCAATCGACACGAATCTCCGGGGTCGAAACCATCTTGGGCAATCCAGCAAGCTGCGCGGAAAGAGGCTTGCCGCTGTCGGCAACAATTTCAATCAGCCGGCAGGCGGCGTAGAGGGCGTCGTCGTAACCGAAATAGCGATCGGCAAAGAACATGTGGCCGGACATTTCGCCGGCGAGTTCGGCATGCTCCTGCTTCATCTTCGTTTTGATGAGAGAGTGCCCGGTCTTATACATGATGGGATTGCCACCGAGGCGCTTCAGTTCGTCGTAGAGAACCTGCGAACATTTCACTTCGCCGATGAAGGTGGCGCCGGGCTTGCGGGTGAGAATCTCGCGGCCGTAAATCAACAGCAGTAAATCGCCATAGATGACGTCGCCGTTTTCGTCGATGGCACCAATGCGGTCGGAGTCTCCATCGAAGGCGATGCCGAGGTCGGCGCCTTGCGCACGCACGGCTTGGCGCAAGTGCTCGAGGTTTTCGGGAACGGTGGGGTCGGGATGATGATTCGGAAAACGGCCGTCCATTTCAAAGAAGAGCTCAGTGACTTCGCAATTCAGTCGTTTGAAGAGGCGATGCGCCACGGGACCGGCGGTGCCGTTTCCGGCATCGAGGACCACTTTGACACGGCGCGGGAAGTTGAATTGCGCGCTAATCTCATCGACGTACGCTTCGGTCACATCGACGTTGCGGTGTGAGCCGTGGCCGGTGGTGAAATCACGCGCTTCCAAAATGCGCCGCAGTTCCTGGATTTCCTCTCCATGGATGGAGCCCGTACCGCACATGCTTTTGAAGCCGTTGAACTCAGAGGGATTGTGGCTTCCGGTAATCATGACCGCGCCGTCGGCTTCCATTAAATGCGCCGAATAATAGAGCAGCGGTGTGGGAACGACGCCGATGTCGGTGACTTCGCAACCGGCGCTGACCAGCCCTTCGAGCAGAGCGTCGTGCAAACGCGGCGAACTGAGGCGGCAATCGCGGCCAAGGTTCACGCGGTCGCCACTCTTGCGGCGCATTTTGGAGCCGAGCGCGCGCCCGAGATCTGCGACGTCCTGATTTAGAAGTTCTGTTTCCGCAATTCCGCGGATATCGTATTCCCGAAAAATAGTTGGCTTCAGCACTTCTTTGAAGGTAGCAAAGAGGCGGCGGCGAAATGCGAGTGCTTGGGATGGGTCCAAATGCGGCGTCCCCGGAATATTCCAAGCGACGAAGCATTTGCGGGTCGAAAAATACACGCTGGACGACGGAGTAGTAAGGCCGTCTTTTCTCATATCCTTCGTATTTTCTGCCGGTTAGGATTTAGCCGGGAACGGGGCCGTATACCTCTCCGCAGGGAATTACGCAGATCCTTTTAGAATTCGCCTCAAGAGCACTAAGGCGAATTAAAGTGCTTGGCTGTTCCAGCCGATTAAGAAAACACTGGACGGAGTTTGTCGCGTCGGGTCCTTGCGGACGGACAGGCTCCAGCGCATTACGAATTTAGTAAGGATCTCTATGGCCAACGTCGAGACAGAGCACAACAATACGGCTTTACCGCAACAGGAAGGAGGAGACGCATCGGCCTCCATCAACCTGCACGAGGAAAATCTCGAAGCGCTGTTGAGCGCGTTGAGCAATTCTGGCACGCCGCCGCCTGCGCCTCGTCAGCCTGCGCCGCCGCCGATTGCTACCGTGCCGGTTGCGCCTGCGGGAACTCCAGTGCCCAGCGTCGCCGAAGTGGCTGCTCCTATCGTGAAGGAAGAAGTGAAGACGGATGCACCAGTGGTGCAAGCTGCTGTTGCGCAGGTGGCGGAACGTTCGGATGTCCAGGTGATGGAACCGACGGTTTCAGCGCCGGGCTCCCAGACTGCGCCGAGTGCGGTAATCAGTTCTCCGCAACAAGACATGAACTCCAAACTGGCGTTGCTTTCCTCGATTAAGCAACGTAGAGCCATCACGGTGCGTCCGGACGTCACGGAAGCGTCCACGCCGGTAGCGGAGCCAGTATCGAAAGTTCAGTACGAGCAGCCTGCCAGGAGCAAGGGAACAACGCCCATTGCAGAGCCAACGAAGCTCGCGCCACAGGCTCGGGTGTCGCCCACGGCACCTGCTCCCAATGTGCGGCCGGAAACAAAACCAACGCTCGCGGCAAAGAAGGCCTTAAACGGTCCTTCTGTTACTCCACGTCAGGAAGACATGGGGGCTGCAGCAGGACAGGTAGAACAAACTCGGCGAGAGGAATCGCGACGAGAAGCTGGGCCCACGGAACAGAAGCCGGTACGAGAGCAAAAAACTCGCCGGGACGAGCCGGCACGCCGCGAAGAAGTGCCGCAGCGCGAAGTGCCCGCGCCAGCGTTGGGCAGGACGAGTGCGTCGACGTCGTCGATGTTTGCGCTTGCCGATGCTGCGCCGGCGTTCTCATCGCTAGAATCACAGGACACGAACGAAGGGGCCAACAAGCTGAAGGGGTTCCTGGCATCGAAGGCTGGGATGGGTGTTGTGGGCGGTGCGGTTTTGGGAGGGGCTCTGGTTGCGTTCCTGTTGTCGGGACACGGCTCGAAGGCTGCGGATACAAAGTCGACCACGACGGGATCGGCGCAAACTTCGACCGCGCCTACGGTTGTTCCGTCGGTGACGGACGGCAAAGCGTCCACCGCAAAATCCTCGCCAACCACGGCGAATAATCAACAATCGAACCCGTCGCAGGGTGCGGCACAGACGCCGAAGCCGGGAACGGCGCAAGCGATTGCAGCTCAGCAGCAGGCAGCTCAGCAGCAGGCAGCACAGCAGTTGGCAGCGCAGCAGTTGGCAGCGCAGCAACAAGCAGCGCAGCAGAAGCCGGGCGTTTCTCCCGCGGCAACGGCGCAGACCCCAGTGCCGCAACAGGCTCCCGTTGCGGAGGCGACCAAGCCCACGGCGCGCGCGTTTGCAGCCCCGAAGGCCCCATCGCGGCCGGTCAGCACGGCTGTGATTGACGCACCGCCGGTAATCGCGACATCAAATGCGGCTCCCGTGGCGGTTGGAATGCCGGCGCGTATTGCTCCGCTGCCTCCACCGACGGCTCCCGCAGTCGTACCAGCGGCGGCTCCTGGGATGGGACAAGCGGGGCCGATCACGGTTGCCGGTAAGACGCAAGCTACCCGGTTGGTACGGCAGGTGGTGCCGCTTTACCCTGCTGTGGCCAAGACCGCGCGTGTGCAGGGAACGGTGCGCTTGCGCGTGACCATCGGAGTTGACGGTCAGGTGAAGGGGGTGACGTCCTTGGGTGGCCCGCTTCCGCTGGTGCAATCCGCCACGGATGCCGTGAAACAGTGGCGCTACCAGCCGACCATCGTGGACGGCAAGCAGGTGGAAGTGGTCACGGAAGTGGACCTCCAATTCGCGCTGTAATTTCCGATTGTGAGCACCCGCCCGAGCCGAGAACGGCGTTGGCGGAGCAGCGCTAGTTCGTCGGCTTTTTCGTGTCCGCGGGCTTCGTCGCCTTACGCGCTTTTTTCTTCTTCTTGGTGGTCTTCTTCGTGCTGTCGGTGGACGCGGTTTGTGCGAAGCCGACGGCGACCGCACCGGTAAACATCGCGAGCGCCAGTGCCAGGATGCTAAATCTCTTCATGGAAAACTCCCTTGCATTACACTATAGCGTCCCTATAGCGGGGGTGCATACCCGCGGGGCATTTTGTCAATCTCAGCGAGATCCTGGGGCGTGAGTGTCCAACCGGCGGCAGAGACGTTTTGCTCCACTTGCTCGGGCTTGGTGGCGCCGGCGATCACACTCGAGACAGAGCGGTGCGCCAACAGCCAGTTGAAGGCGAGCTCCAGCATGCTCTTGCCGCGCGCCGCGCAGAACGAGCGCAAATGCTCCACGGCGTCCCAGTTGGCTTCGGTCGCGTAGCGATCGCCGAGGCGCTGCCAGGCGGAAAAGCGCGTGTCTGGCGGAGGGGGCGACGTGCGGCTGTACTTGCCCGTCAACAGGCCGCTGGCCAGAGGAAAATACGGCAACAGTCCAATTTGGTAGGCGTCGAGCGCTGGCAGCAATTCCCGTTCGATTTCGCGCACCAGGACGCTGTATTCCGCCTGCATGCTGACGAAGCGATGCAGATTGTGATGGCGCGCGGTCCACTGGGCCTCGACGACGTGCCACGCGAACATGTTGGAACAGCCGATGTAGCGAACCTTGCCCTGGCGAATCAAATCGTCGAGCGCACGCAGGGTTTCTTCGATGGGCGTGAGTTCGTCGTGATAGTGCATTTGATACAGATCGATCCAGTCGGTCTTCAGGCGGCGGAGGCTGGCTTCTACCGCGTTCATGATGTAGTGGCGGGAGGCGTTCTTGCGCGTGACGCCAGGCGCCATGGGAGAAGTGAACTTTGTGGCGAGGACGATGTCTTTCCGGCGCGCGCCCAAAACTTCGCCGAGCAAGGTTTCCGAGCCGCCCATGTTGCCGTAGTTATCGGCCGTGTCGAACAACGTCACACCGAGGTCGATGGCTTTGTCTACGACCTTGCGGGTGCCTTCTAAATCAATTCGCATGCCGAAGTTGTTGCATCCGAGGCCGATTTCGGAAACGAGTATGCCGGTGGAGCCGAGCTTTCGATAGTTCACGGCTCTATTTTATACGGAGAGTTCGAGGGGCTGCGGAGCGTTGTGGCGAACGTCTGAAGTTCGGGCCTGGCGTTACGGCTTGGCGTCTTCGTCGACGGAGATCTTCAATGCCCGGAGGAATTTTTGATCCTGCGATGTGAGCTTGATCTTGCCGACGCGACGGCGGGTGGGTTCGGGTGCGGCAGGAGCCTCAAGCTCCACGGTTTCCGCGGGCTCTTCCCCGTCTTCGGTTTCGTCGCGCTTATTGAAGCCAATGGTGGCTTCAAGGACCAGGAATACGTCATAGCCGGCACGCTTGATCTCGCCGATGGCGGCGGCTATCCGGTCAGAATCGGAAAGCGATTCGTTGATCGCGTTTCCCAGCTCCTGCATCAGATCTTTCAGACGGTCTTCCAAGTCATCCTTCTTTCTCTAAAGACGGCCTTAATGCGGCCCTTCTCCTTCAAGCATGCCTGGAAAACACCCCAAGCACCTTCAGCATATCACCAGAAGAAGCCACCTACGTCGCCATCCTTGTGATGCTGGATGCAGGCATTCCGTTGCAGGCAATCGCCACTCCCCTTATCGGGAGGGGACGGAGTTTTTGGAGTCGGGGAAGTCTGGTTGGATGGAGGAGATGATGCGTATTTGGGAGTCCGGCCTAGGTATTGTTAGGATTGAGAGCGATGGGTACGCTGATCTCCAAGTTCGTGAGCCACGTGGTGCCGGGCATCATCAAGCCGCTGCACGCGCTGTGGAACGAGGTGATCGGATTCCTGTTTCTGGTCTTCGCCGCGTTGTCCGGCTATTACGTCTACGCGGGCGTGCGGAAATTTCACGGCGAGATTGAGGATCTAAAGGGTATTATCTTCCCAGGGTTGTTCGCGCTGGCTATGACCTACTACGGGGTTTCGTCCTTTCTGAAGGCGCGAAAGATCTCCCGTTCATGAGGAGTCCGTTGTGAGTGAGCGGCCCCTGAATGAAAAGCCGGGCGAGTTTCCTTACACGCGCGGGATCTATCCCGACATGTACCGCAAACGCCTGTGGACCATGCGCCAGTACGCGGGGTTCGGGTCGGCGGAGGAAAGCAATCGGCGCTATCGATATTTGTTGTCACAAGGCACGACCGGACTTTCCGTAGCGTTCGACCTGCCGACGCAGATCGGCATGGATCCGGATCATGCGCTGGCGGCGGGCGAAGTGGGGCGCGTCGGGGTTTCGATTGCATCGCTGGCCGATATGGAAGTGCTGTTCGACGGTATTCCTCTGGCCGAGATCAGCACGTCGATGACGATCAATTCGACGGCGTCGATTCTGTTGGCGCTTTACACATTGGTCGCCAAGCGGCAGGGCGCGGACATCCGCAAACTGCAGGGCACGGTCCAAAACGACATTTTGAAAGAGTACGTGGCGCGCGGGACGTATATTTATCCGCCACGGCCAGCCATGCGGCTCATCACGGATCTGTTCGCGTGGGCGGGCGCCGAAGTGCCCGAGTGGAACACGATTTCCATCAGCGGATATCACATCCGCGAGGCCGGTTCGACAGCCATCCAGGAAGTGGCGTTCACTTTGGCGGACGCGATCGCCTACATCGAGGCTGCGGTGAGCGCGGGATTGCGCGTGGATGATTTCGCGCCACGGCTCTCGTTCTTTTTCAACGCGCATAATAACTTTTTCGAAGAAATCGCCAAGTATCGCGCGGCTCGGCGGCTGTACGCGCGCATTATGAAAGATCGCTTTGGCGCGAAGGATCCGAAATCGATGATGCTGCGCTTCCATGCGCAGACCGCGGGTTCCACGCTGACGGCGCAGCAGCCGGACGTCAATGTAGTCCGCGTGACATTGCAGGCCATGGCCGCAGTGCTGGGCGGAGCGCAATCGTTGCATACAAATTCTCGGGATGAGGCGCTGGCGCTACCGACGGAGGAATCGGCGCGGCTGGCGCTCCGCACGCAGCAGGTGATCGCCTACGAGAGCGGCGTGGCGAGCGAGCCGGATCCGCTGGGCGGCAGCGAGTACGTTGAAAAACTGACCAACGAGATCGAGCGTGGGGCGGAGGCTTACATTCGTCGCATCGACGAAATGGGCGGGACGCTGGCGGCGATTGAGAACCAGTTCATTCAGCGCGAGATCCAGACTGCGGCGTATCAATATCAGCAGGGTATTGAACGCGGCGAGACCGTTGTTGTGGGGCAGAACAAATTTCAGGAAAAGGGCGGCGCGGGCGTGCCGACGTTCAAGCTCGATGCCGAGATCGAGAAGCGGCAAGTGGAGCGTGTTCGCAATGTGCGTGCGTCGCGCGATGCGGGGGCTTGCGAGGCTCGGCTGAACGATCTGGAAACGGCCGCTCGAGGGTCGGACAATCTGATGCCGAAGATCGTGGCGGCGTGCGAAGCGATGGCCACGGTCGGCGAGATTTCAGATCGTCTGCGAAACGTCTTTGGGGAGTACAGAGAAACCTGATCATGACCGCACCGAAGTTATCGAGGAATCCGCAGTAGTATAAGAGCAAACATGTCTGTTGCCCACAAGTGGTCGCCCATCGAGGACGGAGGAACGATCGACCTTTCTTTGGAGGAACTTCCACCTCTGATTGAGGTATGGAAGGAGCAGAGCTCTGTGTTGGCCGAGACAGACGCGATTAGGACCTTCAATGAACGACTCAATCGGGAATGGGCAATCGAAACCGGGTTTATTGAGAGGGTTTACGCCATTGATCGCGGTACGACGCAGATCTTGATCGAAAAAGGAATCGAAGCGTCTTTGATCCCAAGAGAGGGTTCCGGACGAGACCCAGATCAGATAGCCGCCATTTTGCAGGACCACTTAGATGCTCTCGATGGCATGTTCGCCTTCATCAAGGGCGAACGCGATGTTTCGGTAGGCTATATCAAAGAGCTACACGGCGCGCTTTTACGGCACATTGACACCCATACGGTGAAGGATTCCTCCGGACGTTTTTTTGAAGTGCCTTTGCTGAAAGGTGTCTATAAGACGTTACCAAATAGTCCGACGCGGCCAGACGGAACGATTCACGACTATTGCCCTCCGGAACATGTTGCATCGGAGATGGATCGGCTGATGGAAATTCACCGGAAGCACGTTGAAGCGAAGCTTCCCATGGCAATTCAGGCCGCATGGCTGCATCATGCCTTCACCCAGATTCATCCGTTCACCGACGGCAACGGCAGGGTCGCAAGAACGCTGGCCAGCCTGGTCTTTGTGAAAGGCGGCGCGTTTCCATTGGTCATTCGCAGGGAAGATCACGTGCGATACATCGAGGCTCTCGAGCAGGCCGACGCTGGGAATTTGAGCCCTCTGGTCCGCTTGTTCGTCGCCGCCGAGCGGCGCGTTTGTTTGCAAGCGCTTCAAGCACTGCCTTGGCCAGGTGCCCGGACTGACAGCACGGCCCCTGCCACGCCCGAAGAGGCAATCAGTGCGATTCGAGAGACGCTTGTAAGAAAACGGGAGGTCATTCCGAGGCCTTGGGAAGCCGCGACGACACTTCGCGCCAATTTAATATTGCATGCGCAAGGCCGTATCAATGGTGTCAACCAAGCACTGCAGAGCGAATTGCAAGGCAGTCCCCGATTTCGCACTACGTTGCGAGGACTGGCGGCCGCGCAGGAGGCCGCAGGGGCGGTCCGGGAGGTCGCGAGTCAGCTTGGTATTGAGACAACTTCAGAGTCAACGGAGGGCGTTGCGCTCGAGTTACACCCCGGTCCTTGCAATATTGTTCTCGCCATGCTCGTGGCAGGGAAAGACTTCCGGGGGGTTATCGTTGGGGTCCTCGGCTTTATTGGGCCCGACAAGAAAGCCGTTCTTGCGGCCGACGATATCTTCCAGCTGAACTATAAAGATACGCAGAACTCCGTCACCAGCAGATTCAATAGATGGCTGGACGTCGGACTTACCCGCGCTCTCGAATTGTGGCGCGAGCGACTCTGACATATCGGAAAAGCTACTTCACTTCGGCAGGCGTGGACGTTGCGGGGCCCATGCCGACGATTTCCAGAACGGTGTCGCCTTCTTTCGATCCGTCGTAGTGGACCTGTTTCGCGAAGTGCGTCACGTAGCTGCCGGCCTGTATGGGCTTGGTGCTGTCCGGATCGTACTTCGTGCCGGTGCCGACCCACCACGTTCCGGAGATCACGTAGATGAAGCGATCGTTCTGATGGAAGTGCGGACGGCTCATGTGACCACCGTGCCACTTGGTGAGTTCCACATAAATGCCGGGCTTGTTGGGATCTCCGGCGAGGATGGCGTTCGCCGCGCCGCCAGCGCCTTCCACCCACTTGATGTCCTTCGGGGGCGTGATCATGATGGCGGCGGGATTGAGATCCTCGGCGCTCACGGTGGCAGGCTTTTTCACGGACACGGCGACGATGCAGGCCGCAGTCGCCGAAAATAGCAGCAAAGAACGAACAAGCCAAGTCTTAGACATGCCAATCTCCTGGTGGGGTTCAGCGACAAGCGCCGCCCGCGTTTTGAAATCTCAATCTCGAAACGATGATACAGGACGGCCGGGGTAGTTGCCAACAGGCTTGCACGAGCGCTGCTTGCATGAGCGCGGCCTGCACGAGCGATGCCGGGCCCACTGATAATGAAGGAAGATGGCATCGACCCCAGACAACGCAAGGCCCATTCACATCATTGGCGGAGGACTCGCCGGATGCGAAGCCGCGTGGCAGATTGCGCGCGCCGGAGGGCGAGCCATCCTGTATGAAATGCGTCCCGCGAAAAGCACGCAAGCGCACAAGACGGATCAACTGGCGGAGCTGGTGTGCAGCAATTCGTTGAAGAGCGAACAGGAGAACACGGCTCCGTGGCTGCTCAAAGAAGAATTGCGAAAATTGGGATCGCTGTTGATCGGGACGATTGCGCCGCAGACGCGGGTTCCGGCCGGGCACGCTCTGACGGTGGACCGAGACTTGTTCGCAGCCGAGGTTTCACGGGTGATCGAAGCCGAACCCGCGATTGAGATCCGGCGCGAAGAGATCACGTCGCTCGATGAGTTCAAGTATGACCCGCGCGCGATCTGCATCATCGCGAGTGGGCCGCTGACGTCGAATGCGCTGGCGCAGGATATCGCGAGGCTGACGGGCTCGGAGCGGTTGTACTTCTACGACAGCATTAGTCCGATTGTGGATGCCGAATCGATTGATTTGTCGGTTGCGTTTCGTGCGTCGCGTTATGGAAAGTCGCTCGATGGCACCGACGACTATCTGAATTGTCCGTTCGACAAGCCGCAGTACGAGGCGTTTCTGGATGCGTTGCTCGCGGCGGAGAGCGTTCCTGCGCACATCGAAGAGGACGCGGCGTTGCAGGCGGATGGCGGCAAGGATACGGCTCGTTTCTTTGAAGCGTGTTTGCCGATTGAAGAGATCGCACGGCGGGGGCGCGATACGCTGCGCTTCGGTCCGATGAAGCCGATGGGGTTGACTGATCCTCGCACGGGGCGGCGTCCTTATGCAGTAGTGCAGTTGCGTATGGAGAATGCCCGCGCCGGGAGTTATAACCTGGTGGGCTTCCAGAATCATATGCGTTTCGGCGAGCAGCAGAGGGTGCTGCGAATGATTCCAGGATTAGAACGTGCGGAGATCCTGCGCTATGGTCAGGTGCATCGGAATACGTATATCAATGGACCTGCCCTGTTAACTGCGAAGCTACAGCTGAGAGAGTACCCGAATATTTTCTTTGCGGGACAGATTTCTGGCGTCGAGGGTTATGTGGAATCCATCGCGACGGGACTTGTTGCGGGACGTGCCGCGGCGGCTCTCGCGGCGGGTGCGGAAGTGGAAGCATTTCCCAGGCAGACGGCGATTGGATCCTTGTGCGCGTACGTTACGGGTGCCGATCCGGCGAATTATCAGCCTGCGAACATCACGTTCGATCTGTTGCCCAAATTGGAGAATCCTCCGCGCGACAAGAAAGTACGGCAAACAGAGGTATGCAGGCGGGCGATCGAGGCGCTGGATTCTTATCTCTTGGCGCCGGTGCCATAATACGAGCAAATTGTGGTGACAGCGCAATCCACATCCGAGCTTGGCGCGGCGATCGGTCGTTATGTCGCCGAACTGGAGCGCGAGAACGCGTCGCCGCATACGATCCGCAATTACGCGTCTGACCTGGCGCAACTGCTCGAGTATTTTTCGCCGCCCGGCGCGTCGCCGCCGCCATTGGACGCCATCAAAGCTCCAGTGTTGCGCGAATGGCTGACGAATTTGTTCGATCGCGGCTTGGACGCGATTTCGATTCGGAGAAAGCTTGCTGCCGTGCGGTCGCTGTTTCAGTTTCTCGTGCGCGAGCGGACGCTGGAAATCAATGTGGCCCGGCAACTGCGAACGCCGCGGGCTCCCAAGCGTGTTCCGCAAGTTCCCACGGCCGAGCAGACGAATGCGCTTGTCGAAGGTGTGGCTGCGGAACTTTCGGGAGAGTCGCGGTTTGAGCGTCCTCATCCGGAGCGCGATTTGTTGCTGTTTGAGCTGCTGTATGGCTGCGGTTTGCGCGCCAGCGAACTGGTTGGCCTGGATTTGGACGATTTCGATCCGCGCGAGCGCTGGATTCGCGTGAGGGGCAAGGGCCGCAAGGAGCGGCAGGTTCCGTACGGTGCGAAAGCTGCGGCCGCGCTGGAAAAATATCTCGCGGTGCGGAGCGCGCAGCCTGCGGAGAAAGCGTTGCTTTTAGGGCAACGCGGGGCGCGGTTGGCCGCGCGCAGGGCGCAGGAGATCGTCAAGTTTTATTCGCGCATGATTTCGGGAGATGCGTCTTTACATCCACACAGCCTGCGTCACGCGTTTGCGACACACCTATTGCAAGACGGTGCGGATCTGCGCGCGATTCAGGAACTGCTGGGGCATGCGAGGCTTGCGACCACGCAGAAGTACACGCAAGTGTCCTTGGCGGATTTGATGTCCGTTTACGATAAGGCGCACCCAAAAGCGAGGAAGTAAATTTTACGCGCGTTCCACGTTGAATCGAGCGGTCCTAGGCCCGCTCGAGATACGCCATTTCCGAAGTGGAAACGCGGATTTTTTCGCCTTCGCTGATGAAGGGCGGGACCTGCACGACGAGTCCGGTTTCGAGCTTGGCGGGTTTGGTGACGTTTGACGCCGTGGCGCTCTTGAGGCCTGGCTCGGTTTCAACGACCATCATGTCCACGGAAGGAGGCAGCTCAATACCCATGGGTTTGCCTTCGTAAAATTCGATGGCGACTTTCAGGTTCGGAATCAGGAAGCCAGTGGCGTCGCCGAGGAAGTCCCTCGTCAGGTGCATCTGCTCGAAGGTTTCGATGTTCATGAAGTAGAAGTAATCGCCGTCATCGTACAGATACTCCATTTCATGCTCTTCGAGGGAGGCCTTTTCGACCTTGTCTTCCGAGCTGAAGCGGTGCTCCACCATGGTGCCGGAGGCCAGCTTGCGCATCTTGACCTGGACGAAGCCACGCAGGTTGCCGGGCGTGCGATGCTCCATTTTGAAAATGGAATAGAGCTCGCCGTTCCACTTGATGACCATGCCGGGACGCACTTGTGTTGCTGCAATCATAATGAATTATAGGGAATTTTTAGTCTAGCAGACGCACAGAGGGATTGGGCGCTCTGGCCGGGTAAATTTAGCTGACGCGCGAGGGGCCGCGCGGTTGTATCATGAGAAATACCCTGCCATGGTCCCTGATACGATCCCGGAAGGCCTTACTTTTGATGACGTGTTGCTGTTGCCTGCGCACAGCGACGTGGTTCCCACCGATTGCGACACCCGTACGTGGGTGACGCGCAACATCGGGCTGAATGTTCCCATCGTGAGCGCCGCGATGGATACGGTGACCGAATCGCACCTGGCGATTGCGCTCGCGCAGCAGGGCGGCATTGGCATTATCCACCGCAATATGACGATCGAGCGGCAGGCGGAAGAAGTGGACCGCGTGAAACGCTCGGAAAGCGGCATGATTGTGGATCCGGTAACGATCGATCCCGAACACAAAATCAGCGACGCGCTTGAGGTGATGAAGCGCTACCGGATTTCCGGCGTCCCGGTTACGAAACACGGGAAGCTGGTGGGCATCCTGACGAATCGCGATCTGCGGTTCGAGACGCGCTACGACATTCCCGTCTCCGACGTGATGACTAAGGAGAACTTGATCACGGTCGGCGTGGGTACGACGCTCGAAGAAGCGGAAGCGATCCTGCATCAGCATCGCGTGGAAAAGCTCCTGGTGGTGGACGATCACTACAACCTGAAGGGCTTGATCACGGTCAAGGACATCCAAAAGAAGTTGAAGTATCCGAACGCGGCGAAGGACGCACAGGGTCGGCTGCGCGTGGCGGCGGCGCTGGGATCGTCGGGAGATTTTCTGGAGCGCGCGCAGGAATTAGTGAAGCGCAAAGTGGATCTGCTGGCGATCGATTCCGCGCACGGCCACAGTAGCCGCGTGATGGAGGCGATTCGCGCAGTGAAACAAGCGCTGCCGAATGTGGAGCTAATCGCGGGCAACGTCGCGACCTACGAAGGCGCGCGCGATCTAATCTCGCTGGGCGTGGACGGCATCAAGGTCGGCATCGGTCCGGGATCGATTTGTACGACGCGCGTGGTGAGTGGCGCGGGCGTTCCGCAGATTACGGCCATCGCCGAATGCGCGAAGGCAACCAAGGGCACGGGCGTTCCGCTGATTGCCGATGGCGGCATCAAGTATTCGGGCGACGTGACGAAGGCCATCGCGGCGGGAGCCGATTGCGTGATGATCGGAAGCCTGCTGGCGGGGACGGAAGAATCCCCGGGCGAAACGATTTTGTATCAAGGCCGCACGTTCAAGAGCTATCGCGGGATGGGATCGATCGGCGCGATGTCGCAGGGTTCGGCGGATCGCTACGCGCAGGAAGCGTCCAGCGGCGGGAAGCTGGTTCCGGAAGGCATCGAAGGTCGCGTGCCGTATAAGGGACTGCTCTCTGAATTGGTGTATCAGCTGGTCGGCGGCTTGCGCGCGGGCATGGGCTATTGCGGATGCTCCACGATTTCAGAGCTGCGGCAGAACGCGAAATTTATCCGACTGACGTCCGCGGGTCTGCGCGAGAGTCACGTCCACGACGTGATTATTACGAAGGAAGCTCCGAATTACCGGTTGGAGTAGGGCTGATCAATCAAGGTCGAGTTGCTTCTTAACCTTCGCCCACGGAATGAGGGGCTTGGTACCGTTCCGTCGAACTGCGTCGTTTAGATCGCGCAGATCTTCCAAATCTTCCACTCGTTCGCGAAGATTTGTCACCTCGGCGGCGAGTTGGGCCACTGTCGGTTTCTTTGCGCGGGGAGTCTCTAACGCCCTATTCATACGCATTCTTCCTGTCTTTCACAGCATACACCTCGATTACGTTTCCTTCCAAGCGGAACAGAACCCTGTAATCGCCGACACGGAGGCGATAGGCGTTCTCTCTTGCCGATAGCTTCTTTACGTCGCCTGCTAAATCGTCTTGTAGCTGCGAGATCCGTTGTCCAATTCTGCTCCGAATGGGCTTTGGCAGCAAGCGAAGTTGCTCGCGCGCCGCTAAGCTGAATGCAATTTCGTATCTCGTAAGACGAGCCTCCGGTCACTAGTACAAGTGAATCCCGAAGGTGGAAATTCTCAGCGAATAGTGCCTTTGTAGGTTGCCGCTCGTTTTTTTGCTTGGATCAATTGCAGGCGTGTTAGTGCCAGTAGGGCCAATCCGCTAACGACCGCAGCGACAACGACGCCAGAGAGTGAGATTCCTTCTTCAAGCATCTGGCGGAATGTCGCACCGAGAAACAGAACTATTGCTGTCGAAAATCCCAAAATCCACTTTCGTTCGGTCCGATAATCGGGCTCAGGTCTTCCGTATTGGCGATGCGCCAACCAGAGAATGACTAGGCACACCCCGCCGAACACGAGAGAGTCCAACGTCGGATGAAGGAAGGCGGAGACGAGAGCCAGGAATACCGTTACAAGGGCAAGGCGAAGCCGGACCACTGGTTTCATTTGCGCACCTCAATCACCTTCGCGCCTAACGTTACTCTCGCCAGTTGCACTCGAATCTCCGAACCCACGGGAGCATCTTTTGCCGACTTGATCACCTTCCCGTGGCGCTCCACAATTGCATAACCGCGTTCGAGGATCCCCAGGGGACTGAGTTGTTTCAAGTGCGCTTCTAGCGGCTTGAGCTCGTTTTGAGCTCGGCTCAGGCGGAGATGCATGGCTTGCGCCAGCGATGCTTCGTTGGCCTCCAAGCGCCGCTGAATGGAAGACAAACGCAAGCGCAGGTCGAGCGACGAGAGATTCGCTGTGGCGGAATCCAGTGCGCTTTTGCGTCTCGACGATGCGAAGCGCCATTGGTCCTGCATGCGATCTTCGAGATCGTCGATCATCTGCGCGTGGCGTCCGATCAGCTGATGCAGGCGCACGCGATCGATCTCCACGCCATGCAGTGCGCGGGCGCTCAGCGCGATCTTTAAGCGCATGCACTGTAGGAGCTTGTGCTCCGTGACGGTAAGCGCCTCGATCAGGCTTTCGCGCGTGGGCGCGACGAGCTCGGCGGCGGCCGATGGCGTGGGCGCGCGAAGATCGGCGACGAAATCGGCGATGGTGAAATCCGTCTCGTGACCCACGGCGGAAATTACGGGCACGGAGCAGGCGGCAATGGCGCGCGCGACGCGCTCTTCGTTGAAGGTCCACAAATCTTCCATGGATCCGCCGCCGCGCGCGACGATCACGACTTCGGCCCAGCCGGATCCGCTGAAATATTCGA
>CAITIX010000445.1 GCA_903892565.1 uncultured Acidobacteriia bacterium
CGGTCGCGTCGTGGACAATCCAGCTGTCACCGAGCGTTTTCTATGGGATGTGCGGCGCACCATCGCGGATTTGTTTGCCGAAAATTATTACGGCCATTTTCAAAGCCTCTGTCACCAAGCCGGTCTGATTGCCTACAACGAACCATACACCGGCCCGTTCGAGTCGCTGCAAGCCGGGGGGGGCTGCCGACATTCCGATGGGCGAATTCTGGGTGGATCAACCGTGGGTCATCGTCAAGCTGCCGGCAAGTGTTGGTCACATTTACGGGCGTAATATCATTGGTGCGGAATCTTTCACCTGCGCGCCCGGAGCGCATGGTCGCTGGCAGGAAGATCCTTATTCGCTCAAGGCGCTTGGCGACTCCGTTTTCTGTCAGGGCGTCAATCGCTACTTCTTTCACCGCTTCGCCATGCAGCCGTGGACGAATCGCTGGCCTGGCATGACGATGGGGCAGTGGGGCACGCACTTCGACCGCACCAGCACTTGGTGGGAACAGGGGCGCGCTTGGTTGAAATATATCGCTCGCTGCCAATACCTGCTCCAGCAAGGCCGCTTTGTGGCCGATGCTGCCTATTTCTGCGGCGAGAGCGCGCCGATTGAATTACGCGTCGGCGACCCCCCGCTGCCTGCGGGCTACGATTATGACGGCGTGAATGCCGATGTGCTTAAAACCGCTACCGTCCAGGACGGTCAACTCGTTTTGAAAAGTGGCATGCGCTATTGCGTTCTGATTCTGCCGCCCAACGACCGTGCGATGACACCGGTCTTGTTGCGTCGTCTGCGGGGCTTTGTTGCGGATGGACTCACCCTCGTGGGTGCGCCGCCGACCGCGTCACCGAGCCTCGATAATTATCCGCAATCTGATTCGGAAATAAAATCCCTCGCCGCTGAAATGTGGGGCAAGGCCGATGGGAAGACCGTGACGGAAAACAAATTTGGCAAAGGCAAAGTTGTCTGGGGACAAACGATGACGCAGGTGTTCAACGGATTAAGCGTAAAGCCCGACTTTGAATACGCTGCGGGCAGCGGCGCGAAGCTTCTTTACATTCATCGCCTTGATGGTGATGCCGACCTCTATTTTGTTTCCAACCAGCAAGATCGTCGCGTGCAGGTGGATTGCGCCTTCCGCGTCAGCGGGAAAGTTCCCGAGTTGTGGGATGCGGAAACCGGCCGCATCAGCCGCGCGCCCGTCTGGCACGAGCAGGATGGTCGCACCACCGTGTCGCTGACGTTGGAGCAGGTCGTTTCGGTGTTCGTCGTCTTCCGCGAACCGGCGGGCGGCACGGATCATATCGTCTCGGCGAAATCCGTCAGCGGGGATCAATCCGCCGCGCAATACGCGTCTGCTTGGGAAATTGTGAATGGCGAGGTTGGAAATATTCTCGTGAGTTCACCTGAGCCGTGCGCCGTCGAAATGAAGACGGCTGCGGGAAAAACGTTTCAGGCCGAAGTTCACAATGTCTCGCCGCCGGTCGAGATTGCTGGGTCGTGGGACTTGAGCTTCCCGCCGAATTGGGGCGCGCCCGCGCAAGTAACCTTGCCCACGCTCACTTCATGGACGGAAAACACGAACAGTGGCGTAAAGTATTTTTCCGGCACGGCCACATACACCAAGGAAATTGAAATTCCCGCAGACAGGATTGGCGCGAATCACTCGCTGCGCTCGCTGTGGCTGGATCTTGGGAAGGTAAAAAATCTCGCGGAAGTTTTTGTGAACGGGCAACCGCTGGGCATTCTGTGGAAACCTCCGTTCCGGGTCGACCTCTCCGGCGCGGCGCGTCCCGGCAACAACAAGCTCGAAATTAAAGTCACCAACCTCTGGCCCAACCGACTCATCGGCGACGAACAATTACCGCCGGACACGGAGTGGGACGGCATCCAGATCAAACGCATCCCGCAGTGGGTGACGGAAGGCAAGCCGAGTCCGACGGGTCGGCTCACTTTCACCACTTGGCATCATTGGACCAAGGATATGCAGCCCTTGGAATCCGGACTGCTCGGCCCAGTGACGC
>CAITIX010000446.1 GCA_903892565.1 uncultured Acidobacteriia bacterium
CTCCGATTGTCGATCTTGGCCTGAGACGCCGTACGTGGATCCTGATCAGCGCTCCGGGCGCGGCGCTGCTTTGCTCTATCGCGATCCTATTAACGGGCGGTGCTCTGCCGCTCTTGACCACGCTGCTGTTCCTGGCAAGCGCTGTCGCCGTGCTCCAATCCACGGTAAACGGAACGCTTCTCACGGAACTATCCACGTCTGTGCGGGGAAGAGCCAGCGGCTGGGTCCAGGCGGGAAATCTCGGCGCAGGAGCAATCGGCGGCGGCGTGGCGATTTGGATTGCCGGAATTGCATCGCTGCCCGTACTTGCGTTGTCGATCTTCGTGCTGATCACTGGTCCGGCAGCGGCTGCGTTCCTGCTTCACGAAAGTCAGCAAGAGCCTAAACCAGAAGGAGAGCGATCGCTTTCCGCGACGTTCGGACCGTTGTGGCGCGACCTCCGCGCGACCTTTCTGGCTCCTCGAACCTGGTTCGGCCTGGTGTTCTTTTTGTCGCCCGTGGGATGCGGAGCCCTGGGAAATTTGATTTCCAGCATGGGCCCGGATTATCACGCGCCGGACTCGGAAGTGCTGTGGGTGACGGGGATCGCCAGCGGATTGTTGTCGGCAGCAGGGGCGTTCGTGGGCGGTTACGTGTGCGACCGCATGAATCGCATGGTGGCGTATGCGCTCAGTGGCGGCTTGACTGCGGTGTTTGCGCTTTACCTGATGCTTGGCCCGCACAACGCGTTCACCTTCGCGGCGGGATACTCCGGATATTCGATCGCCAACGGATTTGCTTATGCCGTGTTCACCGCGCTGGTGCTGGAAGTCCTCGGCAGTCGGCGCAAAGCATCGGGAACGGCATACGCCATTTTGCTCTCGTCCGGAAATTTTCCGATCAGCTACATGACGTGGATCGATGGCCTGGGATACAAGCGCTGGGGAGCGATGGGACTCACGGGCGTGGATGCGATTACGGAAGGCGGAGGCGCGCTGCTGTTGCTGTTGGTGGCCTGGTACGCACGCAAGCATTGGCACAAGAACGCCGAAGCAGCCGCCTGACAGGCTAGGACTTCACGCGTTACGGTGCGGCGATTTCCACGACGGCGCTGCGCGCGCTCTCATTGCCGGTGCGATCGAAAGCACTCACGGCGTAGCGATACGTCTTCCCTGCTTCGATATCGCGATCGCTGTAGGTAGGCGCGTCAATCGGGATGGGCAGCTTTTCAAAGGCGCCAGTGCCCACGGCGCGGAATACGTAGTAACCCGCGAAATCGTCCTCGACGTTGCGCTGCCAGACAAGCTCGATCGCGTTGACGCCGAGAACTCCGGACAAGCCCTGGGGAACGCCGGGCGGGAAGACGTCCTGCGGCGTGAAGGAGACGGGAGCCGATACTTCGCTCTGGTGCGGATCGCCGTTGATGGCCTGCAGATAATATCGATATTCCGTGCCGATCTCGACTGTCGCGTCGTCGTATTCGAGCTTGTCGGATTCACCCACGCGCGCAGGAGTTCCACTGCCGGAGGCGCGATAAATTCTGTACTTTGGTGCGCTTCCGGGCCATGTGAGATGGACGCCCTTAGGTGCGTTCGCGGGCGTAATGTTTTGCGGTGTAGCAAGCGGCGGCTGGACGTCGAGCGTCCACACGTTCGACCATTCGGAGGATTTTCCCTTGGGACCGGTGACGCGCACAGCCAACGTGACTTGCTTGCCGACGAAATCCGCGGCGGGCGCATCGAAGGTGACGGGCCCCGGCTCTTGCGGAGGAATTTGCAAGAGGCGATCGGGATTGGCGCCGACGCGCAGTTCGATGGAGCGAATGTCTTTCAGGACTAGACCTTCGGTGGTCAGCGGCGGCACAGTAAATGCGATGGCGATCTTGCCGCCATATTCCCCGGCGCGCAGATCGGTGATCCGCGAAGGGATATTGAGCAACGGAGGACGAACATCGCCGATGTAGCCGCAGCCAACGGCAAGGGCAGCAAGGCCCAGCAGAAACGAGAATTTGACGGAGGGCCGCAACTGGAATGCAATGCTTCGCACTCGGCGCCTCACAGAATGTAGCGACTCAAGTCCTGATCTTTGACGATCGCAGCGAGTTGCTTGCGCACGTAGGCCGCATCGATCTTCACGTTCTTCTTTTTGAGATCGGGACCGTCGAAGGAAATCTCTTCGAGCAGTTTTTCGAGGATGGTATGCAAGCGCCGCGCGCCGATATTTTCGGCGGATTCATTCACGCGCGTGGCGAAGGAGGCGATTTCCTGCAGCGCATCCTCCGTAAACGACAACTTGATGCCTTCGGTATCGAGCAGCGCTTGATATTGCTTGATCAGCGCGTTTTTCGGCTCTTTCAGAATGCGAATGAAGTCGCCTTCCGTCAGGGATTTCAATTCCACGCGGATCGGAAAACGTCCCTGCAATTCGGGGATGAGGTCGCTGGGTTTCGAAACGTGAAACGCTCCAGCGGCGATGAACAAGATGTGATCCGTACGGACAAAGCCGTAACGCGTGTTGACCGTAGTGCCTTCCACAATGGGGAGAATGTCGCGCTGCACGCCTTCGCGGCTGACGTCCGGGCCGTGACCGCCTTCGCGTCCTGCAATTTTGTCGACTTCGTCGAGGAAGATGATGCCGCTGCGTTCGACGCGTTCAATGGCGACGCGCGTAACCTGATCTACGTCGATCAGCTTCTGCTCTTCTTCCTGGATCATGTAATCCAGCGCTTCGCCGACGCGCATTTTCCGTTTGCGCGTGCGTCCCGCAAACAGGCCGGGGAGGATATCTTTCAGATTGATATCCATCTCTTCGGTGCCGCCCTGGGTGGAGACTTCAAACGTGGGACCGCGCTCCTTCACATCGACTTCCACCATGCGGTCGTCGAGCTTGCCGGCGCGCAAACGCTCGCGCAATTTCTCGCGCGTCCGTTCGACACTTTCCACTACTTCGCCTTCCACGGCGGGAGGCGGCGTGGGCATCAGGAGATCCAGAATTCGCTCTTCGGCGATATGCTCAGCGCGCTCTCCCACTTCATTGAGGCGCTCTTCGCGAACCATGTCAATGGCGATCTCGACAAGATCGCGAATCATGGATTCCACGTCGCGGCCCACATAGCCGACTTCGGTAAACTTACTGGCTTCCACTTTGAGGAAGGGTGAGTTGGCCAGCTTCGCGAGACGGCGCGCGAGTTCGGTTTTACCAACTCCGGTGGGCCCAATCATGAGGATGTTCTTGGGCATCACCTCTTCGGCCATCTCTGGATCGAGCTTTTGACGGCGGATGCGGTTGCGCAGCGCGATGGCGACGGCCTTCTTTGCGTCGGCCTGGCCGATGACGTACTTATCCAACTCGCGCACGATCTCGCGCGGAGTTAATTCATCGAGCAGGGGCTCGTCGTCCAGGGACTGGGCGGGAAGATAGATCACCATTAGCCGAGTTCCTCGTAGATCAGAGAATCATTCGTGTAGATGCAGGTTTTGGCGGCGATGGCCATCGACTTTTCGACAATCTCTCGGGCGTTGAATGCCGTATTTTCGAGCAGCGCCGTGGCGGCGCATTTCGCGAACGCTCCACCAGAGCCAATGGCCGCGATTTCGTTATCCGGATCGATGACGTCGCCATTTCCGCTGACGATAAACGTATTCGTCAGGTCGGCAACGACGAGCAGCGCTTCCAAATGGCGCAGCATGCGATCCGTGCGCCAGTCCTTGGCGAGTTCCACAACAGAGCGGGACAGATTGCCGTTGTACTGCTCCAGCTTGGTTTCAAAGCGCGTGAAAAGCGCAAAAGCATCCGCCGTGGAGCCCGCGAATCCCGCAAGGATCTTGCCGTTATACAAACGCCGCAGTTTTTTCGCCGAGGATTTCAGGACCTCGGAGCCGAGAGTCACTTGGCCGTCGCCAGCCATCACCACCTTGCCGTCCTTGCGGACGCAGAGGATCGTCGTGGATCGAATACGTTCTTTCATGCGTGAAACTCCAGTGTGACACAGTGGGCGCAAGAGCTTGAGGCATCGAGCCCTTTGGCCGCCATGAATCGAGCGACACGAATGCTGCATCCAAATGGCACATGCTTGACACTTCACCAGCGAGATAGCGTAAAATCGGGCTGAAGTATCAGTTCCATCCTAATTTTCCTAGCACTTCCAGGAGGCCGCATATGTCACTACGAATCAATGATGAAGCGCCGAATTTTACCGCAGAGACCACTCAGGGCCCGATCAACTTCCACGAATGGATCGGCGATGGCTGGGCCATCCTGTTTTCCCATCCGAAGGATTTCACGCCCGTGTGCACGACGGAACTCGGTTATATGGCGAAGCTCTACCCCGAATTCCAGAAGCGCAACACCAAGATTATCGGCCTGAGCGTCGATCCTGTCTCGAGCCACGGTAAGTGGGCTGCTGATATCGAAGAGACGCAGGGCTCGAAGGTCACCTATCCGATGATTGGCGATCCCGAATTGCATGTGGCGAAGCTTTACGACATGCTGCCGGCAGATTCCGGCAGCACTTCGGAAGGACGCACGGCAGCCAACAATGCGACTGTCCGCACGGTGTTCGTGGTCGGGCCGGATAAGAAGATCAAGTTGATGCTGGTTTACCCGATGAGCACGGGACGCAATTTCGACGAAGTGCTGCGCGTGCTGGATTCCATGCAGTTGACGGCGAAGCACAAGGTCGCGACACCGGTGAATTGGAAAGAAGGCCAGGACGTGATCATTCTGCCGGCCGTTTCCGACGAGGAAGCCAAGCAGAAGTATCCCGACGGTTGGAAGGCGCCCAAGCCCTATCTGCGGATCGTTCCTCAACCGAAGTAGGGCGTCAAGCGAAGTAAGCCCAGAAGCTTGACCCGAGAAAGGTGGGGAGATCGTGACAACCATGATTGGAGTAAGAAGGCGGACGTTGACGCCGAGTGCTGCGGCGGCGTTCCTATGCATCGTTGCAATCTCCTCGCCGCTCTCAGCACAGTGGGCCAAGCGAGCCGACCCGAAAGCGCCGCATACCAAGGACGGAAAAGTGAATCTTGCGGGCCCCTCGCCCAAGCAGGCGAACGGGAACCCGGATCTCTCGGGCATGTGGGTGGTGGCGGACGCCCATCTGCAATTCAACATGGCCGCCGATACTCCGGGCGTGGAGCTCACGCCCGCCTACGCCGCGATATACAAGGATCATTTGGAGCAGCAAGGGAAGGATCGACCTTCCGGGAACTGCCTGCCACACAGCATCCCGGATGCGATGCTCGCACCCACGCCGTTCAAGTTCATCCATACGCCCGGCGAGACGCTGATCCTGTTCGAAGAGTTCGTCGATTTCCGGCAGATCTTCACGGACGGCCGCGAGCTCCCCAAGAACGCCGAAGGGGCATGGTTCGGGTACTCGGTGGGGCGCTGGGAAGGCGGCGCGTTTGTTGTGGATACGCGCGGATTCAACGACAAGAGCTGGCTGGACGATGACGGCCATCCGCATTCGGACGCGCTACATACGATTGAGCGCTTTCGACGTCCCGATTATGGCCACCTGACGATGGAGATCACGATCGACGATCCGAAAGCCTACGTGAAGCCGTGGAACACAACGGTGCACTTCAATCTGCTGCCCGAGTTCGAACTGATCGAAGGCGTTTGCGATAACAACTACGACGTTCCGCACTTGGTTGGGAAATAGAAGCTGGCCTTGTCCGCTCCCTGACGGTCGCGGTTCCGTGCTGAAATTTGCCGACTTTGCCATGAGTCCCCCAACCGAGCCGCGAGAGTCATCGAGTGGGGTTTGCTGTTTTTCTAAAGCCTTCGAGTAGGCTTACAAAATAAAAAAAGCGGCCACCAGTTTCCTGGCGACCGCCATTTCTCGAAAATCCCTCAGGTTAATTTGCCGCAGGCTGCCCAAACTTCGCTGGATCGATGGGCACGTTGACCTTCAGGTCATTGATTTCCGCTGTGAAGCGTCCATCAAGCCACAGGAACGAATACTTGAACGGGAATTTCACTCCGGCAACTTCTTTATAGTTATCGAAGTCCTGTTGAATCGTGATGCGTCCGACGGGCGAAGGGGTGCGGCGCACGAAGCGGACCAGCAGGTGGCTTTGCTTATCGAAGTAGAGGGTTGCGAGAACACCACTTCCGGGAGCCGTTCCTTGCACCACGTAGACCTCGCGGTCGTTGATCAACTCCTCAGCACCGACGCGCCAAGTGGCAAACGCATCCCGAATCTGGTTGGGCATTCCAACCACGCCATCGAGCCTGGCGCCGACCAGATCGCTCCCTGTCAGCTCATAGATAGGGATATAGGCGCGCGGCTGGCTGATCCAACCGGTGTTGCCGTTGTAGGTCCACGCGCTGGTGCCGCGATCCGGATGTTCGGGGAAGTTGATCCACACACCGCGGGAATTCGGCACTTGCGCATAGATCTGAAATGCGCCGCTGCCGCCCACGCCGGCGTAGCCGCGGCTGGCGCCTGTGGCGATGTAGCTCTTCACTGCGGCCACCTTCTGCGCTCCACCCAGCGCTTCAATATATTGGTCGAAGATCTTGGAGGCGGGCGGCTCGCCTGCCTGCGGCAGGACGAGGTCGCGCTTTTCGTCCAACGGCTCGCCATAGAGTTTGTCGAGCGCAATGCTGGTGGTGGGTAAATCGAGGCCATGATGACAACTCCAGCAAGTGACTTGCTGCGCGCCGCCAAAAAAGTTCTTATTGATGGCCGCAACCATGTCGATCATTTTGCGCGCGGTCACTTTCTGGGGAATTGCATCACTGACCCAGTCGAACTTATCGGTTCCTGCGCCGGGGTGGCAGTTACTGCAGTCGTAGCCTACGGCGGCAGTCATTACGCCCATCGCGCCAATAAAGTCGCTCGGGGTAAGCGGCTTCAAAGTCGCGGTGGTTACGTTCTTAAAATACTCTCCGGAGGTCTTCCCCTTCGGTGCGGAAGCGAGGGGACGAGTTTGCGCGACGGCTTGTGCCGACCAGCCTGCACCGGTCATGCCCAAACAGGCCAGAACCAGCGCATTCATAATTGCGGAATGGGAATATGATCGCATAGCAAATGCATTCTAACTCATTCCGGTCCGCTGGTGAAGGGCTTCCTTTGCCATAAGTGGGATTATGAGAAGTCGAATTCGCTCCCGGATTCCCTTCGGACCGTCGCGAGCATCAAAGCGGAGCTAAATTCCCGTGGCGACCCGGCATAAGATGCAGTCGCCCTCGCCGACCATCGTGAACAGACCAAGCACGCAACCAGTCACACGCAATCAGGCGCACATTGAAACTTTAAAAATTTGTGATACCCTATGCTCGGAAGTGGAGGTTAACTTATGAAGATTAGAAATTTAGGCATACTCGCCGCCGTTACTTTGACGCTCGCTGCCATTCCGGCCGTAGCGCACCATTCGTTTGCGGCTGAATACGATTCCAATAAGCCGGTGACGCTCACGGGTGCCGTGACGAAGGTGGAATGGACCAATCCGCACGCGCGCTTCTACGCCGACGTGAAGGATGCTTCCGGAAACGTCGTCAATTGGGAGTTTGAGCTGGGCAGCCCGAACGGCCTGATGCGCCGTGGCTGGACGCGGAACTCGCTCAAGTCGGGCGATGCGATCACCGTGGAAGGCTACATGGCCAAGGACGGATCGCACCTGTGCAACGCTCGTAACGTGAGCTTGCCGGACGGTCGCAAGGTCTTCGCTGGCACGGAAGAAAACACGAAGTAGGTCTTTTTCGCTGAGCTTCTTTTTTCAAGCTTCAGGCTGGGAGGCCCGAATGGACGCAACACGTGTGCCAAGGCGCGCGGCTGTGTTGCCGTTGGCGCTGGCATTGTTTGCCACGTCGCTTGCGGCACAGTGGGTTACGTATCCCACCGTCGGCCTTCCCAAGAAGGCCGACGGGTCTCCCCACCTAAAGCGCACCCACCCCAAGAGCCGCCGACGGACATCCCAGTCTTGCCGGCATCTGGATGCAGGAGCAGAATCGCCCGTGCGATCCGGAAGGCTGCCGTGATTTACCCACCAGTGAAGAATTTTTCGATATCGGCCACAGCGTCAAGGGCGGCCTGCCGTTTCAGCCGTGGTCGGCTGCGCTGGTAGCGCAGCGCAAGGCCGATAACGCTAAGGACGATCCGGATCCTTTCTGCCTGCCGCAGGGCATCGTGAAGATGCACACCTCGCCCATGCTGCGGAGATATATACAATTGCCGGACGAGTTCGTCATTCTCAACGAGCGCAACGCCGTTTACCGGCAAATCTTCACCGATGGACGGAAGCTGGAGGCCGATCCTAATCCGACTTGGCGCGGCTATTCCGTGGGCGCGTGGGAAAAGGATACGTTCGTGGTCCAGAGCAACGGCTTCAAGGATGATATCTGGCTGGATCGCAATGGCAGCCCGCTCGGCAGCGCAGGAAAATTGACCGAGCGCTTTCACCGCATCAACTACGGCAACATCGAGCTCGAAATCACGGTCGACGATCCCAAAACGTACACGCGTCCCTGGTCCGTGAAACTCCATCAGGTGCTGATGCCGAACATGGAACTGCTGGATTTCTGGTGCGCGGAAAACGAGAAGGATCTGCCGCATCTGGTCGGCAAGTAAAATCCCCACTCCTGTCATCCCGAGCGACGTCGAGGGATCTGCTGTCTTCGGCCCGACCTCTGTTAAATCGGCGCTAACGCGCATTCGCGAACGCTTTTCTGACGGGTTCGAGCGAGGAAATATCTTGCTCTCGATCTAACAATTGCTTGAGCCAACCCCTACGTCGATCGCGAGGGTTACGCGCAATTTCGAGAAAGTGCTCACCCAAGAGACGGTAATACTTTGACAGGTCCTCCACGTCACCATAGTCATCGCCGTAGGCAAAGACATACTTTATGAACTTCTCCGTCAATTGCGAGCTTCGTTGGTCAAACCGAAACTCGATTTGCCCGGACGCCCGTGAGTAAAGGACCGTCGACTCCTGCTCCCACAGGAGCCCCGCAGCCAGGCCGGACCGATCGCGGCCTTGGAATTGCACTCGGAATGTAAATTCCAGCTTTTCACCCGATGGTACGGTGGCAGCTTTTAGGAATCGCGTTGAAAATGACCGAACTGGATCGTAGTTCATGTCGTGACCTTCGGCAGGCAGCGCAAGAACACGACGAAATTTGCCACTCCTGAGTTCATACCAATCGGATTGCTTCTGGGCAACGCCGGTGCCTTCGCCGTAATAGGCCGACGTTACCAGCCACCGTTTGCCGCTCGATGCGACAACATTAACGCTTGGTTCCCCGTATCGCGATCCAATGACGTCCAGATAATCGACGAGACGCCATTCATGATTATTCTGATGAAATAAAAGAACCCTGCAAAACGCCCCAGCACGGGTCGATATCATGACGATCTCATCGATGCCGCCCTCCAAAAGAAGGTCAACGTTGCTGTCGAGGATCATCGCATCACAACCCTGATCACAGTCGAATGTGAGGGCGGCTGCATTGACACCAGCGGAGGTGGTCTCACGCATCTGGCCGCTGATCCCAAGGGCTTTCCAAACGCGGTCAAGATCCTGCTTGCCGTCGATGCCCTTCTGGGTAAGCATCCAGGGAATGGTGGCCGGATCAGCCTGTGTCTGTGCGGGCAGACGGAGAGCAATTCCTACAAGTAGCGTGAGCAGCCAGATCCGACGCATAGCCAGATGATAAAACTATGCCAACCACTCCACCGTCGCGTCCACCAGGATGCCGCCCAGAAACCCCGCGGCCTCGCGCTCCACGGCTTGCAGCAACTGCTCGGCATATTTGTGGTCGGAAGATACCGTCACGCAGGCGACGACGCCCCGCTGCCAGGAATCCTGCGCGTCGATCTCGGCGACCGCCACGTTGAACTTCGCTCGCAGACGGTCTTTTAAGCCTAGGACGTAGTGGCGCTTGTCTTTGAGAGACTGCGCGTCGTCGATGCGCAATTCAAACGTGATGACGCCGATGACTGGCATAGGATGGCTGGCATCAGACAGCGGGCATAAAAAAGCGGCCCGTTGCCGAGCCGCCGATATCGATGAAGCGCTTGCTTAGGCCAGCGCTTCGGCCGCGACACGCTCGGTGACAAACGTTTCGATCACGTCGCCCGGCTTGATGTCGTTATAGTTGACGATCGAGATACCGCACTCGAAGCCTTGCTTCACTTCGCTCGCGTCATTCTTGAAGCGTTTCAAAGCATCGATCTTGCCGGTATGGATCACGATGTTGTCGCGCAACAGACGAAGTTCGTTGTTGCGGCCGATGGTGCCGTCGTCCACGAAGCAACCGGCCACGCTGCCGACCTTGGTGATGCGGAAGACCTCGCGCACTTGCGCGCGGCCCTTGTAGACTTCCTTGAAGACGGGCTCCAGCATGCCGGTCATGGCGCGCTTGATCTCGTCGGAGAGTTCGTAAATGATCGTGTGCAGGCGGATATCGACCTTTTCCTGCTCCGCCACGGCCTGCGCCGTGCGCTCCGGACGAACGTTGAAGCCCACGATAATGGCGTTCGAGGCCGACGCCAGCAGCACGTCGGTTTCGGTAATGGCGCCGACGCCCGAGTGCAGCACTCGGATCTTGACCTTCTCGTTGGAAAGCTTCTGCAGCGTGTCGGTCAGTACTTCCGCGGTACCGCCCACATCCGTCTTGAGGATGATGTTCAGTTCCTTGGTTTCGCCTTCCTTCAGCTGATCGTGCAGTTGGTCGAGCGTGATGCGATTGTTCTTGGACATCGCCACTTCGCGGGCCTTCGCCTCGCGATAAATGACGATCTGCTTGGCCTTGGCCGTGTCGGTAACAACCTGCAGCGTATCGCCGACTTCGGGCAAGGATTCCAAGCCCAAGACTTCGGCGGGCAGCGACGGCGGGATCTCGCGCGCCGGAGCTCCGTGATCGTCGAACATCGCGCGAATGCGCCCGAAGACGGATCCGCAGATGAAGTAGTCTCCCACTTTTAAAGTCCCGTTACGCACCAGCACCGTCGCCACAGGACCGCGTCCGCGATCGAGTTTGGCTTCGAGCACCGTGCCCATGGCCGGACGCGCCGGATTCGCGCGCAGATTCTGAATATCGGCAACCAGCAGAATCATTTCGAGCAGCAAGTCGAGGTTCTGTTTCGCTTTAGCCGAAACAGGCACCATGACGACGTCGCCGCCCCAATCTTCCGCGAGCAAGCCGCGATCCGCAAGCTGCTGTTTAATTCGGTCGACCTGCGCGCCGGGTTTGTCGATCTTGTTGATGGCAACAATGATCGGGACCTTGGCGGCTTTGGCGTGATCGATGGCTTCGAGCGTCTGCGGCATGACGCCGTCGTCGGCTGCGACCACAAGAATAACGATATCGGTGACTTTCGCACCGCGAGCACGCATGCGGGTGAAGGCTTCGTGACCCGGCGTATCAATGAACACAATCTTGCGTCCATTTTTTTCGACGTGATAGGCGCCGATGTGCTGCGTGATGCCGCCGGCTTCCTTGTCCGCAACATTGCTCAGCCGGATGGCATCGAGCAGCGATGTTTTGCCGTGATCGACGTGGCCCATGATGGTGACCACGGGAGGACGCAACTCACGATCTTCGTCGACTTCGGTCTGCTGGATCTCGTGCGTCGATTCTTCTTCGTAGCTGAGCTTGTTGGTGGAGGCGCCGAAATCGCGCGACAGTTCCTCAGCCAGCTTCACATCGAGCGTCTGGTTGATGGTGGCGAAAATTTTCTTTTCGACCAGCTTCTTGATCAGCAGATTCGCCTTGATGCCGAGCTTTTCGGAAAGCTCTTTTACCGTGACACCTTCGGCGATGGTGATTTCGCGATCAATGGGCGGCGGCTCGAAATGTTCCGAGCGGCGCGACATCGGCCGTAAACGGCCCTCTTCCTGATCGACATCCCTGCGGCGTCCGTCGCGAGCTCCGGGCTTCGTGGCATGACGGCGCCCCACTTCCGTGGGAACCGTGGTAGGTTCGGCACGCAGAGGAGACGTCGGATGCATCGGACGCCCACGAGGCGGACCTGAGGGACGATATCCTCCCGGACCACCGGGACCGCTAGGGCCACCGGGACCACCAGGACCGCGCATGAATGGCTGACCCGGACGCACCGGGCCTGTATAAATCGGGCGGCCGGGAACCGGAGACGCCGGTCTTGCCGTAGGCATCCCTGGACGAGGCGCACCCGGCATGGGGGGCGCTGCAGGAGGCTTCGCTAAACGAGCGACAATATCGGCTCGCGGTGGAACCACCGGACGAGCGGCAGGCTGCCCTGCCAGGGTGGGCCGAGCTGGCGGACGTAGCGGCATTCCGCTGCCCGATTGCGGTTGTCCGGCCTGTTGACGCTGGGGCGGCTGCGGATGAGCCGGAGGCGGCGCGGGAACTCCCGGACCCTGCGGACGAATCGTCGGACGCAGAGGTGCAGAAGGTGTCGGTATCGAGGGAACGGATCCGGCAACAATCGCTGACGGCGGACGCGGAGGACCCGCTGGAACACCCGCTGGCACACCCGATAGAACAGCGGGAGCCGCTGGCGTTGACGCGGCCTCAACCGGCGGTCTTGGCACCTGGGGAACGGGCGCCGGAATTGGCTGACGCGGCCCCGAAAGAATTTGTCCGGGACGCGGCGCAGGCGGCAAAGGCCGTGCCGGGATCGACGGCGGACGCGGCGGCAGCGGCGTGCTCTGCCCACTTGCGAGTGGCGGACGCAGCGGTTGCATGCGGGGGAAGGCAGGAGCAGGCGCAGGCTTCTGCGGCTCTTCTCGTACTGGCTCCTTCGCCGTTTCCTTGGCCGGTTCCGCAAGCGGCGCAGCCACGTGAGCTTCTGGGCGTGCTTCTGTACGCGCTTCCGCGCGCACTTCCGCTGCTGCGACAGGAGCAGGGCGTTCTACATCAGGAATGGCAGGTGCTGCCGCTTCCGGCGCAGATTCCATAGCGGGCGCTGACTCTGACGCACTCGGCACGCCGCCCATTTCGACGCGTTGGCGGACCTGGAGCGCGATGTCATCATCGAGCGAACTCGAGTGGGTCTTCTTATCGTGGACGCCGAGTTCCGGCAATAAATCGAGGATCACGTTCGGCTTTACCTCGAGTTCGCGCGCCAGCTCGTTAATGCGAATCTTGCTCATAACGGGGATCCCGGCCATGTTGGTTAAACTCACCGGGTTCGATGCCGCACCTTTCTTACTTCTTAAAACACAGCGTCCTCAAATTACTCAGACACTTCCGTGTTTTCTATCGTAACAGATTCGTTTTGCGCCGCTGTCTCCGCTGGCGCACCAGCGGCGACCTCGGACGCAGGGACTGCTGCCTGCGGAGCATCTTCCATCGAGCCTTCAAACTGCCCGTAATAGCTATTTACCGCAGTTTGGACGCGCTCCACCGCTTCTGGATCCACGCCCGGTATCGCTTCCAAATCCTCGGGCGTCATCGCGCCGAGCGCTTCCACCGTCGGGATGCCCGCCTGCACTAATTTTTCTACGATTTCGTCTGTGACTCCATGATCGAGCAATACCGAAACCGGAGCTCCGGGAACCACCATGGACTCAAACTGCGACTCGGCTTCCTGGCGCTTTTCTTCTTCGCTCTTAATATCAATGCGCCAACCGAGGAGCTTCGCGGCAAGACGCACGTTCTGCCCCTTCTTGCCGATCGCGAGCGACAACTGCGTGTCGTCGACAATCACTTCCATGTGTTTCCCGATGCCGTCCACGACACTGACGCGCGAAATCTTCGCGGGGCTCAGCGCATGGGTCGCAAACGTCACAGCATCTTCGCTGAATTCGATAATGTCGATTTTTTCGCCGCGCAGTTCGCGAATGATCGACTGCACGCGCATGCCCTTCATGCCGACGCAGGCGCCAACGCTATCCACATCGCGATCACGGCTCGAGACGGCGATCTTCGTGCGTTCACCGGCTTCACGAGCACACGCTTTGATGACAACCGTGTTGTCGTAAATTTCCGGAACTTCCTGCTCGAACAGGCGCATGACCAGCTCTGGCGCCGCACGCGAAACAATCACGCCCGCGTTCTTGCCGGCTTTTTCCACCGCGCGAATAACGCAACGGACGCGGTCACCCACGCTGAAACTTTCGAGCTTCGATTGTTCCTTCTTCACCAGACGAGCTTCGGTCTTGCCCAAGTCCAGGACCAGATCCGGTCCCTCGATGCGCTTTACGACGCAATTGACGAGTTCGCCCGCGCGTCCGGAGTATTCGGAGAAAATGTTTTCGCGCTCGGCTTCACGAACTTTTTGCAGGATCACCTGCTTTGCCGTTTGCGCTGAAATACGCCCCAGCGATTCGGTCGGCTTGGGAAAACGAACCTGCGTGCCGATCTCTGCCGCAGGATCTTTCTTCTGCGCGTCGGCCAGAGAAATTTCTTTCAGAGGATCGGTGACTTCTTCCACCACCTGGCGCACGCCAAAAATCTGCAACGCGCCGGATTTTTCGTCGATTTCGGCGACCAGATCTTCTTCGGTATGGAACTGCTTCCGCGCGGCCACCAGCATGGCGTCCTTCACGGCGTCGAGAATGACACGCGGCTCGATGCCCTTTTCCTTGGCAAGGATCTCGATAGATTGAACAATAGGTCCCAGGCTCATATGAGGATTCCAGTAATCGCGTTTCTTAAGAAGATCACCACTCGAACTTGAGGTTGGCCTTCTGCACCTGTTCGAGGGGGAATTGAATAGATTTACCCGGCGCCGGCTCCAACGTCACAACGCCGCCCGCAAAACCGGTGAGCGCGCCGACCCACTGATTCTGGTTCTCCACGGGCTCGCGCAGAACCACCTTCACTTTGTGGCCGATAAAGCGCTCGAACTCACGCGGCTTGGTGAGCTTGCGCTCGACGCCGGGCGAGCTTACTTCGAGCTTGTAGGGAGGGCCGGGGATCACGTCCTCGACGTCCAGCACCGTGCCCACTTGATTCGACATGAGTTCGCAGTCTTCGAGCGTGACGCCACCCGGCTTATCAATGAAGATACGCAGCACGCGATTCCGCCCGCCGCCCAGGAGTTCGACGTCTACGACTTCGAGTCCCTCGCGAGACGCGGCACGTTCGGCAATCTCGAGCACTTTGTCTGTCACGCTATCGGGCTGCGCCATCTTTCTTGTCTCTTCCAAATCTCGTGTAAATCTTGTCTCTAAAATCCTGCCGCCTTAAAAAGCGATTGCTCAACAAAAAAGTGGGCTTTCGCCCACTGACTCTGTTGGCCAAAACTTCTTCGACGCTTCTAGTATACAACGAGGCCGGGTCAAACTGAATGGGCAAATGGGCAGAGCTCCGCGTGGAGCGTCTTCCGCCGCAGCCCCACTCACTCGAGGCCATCTCAATTCGGAAAGCCTCTTGATCGAGACCACAGCTCCGACACAAGCATTCCGCCCCAGGCATGCTGCGCTTTCTCCAGCCGAAAGCCGTTGCGCAAAAGTTCGGGATGATGATCCACTAAGCGGCGCGTTCGCAAACCCGTCGCCTTGCCGAAAAACGCGTACATGACGGGGATGAGCATGCGCGCGAAATAGTTTGCCGGGCGAAACTCCGAAACAATCCATCGCGCCTCGGGCGCTGCCGCGCGGGCGATCCTGTCCACGAGCGGCGGGAGATCGCAAGAATCGAAACAATCGAGGAAAAAGTGAGTCACGATGCAGTCGTATGTTCCTTCCTCTTTTCTCTCGTCCCATTGCATGAGACGAGCGTCGGCGCGGCGAAACTCCACACGGTTTCGATCCGCCGGATGAGACAGCACACGTGCTCGCGCCAGTTCCAGCATTTTGGCGCTTGCGTCCACATAAGTAACGCTCGCGTGCCGCGCACAATGCAAGAGCTTCACTAAAGCTCTCCCGTCCCCATCGCCAAGAGCGAGCACGTTGCGCGCGTCGGAGACATCAGACAGGAACGCCGCGCGCCGCCGCGCGAGGGATTTACCGAAGGCCGCGTACTCGATCCACCGATAGAGACGTGCGATGCGATCGCAATTCATTGAGACGGATACTCTTGAGCCGGGTTAGACCCGTCCCGCCAAGGGCAGGAAGAGCACGGGGCTCAGCAGCGCGACGTCGGCTAGTACGCGCAAAGCGTCGGGCGAGAAGCGATGCCCCTTGCGATCGAGCCAAATCAAGACCAATGCGCTCGCCATCTCGGCCGCGCCCAAGATGGGCCGATGAAACCAACACAGGAACGCTGCAAGCACAGCCACGCCGAGCGCCACCCAGAGGACGGGCCAATCTGCTGGTGCGTCCGCGACCGCGCTCCAGTTCCACGATGCAGACGAACTCGACTCCCATTTCTGAATCGCCGCGCAATTGATCCAGCAAAGGACGAAAAATAATCCTATCCCCACCACGTCGAAAAGCGTCCCAATATTGCTCCAGGCGGCCAGAGACACGCCGAGCGCGAATAGCAATCCCACACTCGCTTCTTTGGATAAGGCGTCGCGGGACAACGTGTCTTTTCCCGATAACACGCGCTGCGGAGACGATTTCCAGCCGTGCACGGCAAGAAAATAAATCACAACGGCAGCGAGCAGAAACAATCCGCGCCACAGCAATGCAGCGGGCAATCGCGCAAAGGCCAGCCATGCCGATCCCGCGAGCACCATCATCCACAGAGGAATCAGGAGCCTCCCATGGGCGTGGTAAAAACGATGTCGCGCCGAGGAACATTCGCCATTCCACGCATCCAGCGCGCGATCCGCCGCATAGATCAACCAAACAGACGTGACCAAGAGAATCGCCGTGGGCGTGGAAAATTGACCGTGGAAGGAGCGAACAAACAACAATTGCCAAGCAACAGCAACCGCGGGCGCGTCCAGACTCAGCAGATTCGGCCACAACCACCATTTCGGAAGGCTTGGGGCCCGGCTCGGCGAACGGCTGCCGATGACCTGATAAGAATCCCGCTGGCTGACGTGCACCTAACTATTATGGAACGGCCCCGCGCTGCCGGGCCTAGGTATGGAACGGCCCCGCGCTGCCGGGCCTAGGTATGGAACGGCCCCGCGCTGCCGGGCCTAGGTATGGAACGGGCTCTGCATGACTGGCTTGGGCATAACAGGCTCCGGCTAGGCCGGGCCTTCGGCGAGCGCGGTGGCGTTCGAATGGAGATCTCGCGCCCCAACGGAATCGGCAGCCACCGGGGCAGTTTTCGGCTTGAGACCAAGCATCGGCTTTTCGATGAACTTCCAGGAAAGAATCGCCATGACGAGCGCACAGGGAAACGCCAGCAGAAAAAGCTGCCCGGCTCCGATTCCCTTCATGCGATAGGCGATCAGTTGCTGCACGGGAAACGCGTAAATGTAGAGTCCGTAGGAGTAATCGCCAAGCCGAGTGAACGCCGCGAAGTAGAGTTTCGGATGAAACGCCAAAACCAGGACGACGTAGGCGACCGCGGGAAGATAGTACGTCCGGAGATCGGGGACCTTGTGGAATACTGCGATGAGGGCAACGAGTGCAACCGCCGCAGGGACATGCAAGGGAATGCGGTCGCGATTCATGTAGAAGAACATCCCGAACAGGAAGATCATGGCCATCCGCACCGCATCGCCGGATGAACTGAAAATCAGTAACCATTCCGAAGGCCGGAAGATCAGCGCGTAGACAATGAAAGCGGCGAAGAAGGCGGCAAACAACGTCCGATTTGCGAAATAGCCAATCAGCCCCAACAATGCGACCAAGACGTACATCTCCATTTCGATCGGCAGAGTCCAAAGCGCCCCATTCACGGCCCCGGGGAACGGATTTCCGGCGAAGGCTCCCGGAAGATAATACTCCGTGGGGAAGCCCAGGCTGTTGTGCAGCAGAAATGTTTTCGTCATCGGATCGGAGACAAACTTCGCCAAAGGCGCTGCTGTCGCGAAGCATGCAAGCAACGCGGAAAAAAACGTGGCAGTGATTAAGCCGGGATAAATCCGCAGCACACGCGCGAGGAGGAAGCTTTCCAAATGGTGGCGGGCCGCGTAACTCTGCGTGATGAGATATCCGCTGATCGAGAAGAAGACGAGGACGCCC
>CAITIX010000447.1 GCA_903892565.1 uncultured Acidobacteriia bacterium
AGCGCCGAAATCCGTTTCGCTCTTCGTGGCCCAGTCGCAGATTCCGGCATCAAGAGCGAAGTCGAGGCCGCTGGATTCACGCTTTCCGAGGATGTTGCAAATACTTACTATGCAACCGCCACCACCCCCGCAGAGGCCGCCGCGATCCAAGCCGCAATCAAGCCTCTCGCAGTCGCCGGAAAGGTGGTGGCGTGATGTACGCAAAAAAGAAGATCGCTGCCGTCCGCCGCTGGTGGAAAGCTGGTCGCAATGCTTGGGAGATCGAGCAGCTTACAGGATTTGACCGCGAGACGGTTCGCGGGATCCTGGAAATCCTCTAACCCACCCCCTACGCCCCTCCCGCCGAGCGCGGGAGCCTCGCCCGTTGCGCGGGGTCTGATCGCCAGGGAGGGGCTTTCTTTTGCGACACCAACCGAAAGGCGACGACATGACGGAATTGAAACTCATCGAACATCTCGGATCACCTGACCGATGCAAGCTGTGCATGTTTTGCCTCGCTCGCGATGTGGTCCGGGAGAAGTACGACAACACGCACGAGGATTGCGCACTGGAGCAACTCGCCAACGACCGCCCCGAATCGCTCAACTGTTGGGCGAACGGTCGCGAGGATGGGCGAACGGGCTACTGGACGATCTGAAATCCGCACGCCGGAGCGCCCGGCACCAGTGCGGACGGCCCGTGTCACCGAGGGGCACGGGCCAACCTTTACCACCGAGGAGAGAAAATGCCAGAACTATCCATCAAGCTCGTCGAGCACCGATTGCACGAGAGCTACGGCGTTTGGAGCACGGTCTACGAGTCCGCAGAAGCCGCCGAAATCATACGCGCCACATTCCTTGCCGCCGATGCGTACAAAGACATCCTGGCCGTGCTTGATGCGCTCTACGACTGCCCGGACCTGTGCAAGCTCGCCGCTGCCGTGGCCGATATCCGGGTAATTGAGCAGATGGACAACGACGAGGCGCTTCCCGTCCTAACGCAGATGCGCGACTCCAGCCGCCCCGAATGGCTGCGGACGCTGGCAGGCCGCGAGCTGTCGCGGAGGTGCGCAAAGGTCACCACGCCGCGTATCGACATTGCCGAGGGCGACCGCGCCGTGTGCGAAGCGTCGGAGGTGGTGGGATGAAGCCGATCCTTTCTGCGCAGACCAAAGAGCAGATCTTGCATTGGTTCGCGACCGGGAATACCGGGATCAGCTCGAAGTGCATCGCGAAAACAATGCTTGGGATTGAGGTATCCGGACTTGACAGCTGGACTCCGTCCGATCCATCGGACTTTTGCCGATGCCTGAAGCTCCTTCGTGACGTGCCGGAGCTGGTCGCATACCTGACGCAGGTGATGGCCCCAGTTTCCCCTGCATGGGCAAGGATTCTGGACCACTGGGACGAGATTGAAGAATGCTTTATGTCGGAAGTGCCTGGCTGGATGGAGGACAAGGATTTGAACAAGCGAGCCTCGCGAACATTTGACCTCATGCACGAATGCGCGAAGGTCACCCCATGACCGCCGCCATCTACCGCTGGCTGTCCGACTTCTGCGCGCTCCTCCTCGACCTCTCCGGTGCCGGACTCGTCGCGGCGTGGGTCACTGGCGTCCTGTGCCTCTGTGGTCTCGTGTGGGCGCTCGTCACCGTTGGCGGAAAACTCCCAGGTTGGACCCGTGACATCGCGTCACGGTTTGCGAGGTGGCACGCACACATCATCCTGCGCGACGGACCGATCCGCCACGACCAGCGCGCAAAGGATCACGCCGTGTGGCCGATCCTGGCGGCGATTGCGACGGTCGGTTTCGTAGTGCTCGTGGTGGCGATCTGGATTCACTGCGGATTCAAGGGGGTGTGAGGTGATTTTTCCACAGACCGGATTTGGCGGGACTCCCGTCAAGATGCTTGAGGAAGGCTATCATAACGCTTATTCCGCGATCCTATCGGTAAAAGCGGCGATGCTTGGGCTGGAATTCAACAGCCGTGACTATCCCAAGTTTGAGGACTGGGAACAGGCTTGTAAGGAGCGAGAAGCGGCATTCTCCAAGATGGAGGATGTCGAGAAGTACATCGTTGAGCACATCAACGCGATTTGCGAGATGAAGGACGCCACACACAACGCGCCGCAGGGCGGGAGGGCAGGATGAGGTACCGCCTAAAATGGATCGACCGATCCGAGGGATTCAGGCATCTAAAAGGAATGATCTCCCTGCAATTCTTTTGCGAGCCTATCGGAAATTGGATCATGTGCGACATCAAAAAGTCGCCAGCTCTCACCCTTGAAAAGCGCAAAATGCACGCGGAAGATTTAGCGAAACGATCCATCGACGTGACGCGAAGAGCGATGCACCACGCGGCATCTCACATCGAAATGATTCACGAAAGCTAAACCCTCCCCCCCCCACCTCTCCGCGATGTGCAAACGGGCGGGATTCCCCTTGCCTCTCGGGGCGGGGGAGTGTAGATTGAGAGCATAGACCCACGCCGCCTGTTTGGACGCAGTCGGGGTTCGTGGACGAACTACCACACGGGGCTCTTTTGCTCTGGGTGGCCTACGCAAGTAGGACAGCGTTGGTAGTACGCTGGATCCAACACTCAGAGCAAAGGAGCTTTTTTGATGCTCAAATGCGAACGATGCAAACGCCGGCCGGCCGAATTCATCCAGATTGATGATTGGCGGGTGCCGGCATCCAATTGGTTCGCGAGCTGCGGATGCGGCCGCGAAGGATTGTATTCGATCTATGTCGGCGGTTTCTGGCATGACATGGCGAACCACGTCAAGGAAAAGCGATGGTCCACACCGGCGCGGATGTCGAAGTTTCTCGAGATCGCGAACGCGATGGACCCGGCCGGCAAGTACGGGGTGTCGCGGTGAGGATTCGGACTATCAAACCGGATTTCTTTTTGCATGACGATCTATTCGAGGCAGAGAAGGCGAGCGAGATTCCTTTGCGGGTCGCTTACATCGGCCTATGGTGCGCGGCCGACAGGGAGGGCCGGTTCAAGTGGGAGCCGCGCCGGCTTGGCGCCGCAATCCTTCCTTACGACATGATCGACTTTTCGCGCTTGCTTGACGCGTTGCTCAC
>CAITIX010000448.1 GCA_903892565.1 uncultured Acidobacteriia bacterium
GCTGTGAGGTGTCCAACCTCCAGCTTCCCCCGCCGCTTTTTCAAAAGCGGACAGTTCATGTGTGAATTAGACCGGACAGATCACATACTAGCGACACCGGAGGGGCGATATCATTGACACTCAGGCCCAACTACGATAGACTCGCCGAAGTTATTCTCCAGGGCGATATTGTTGTTTCTATAGGGGGCTCACCGCTCGGGCGGGGGCAATTCGAAACGAATCAGGGAGGCTATTTCAAAATGTTGACAAATTTGAACTTGCGTTCGGGGCTTGCGCGTGTGATCGGATACATCGCCATCCTCTGGATTGCAGGATTTCTGGTTGCCGGCCATGCCTACGGGCAGGCCGTGGCGCAGGTAAGCGGTGTTGTGAAGGATGAAACCGGAGCCGCCGCGCCGGGCACCACGATTACCGCGACGCAGACGGAGACGGGCGTTAAGCGCAGTGTCACCTCGGATGACGGCGGCAACTACGTGCTGACGAATCTGCCACTGGGGCCGTATCGCCTGGAAGCCACGAAGATGGGCTTCCGTACGTACGTGCAGACCGGCATTGAACTGCAGGTCGGTAGCGCTCCGGAAATCCCGATCAGACTGGCCGTAGGGCAGGTTAGCGAGTCTGTGAATGTCGAAGCGAACGCATCGCAGGTGGAAACCCGCGCGGTGGGCGTCGGCACAGTTATCGAAAGCCAACGGATTGTGGAGTTGCCGCTAAATGGGCGCCAACCGACGGACTTAATCACCCTCAGCGGCTCCGCCGTGTTTTTCAGTAATTCCGCGGGATACGGCATGCGTACCGGAGTGTTGATCTCCGTGGCCGGCGGCAGCTACGAGGGGGTGCAATATAACTACGATGGAGCCCCGCATATCAACACGCTCGATGCCAGCAACATGCCCTTGCCATTCCCGGATGCTCTCCAGGAGTTCAAGGTCACCACGAGCGCGCAGGACGCCTCAGCCGTGGGACACTCCGCAGCGTCGGTGAATGCCGTGACAAAGTCCGGTACTAACGCGTTTCACGGCGATGCCTTCGAATTTCTGCGCAACTATAGCGCGAACGCCCGGGACTTTTTCGCTTCCAAGCCGGATGGCTTGAAGCGCAATCAGTTCGGTGGCACGTTTGGCGGGCCCCTCAAGAAAGACAAACTATTCTTCTTTGCCGGCTACCAGGGATCGCTGCTCCGGCAGCAAATCGTGCAGTCGCCCGCGAGCATCCCGACGCTGGATATGCTGAAGGGAGACTTCACGACGTTTGAGTCGGCCGCTTGCCAGGGCACAAACAAGACTCTCGGAGCGCCGTTTGTCAACAATGTTGTTGCGAATCCCAGCGCCGTGTTCAGCCCGGCGGCCGTGAAGATTTCCACGCTCCTTCTGAACGGTGGCAGTACTTTCAAGGCTCTTACGCCGAACGCCTGCGGGATCGTGCCGTGGACACTGCCCAACAATGAAAACGATCATCAGATCCCTGTGCGCGTCGACTATCAGTTGAACGATCGGCACACCTTGTTTGCCCGCTACCTTCTCACAAAACAGAAGCTGGCGATTCCGCTTGCGGTCGGTGGCAGTCCACTTACCGAAGGTACTCCCGGTTTCGACGATCAAGCCCAGAACTTCACACTTGGCGAAACGTTCACCATTAACGCAAATCAGGTCAACTCCGCGCGCTTGTTCATCAATCGTATCCGGTCGCTGAAGCAAAATGTGCCTCTGTTCGGAGAAGGGGATGTCGGCATCAACTCCTATACCTATCTTCCGAGTTACTTGTATGTCATCGTGACCGGCGGCTTTACGATGGGTAGCACCACCAAGAACGCCTTTTCCTACGTCACCGACTACGGCGTGAGTGACGACTATAGCATCGTCCACGGCTCGCATCTGTTCGGCTTTGGCGGCTACTACATGAATTCCATCAACTGGCTGTTGGCGCAGGCTTATGCGGGTGCCAATTACAACTTCAGCGGAGGCCTTTCCGGGTTCCTGCTAGGCCAGGTATCCCAGATGCGCCAGGAGTCTCCCAATCCGTTGAACGTGCGTCAGAGCTTCTTCTCGGCCTACGCCAAGGACACCTGGAAGGTCAATCAGCATCTGACCGTAAACTATGGTCTGACGTGGGTTCCGTTTTGGGCCGCGTCGTTCCCGCAAGGGGATTCGTATATCTTCAATTTGTCGAACTTTTATGCCGGAACCCATAGCACGGCGATTCCCGGCGCGCCCGCCGGTTTCCTCTATCCCGGCGACAATGGCTTCAACGGCAATTCGGGCATCCAGGCCCGTTGGGGGAACTTGGATCCGCGTGTAGGCATCGCGTGGGATCCCAAGGGCGACGGCAAGACGGTGCTTCGCTTCGGAGCCGGCATCGGCCACGATTTCGCCTCACAGAATCTCTTGATCAACAACGAAGCGTCGCCGCCGTTCCGCGCCTTGATCGTTGTGCCAGGTACCCTGAGTTTGGATAACCCGTGGGCCAACTATCCGGGAGGCGATCCCTATCCGTTCACCTTCAGTAAGACCAAGCCGACCTTCCCGGCCTATTCCGGCTATCTCCCGGTGCCCTCGAACTGGAAGACGGGCGTGCAATATTCGTGGAACGCGGTCTTCCAACGGCAGATCAATGCAAACTGGTTTGCATCGGTCACGTATTTGGGAACGCACATCCTGCACGTCGTGAGTGCGGCGGAAATCAATCCCGCCCAGTACATACCGGGCACCTGCGCTGCCGGTCAGTACGGCCTGACGGCGGCTGGACCCTGCTCCAGCAGCGCCAACATCAATCAGCGCCGAGTTCTGAACTTGGCCTCGCCCGGTACGCAACTGGGGTACATGACGCAATACGACGACGGGAGCACGCAGAACTATAACGGTCTGCAACTGGCCACGACCTGGCGCATGCAGAGCAATCTCAGTCTGAATGCGAATTACACATGGTCGAAATGCATCGGTTTGGTCCTGGTCAATCTGCTGAATCCCGGCCAGAATTACATCCATTCGGGCTACGGCAATACGATGCCCGGCGCCAACAACCGCAACGCGGATATGGGTCCATGCAGCCAGGATCGGCGGCAGAATGCGAATGTGACACTTGTCGCGCAGAGTCCGAAGTTCGCGAACAAGTACGCGCACATGATCGGAACGGGCTGGACGTTATCGACAACGATCGTTGCGCGCAGCGGCGGGCCGTTCCAGGTTGTGACCGGTGTCAACCCGGACCCGGCCAGCGGCGCCGGCGGAAATTCATCCAGCCAGCGCCCGAATCAGTTGCTTCCCGATGTATACTCCACCGCCCAAGGATCGCCTGGACCGGCTTCTGCGGGAGCTTACAGTATTCAATGGCTGAACCCAGCAGCGTTTGGTACAGTCCCGATCGGTACCTACGGGAACATGGGAGCCATGTCCGTTTTTGGCCCATCTTTTTGGGAATGGGACGAAGCGCTCTCTCGACAGTTCTCGATCCACGACAAGCAGAAGTTTGAAATCCGAGTGGAAGCATTCAACCTTACGAACAGCCTGCGACCGGGAAATCCGAACCTCACTTTGAGCACGGCTGCCAACTTCGGCCAGATCACGACGGATGCCACACCGCCCGCGGCCACCACGGCCCCCGCGCGTGTCATGCAGTTTGCGATGAAGTATACGTTCTAAACGGACGAAGTCAGAAGAGCAGGAGCCGGGAGTCAGAATCCAAGACGAGGAGAAATCGTCTTGGGTCTGGTTCCTGGCTCTTTTCATTTACGGCGAGCCCAAAAGTGAATCATTTGGCCTGCAAGTGTGTTCCCGCACTTACGAGTCGCCGTAACAATATTGGCGCTGGACCGACCCCATTTCTTAATTGATGGGGTCGCGGCTCGGGCCCGATGATTGCTTTCAATAGCGTTGGGATTGGTCTGCGATGACGGGTGGCGCGCCGACAGACCCGCTACGCAGACTCATACGTGCGGGTTTTGCGATTGCGCGACCTAGGCGTGGTCTTCAGCAATTAGGAAAACGCTAGCGCGCCGAACACGCTGTGGGGGTCCACTTCGACGCGTCCGGCAGTTTCTTGTAGTGGTAGGTGATGATCCACGGCTCGGTGAGATACTGCGGATCTTCTGCCATCTGCGAGAAGTTCAGCCACTCATCCCCGTTCGGCTCTTTCTGGTAGCGATAGTGCTCGGTGAGCGTAAGGCGCCCGCTGTGGACCATGCCATTCTTCCAAAAATAGCCGGGCTTTAGATTCGTGGTGACGACCTTGAGATTGCCGCCGCGTGTCCAATCTCCGCGCCCGCCCAGGATCACCCATTCGGCGACAGAATCTCCCTGCAGCGACGGTGCACTCTGCGGCTCGGGAGTTACTGCCGTAGCGTTCTGTCCGGCTGGCACGGGACGCTTGAAGTGGAACACGCGCGATTGCGTGCCTGTATCGACATCCATCTTCAAGGTGTAGTCATCGGTCCAGGTGATGTGCAGATGTCCGGGCAGTCGCATAATGCCCGCGGCTCCATAGGCCTTGCAGGTTTCGCCCGCGGCTTCGTCCTTTGCGGGATCCCAGGCGCGGGCGAGCAGTGTGGCCTCGCGCGTATAGGGGATGCTGCCTTGGCCGCCGAACGGCAGGCCCTCGGCGTCAGGGCCGGAGCCGAAATCGCCTTTCGGAGCCACGAGCATGCGGACGTGCCAGTCCTCGGTGACGATGGAGGTCCAGTAGCCGGTGGGATCAAACGGAGCAGCGGCCTTGGGGACAGCCGGCGGCGCGGCTTTCCCGCGCCCTTGCGCTTGTAAGTTGCCGGGCAGTGCCAGCGTGATGACAACGCCCGCGATCGGGAGAAGGGTTGCGACTGTGCGCGCGATATATCGTGCCGTGAAGAACGTCATATGCTACTTTCCTTTTGTCTCCGTCAGGCTGCGGTATACGGCTTCGACGAACTTCCCGGTAGAGCCGGGCTGGCGACCAAAGAGAGGATCATAATCCATCGTCGGCTTGGCGGCCTTCACCTGCGCCAGCGTCATCTTCCTATCGATCATATCCTGGATGCGATCGCGCACTACGATCATCATGTCGCGGTAGTAGCCGACCTCGGAGCCATCCGAAATCCAGCCGTGGCCGGGCACCACAAGCGTCCCGCCCTGGCCCATGTATTCGGGGAAGCAAAGATCTGCCAGCTTTTCCAGGGCATCGATCAAGCCCTGAATGCTGCCGCCATGGTCGACGTCGATGGGCGGATACATGTCCGCGTTAAAGATGTCGCCCGTGGCAAGGACATCGGAACCACGGAACCATACGACGCTATCGCCATCCGAGATGGCGTGCGGCATGTACTGAATCTCCACGCCTTCGTTGTTGAAATAGCGGTGCAGGCGGTAGCGTTCCGAGAAATACGTATTTGTGGGCTGCGCGCGCACGGGGACTTTTGCGGCAATCAGCGCCTGTTGCACGTTTTCATGCGACAGGATCACTTCGCTGGCGGCTTGATCCCCGCCTTCGACGCCAATCGGATGAAAGATCGGCGAACCGGCGATGTTCCCGTTGCCTCCTACATGATCCGTTGCCGCGCTGGTGTCGATGATCATGCGAATCACGGGCGGCGCCTGCGAATGCGTCGACTGCCACGCGTCGGCATACGGCGATGCGGAGTTTGAGACGGTCGCGGGCTTAGGGAGACGCGCGACATCTTTGATGGCGCTGAGAACTTTGTCGCTGGCTGGGGCCGCACCGGCGTCCACCATCACGACGCCATCGCCTCCGACCGAGAGCGCGATATTCGCGCCCGCACCCGCGAGCATGAAGATATTGCCTTTGACGTGCAGCGCTTCGACCTTATCGTAGGTGGGCGTGGGAATCGGCTGGTTCGCGATGCGCTCGGCCAGCCGCGTGGAATCATCGTTATATGTGGGCTTCAGCGTGTATTGCTGGGCGGGAGCCGCTTCGCTCTTCGTCTTTGCCACGAACTCCGGATACATGCTTTCGGCGCCGCCACGCACGCCCACCAGAGGCGTTTTGTACTTGAAGGCGACTTCGGTCAAGTAAGGATTCTGGCCCGTCAAGTAAAACGGGACGCGATACTTGCCGACGTCCTCCGGTCGATACTCCTCCTGCTGCGGAGAGCACGGATAAACGGGAATCTGCAGATTCGGGGCACGCACGAAGGTCACGCTGCGGATCAGGGGCTCGGTGAGATAGTCCGGATCGTTCACGATGAGGACCCAGGTGAGATACGGCTCGTCGAGCGAGACGTGCTCCGTGACGGTGCGCCGGAAGCTACCCTGCACGCCGTTGCGGCGGATGAAGCTCTCTTTGAGATGCGTTGTCTCGATCGTGAGCGTGTCGCCGTCCCACTTGCCGAGCGAATATCCTTCCCAGCTGTGTGCGGCCTTCTCTGATGGACGATCACGGCCGTCGAGCCAGATCATGCGGTCGCCGGGTGTTCGTTGGAACAAGATGCGATAGGCGATCAACTGGCGATTGATGGTGTCGATTTCTTTTTCAATGCGCATCTGATCCGGGCCGAGCTGCTGATAGCCGGTGGGATGAGGACGGCACTGCAAGTAGAGATTCGTCGAAAGGACTTCGCCGTTGTAGGCATCGGCACGCATGCGTTCGGCGTCGTTCAGTGGGAGTCCCCAGTATTCGCCGGGATCCGGGCCGGGTCCGCGCTCGTGCGCGTCTTCATGATTGGTCAGACGGCGCCATTCGCCGGAAAGATCGGTGGGAGATCCTTGTCCTTGGGAGTACGCAGGCAGGCTCAATGCAGTGGTAAACAGCAGTCCTGCGGCGATTCTATAGAGAACAACTTTCTTCATCCGGACACACCTCGTGAATGACGCAGAGACCGAGAAAACCGCCAGAGCGAAGTCATCGTAGCTCAGTTTACGCCGGCGGCCAGTATATCACAGAGGATCCGCGACCTTATTGGATTCCTGCGCCGCTGCGGGCTGCGAGACAAAAGGAAGTTTCAATATTGAAATCAGGCCGAAGCTGGGGCCTTCCTGGTATTCCTTCAGGCCGATCATCAATCGTTCATCTCCGGCAGGAAGAGGGGCGTGATAGGTGCCGAAGAGGCGGTCCCACCAAGGGAAGATATCGCCAAAGTTGCTGTTCTGCTCGCGCATTTCGATGGAGTGATGGACGACGTGAGTATTCGCCGTGAAAAAGAGGAGGCCGAGTGGGCGCTGCAGCCAATCCGGCAGGGCTGCGTTGGCATGCGTGAAGAAACTCTCGAATATGCTCACCAGTTCGGCGAGCAGGACGGCGCCCACCGGCGGGGTGAAGATCGCGATGGTCACCAGCGTTGCCGCTCGCGAAAAAAGCCCTTCCAATGGATGTCCTCGAACGCCGGTGGTCCCGTCGAAATCGCGATCCGAGTGGTGGACTTGATGCAATCGCCACAGGAAATGAAACGAGTGCATGGAGCGGTGGCTGAAGTAACGCGTCAGGTCCAGAAGCAAGATCGCGAGAATCCAACGCAGGGCCAAGGGAAGCAAGGGCTTATTGAGGAGGCCATAGTGGCTTCCTGACATAGAGGCGGCCAGCATCAGAGGACTGAGCGGGAGCAAGACGGCTCCGGCGAGCAACGAGGAGAGCACGAGTAAAGCATGCAATCCCCACCGGCGCTCTACTGATTCCGTGAGCGATACTCGGGGACGAACCGATTCCCAAACGGCCACGCCCAGGAAAGCCGATACGAATACGAACCAATACATCCCGCCGTCTGTGTGCAGCCACTTCATACAAGTTCGAGGAACAACTGTTCGTATCTAGTATGCTTCCACTTCCAGGTGATAATCTAGTCACACCCCGCCCTCGTTGACGTGGATCGCTCAAAGGAAAATAATAGACACATGCAGAAGATGCTTGGAATGTCGTTGTTGTTGATCGGTGTGGCCGTGAATTGCATGGCGGTGGTTCCCTCGACTCCGGAAATCGATCCTTCGTCGGCAACGGCGGCTGTGGCATTATTGGCGGGCGGATTGCTGGTGATTCGCTATCGCCGTAAGAAATAGGAAACCTACCGTGAACAAGATTATTGGACTGTCTTTGTTGTTGATTGGGATTGCCGCGAATTGTATGGCGGGACTGCAGCCGGTCGCGCCGGAGGTTGACCCTACGACCGGAGCCGCGGCGATCGCGCTACTGGGCGGTGCTCTGCTGGTGATCCGCTATCGGCGCAAGAAGTAGCTTTCGGCTTGTCGGCGAGATCGCTACACTTTTGAGGAGAGGCCAAACCATGGGCAACAAGCTCAGCTTATCGTTTCTAATGTTCTTCGCAGCAGTGAGTTGCCTTGCCGGCGGCACTACTGCCGTCGCACCGGAGATTGACCCTACGACCGGAGGCGCCGCGATCGCGCTACTGGGTGGTGGGCTGCTGGTGATCCGCTATCGCCGCAAGAAGTAACGTCGCAGCGACTCTCGTTACCTGCTGCTGAGGATAGGTGCCTGGGCATTCGGCAAAAGCCGTAGGCCCATTTGTTGCGCGGCAACCGATGGCAGCGTGGCAACCGGTTGCCTGAAGTTTTCCATCCTGGCGTGAACCGCAGCTAGAACCTTTTCGACGCTTATCGTTAAGGACTCCTCGCCGGTTCGGCATTCGACGTCGGGCGACGTTGGCGGCTCATAGGGATCCGAAACGCCGGTAAAGGCGGCCACTTCACCGCTGCGAGCCCTCCGATACAAGCCCTTCACGTCGCGCTGTTCGCAGATCTGTAGCGGGGCATTCACGTAGACTTCGATAAAGCTCGGAATGCGGCGGCGAAGGGTGTTGCGAGCTTCTTCATAAGGCGAAACCAAGGCGACGAAAACAACCGCGCCGAAGCGGCTTAAAACGGTCGCAACGAAGCCAACCCGGGCGACGTGTTCGTCGCGATCGGCTTTGGAAAATCCCAGGTCTTTCGATAGACTTTGCCGGAGAAGATCCCCGTCCAACACCTCTGTCCGTACGCCTAGCTGGGCGAGAGATTCTGCAGCTGCAGACGCGATGCTCGATTTCCCGGCTCCGCTCAATCCCGTCAGCCAGACGACGATACCTTCTTTTATTGGAAAGCGCTGCGCGGAAGGTTCCCCCACGCTGTGTCGATCCGGTTGAGGCTTACGCGCTGACGGAGTTGTATTTCGCGTGCGCGGCTGCGCACCGGGATTTGAAGTCTTCGAGCTTATGGCTAGAACTTGGGACATAAGACAGCCTCCTTCTGATTTCGCCGACGGCTCGGCGGTACAGTTCCAGATCGAACTGGTTCAACCTTTCGATCTCCTCGTACGCGGAGGCTCCCCACAGACGAATCCAATCTTCTTCCTTCCCTCCCGACAATCTTTCTATCGGCCGACTTACGTTTTTCAGCAGGTATTCCAGGCGAATTCCGGGAAACGCAGGTCCCAGGAAATATTCCGCTACTACTAAACTCTCGTCGAACATTCCGAGAACGCCGGGTATCGCCATGTCCATCAGGACCCTGGTTGCCTTCTCCAGGTCGCCATTATTCGCGGGACGCGTGAACGCTCCGCCGTTGGCGAGCCGATGCGTTTGAACATCGCTCACCAAATGTGGCCAGCGGTCGATCAGTGCCCGGACGAACTCTGCCGGAGTGCTGTCCTGTGCCAGTCGGCTCAGTGCGTCGACCGGGGCCGTTTTTCGCAGATATGTATAAATGGAGTGCGTCCGCTCAAACGGGTGTCTCAGGAAGCAGCAATCGAAGATCACGACTTTCGGAATTTCCGGTTTGGGATAACACAGATGATGGCTCGTTACGGCACGAACCTCGGGGTGCTTTTGAAGAAGATCCGCCAGATCCTGGGCATCCAGCACCGAATCTGCCGTGGGCCCATGGAGCGATGAGAATTGATCGGAAAACTCCCGTTCCAATATGGATTCGAGCGTGCTTCCGCCGTTTTTAAAGATGTGATAGTGAACCACCACAAAACGGACGGCCGGGACTCCGACAACTACTTCGATACGCATTGCTCCTAATGACCTTATCGGGAACTATTCGAGAAGGCGACGCTTTATTTGAAGACTGGCTATTAGTATAACGCGGTCGCGTGGGAAAAGTTGCGGATGTGTAACTGCTAATTCCAGGAATAAAGGCAGGATTTATCCGCCCGAAATCCCAAGGAGCGAAGGGACTTTCTAATATGCGAGGATGCGTTGCGCTTCTTCGACGATGTTCTCCACTTGGGGGAGAATTTCGTTTTCGAGCGAAGGGCTATAGCCCACCCAGGTATCGAGCGCGCCGATGCGGCCGATGGGTGCGTCGAGCGATCCGAAAAGTTCGCTGGCGATGCGGGCGGAGATCTCCGCGCCAAATCCCCAGGACAGCGTGTCTTCGTGCACCACCATCACACGGCTGGTTTTCTCGACAGAGGCTTTGATCGCCGGCCAATCGTAGGGAGAGAGCGAACGCAGGTCGATCACTTCGATCGTGAGATCGGGAGATTGCTGTTCGATTTGCACGGCAGCCTGCAAAGACTTTTGCACGAGAGCGCCGTAGGTGACGATCGTTAGGCGTGAGCCGGGCTTCACGATTTTGGCTTTGCCGAACGGAATCGTGTAATCGGGCCCAGGATGCGGCGAACGATTGTAGGGCTCGCGATACAGGCGCTTGTGTTCCAAGAACAGCACCGGATCATCGCAGCGAATGGCCGTGCGCAGCAGGCCGCAAGCGTCTAATGCATTCGACGGGAACACCACGCGGATGCCGGGAATGTGTGTGAACACGGACTCTCCACACTGGCTGTGATAGATCGAGCCGCCGTTGAGATATCCTCCGATGGCCACGCGGATCACCAGCGGCGCCGACCATGCGTTATTCGAACGCCAGCGCAGCGATGCAAGCTCGTCGCGGATTTGCATCATCGCCGGCCAGATGTAATCGAAGAACTGAATTTCGACAATCGGCTTTACGCCGCGCATGGCCATGCCCGATGCGCGCCCCACAATGCCCGCTTCGGCAATGGGTGAATTGAATACGCGCTCGGATCCATAGGCGATTTGCAGGCCTTGGGTGGCCTTGAATACGCCGCCTTTACCCTTGACCTCTTTGAGATTTTCTTCACGGCTGCAATCGGCAACGTCTTCGCCGAAGGCCACAGTGTTCGGATTGCGGCCCATCTCCTCGAACATCGTGAGTGTGATCTCATCCACCATGGTGCGAGGATCGCCTCTGAAATTCGGCTCGGCGTCGAACTGCGCGGATGAGGGATCGACGCGTTCGGAATACAGATGACGCAGCGCGGTACCGTGCGCGGGAACGGCGGCTTTCATCGCACGCTCGCTGCCCTCTTGAATTTCGGTGTCGACCTCCTGCATCAGTTGGTCCAGGTGGCTGCGATCCGCGATGCCGTTGGCGATCAGCCAATTTTCGAAGTTGCGCACGGGATCGCGCAGCGCCTCCGCCGCACGTTCGGCATCGGACTTGTAGAGTTTCTCGTCATCGGAAAGCGAATGCGAGTAAGGACGCGTGCAGGTCGCATGTACGAATGCGGGCGCGCGCTCCGCACGGCAATAATTCACGGCCTGGGCCATGGTGGCATAGGAGGCCACCAGATCCGTCCCATCGCAGTTGAAGATCCGCAGGTTGGGGTGCGACGAAACCAATTTCGAAATGCTGCCGCCGGGAGTTTGATGTTCTACGGGAACCGAGATCGCGAAGCCGTTGTCCTGAACCAGGAATATGACGGGCAGCTTTTCGAGGCACGCCGCGTTGATCGCTTCCCAGAATTCGCCTTCACTCGTGGCGCCTTCGCCGGTACTGGTGAGCGTGATCGCGTCCGAGGAGCGATCCATGTGGCGATTGCCCTCCGCGCAGCCCACGGCGGGAAGCAGTTGCGTCCCCGTGGCCGAGGAGGGAGAAACAATGTGCAGCGCGGTGGAGCTCCAATGCGAGGGCATCTGGCGGCCACCGGACGAAGGATCGGACGCTGCTCCGGCGGCCTGTAGGAACATGTCCTCGGCCGTCATGCCGAGCGTCAGGCAGAGGGCGCGATCACGATAGTAGGGAAAGAACCAGTCGTGGCCGGGCCGCAGAGCGAGGCCCGCGGCGACTTGAATCGCTTCATGTCCCGCGCAGCTGATTTGAAAAAAGATCTTGTTCTGCCGCTTGAGCAGCACCTCGCGGTCGTCAATGCGACGGGAGGCGTACATATAGCGATACGCGCGTATCAGGTCTTTCGGTTCCAAGCGGGCGGAAAGTGCCGCAAGACCAGGTTCCATGGCGGGGCTCATCGAAGGCAATACCCTAAACAGTGTAGCAGTGGCGGAGCAGGAACGTCTTCATGTCCCAGAAGATCGTACAGGGTCGATTTCCCAGAAGACGGCTTCCTGAGATCGACGTGAGAAAGGCAAACAAGGAAGCTGTTGGCCGGTCGACGATGCGCTTCGTGCCGATCAAGAGCGACGACCAACTGGATCTGCAGTCGTTGCATCGAGTCCGCGAACGGTGGGTGTCTCGTCGCACGGCGGTGATCAACCAGTTGCGTGGCTTGCTGCTCGAACGCGGTATCACGGTACGCAAGGGTCGGCGTTACATAGAAGCTGCATTGCCGGGGATTCTGGAAGACGCGGATGCAAAACTGTCGGGAGCCTTGCGCCTGCTGCTGGCGCAACTGAAGTTGGAGCTGGAGCAGATGGCCCAACGCTTGGAAGAAGCCGATGCGCTGATCGAGCAGACGGCGCGTGAAAACGAAGACTGCCGACGACTAGTGAAGGTTCCGGGACTCGGACCGGTGACCGCCACCGCCGTGATCGCGGCGATCGGCAACGGGCCTGCGTTTCGCAAAGGGCGAGAGTTCGCGGCCTGGATGGGAGCGGTTCCACGAGAGCACTCTACTGGTGGCAAAAAAAACTGCTCGGCATAAGTAAACGGGGGAACCGCTATTTGCGAAAACTCTTGGCGCAATGTGCGCGGGCCGTGTTGCAGCAGAAGACCAAGCGTCACGCCATGCCATTGGCCCCGGGCAACCTGGCATCGAATGCCTAGTGGTGACTGAATAGAAACCAAGCAATGACCAAAACGCCCGGAACGCCGAGCGCCCATGCAAATAGATATTTCATGTGAATCTCCTTCCTCCTGTTCCAGATCTGGAACAGTGCGACGTACGTAAGGGGCAGTGCACGTACTGGGCCTTTCGGCTCTTTGTTCATCCCCCATGTTTCGTCGCGGTTTTTGCCGACCCGCGGCGGCGAATGCGGAAACCGCCTAATAGCTCTGGGTCGAAACTGCGCCATTCGGACTTGACCCGAGAAACCAGGTGGTAATGACCGCCCGGCTACAAACACGACAAGCAGAGACAGTACACGACCCGTTCTTGAAAATCATCTTGTCAACCTCGGAAAAGAACGACAAGAGATTGAATTCGGCGATGGGTACTTCGCCGGTCAACCGTGTTTATCGGGGGTATGTTTTGTCTGCACAGACCAGGCCGCTGGCTCGTCGTCTTTGTCGGCTTCAGCCGCCGCCGCGGTCGCCTGCACCTTGTCGGGTGTATGATGGGCGGGCGCATAGATCGCATAGACCTGCATTGGCGTCGCGCCGGTATTGGTGATGTTGTGCCAGGTCCCCGCCGGAACCAGGACACACCAGCCGTTTGACACTTCCTTGTCAAAAGTCAGTTGATCCTTTGCGGGTCCCATCTGCACTCGACCTTTGCCAGCGTCGAGCCGTAGGAACTGATCCGTCTCCGGATGCGCTTCAAGGCCAATGTCGCTGCCAGCGGGAATCGACATCAACGTCACTTGCAGATAGCGCCCGCTCCAGGCAACCGAACGGTAACTTCTGTTTTCCTTTGTCTCGCGTTCTATGTCAAAAGATTGCGGCTGGGGCCCAATGTCTTTGATCCGATCAACGGTGGTTAGCATAACGTATCTCCTCAAGTTCCTTATTTCGTAAACGCCGACTCCATGAGTGCATGCATGGTGAGTTCCAAAGTGGGGCGTTACATCGATTCAAGAGAGGACAAGCAAGAGACGTGGGGCGTTCGCTAGATTAGAGTGACCGTCGGCGGCCAGGTGACGTGGCGCAGTCAGTCTGTTTGCTTCATCCACCATACCGGAATGCCCGGCCCGGTCTCAATTCAGCGCCGCACACGCCGTTTCGGGCATATGGATATAGGACATCTAGAATGCTCGCCACGCGACGTTCGGCCCTTCAGTTGCCATCGCCAGTAGTGCCTACGAAGTGACCGATTAGATTTCGGTCCAGCCGCAGAGAAAGTTCAATCGAAGAGGAGTTAAACGATGGCAAACAATAACACAACTGTGTTTGGTATTTACAAAAACAGCTCTGAAGCGGAAAGTGCTGTGCATAAGGCGGAAGTCGCCGTCAACACCATAGTTGAATTCCGGACCGTAGCAGGAGGATTCACGCATAACGACATTTCGGTGCTGCTACCTGATCCCAAGGGCTCGAAAGATTTCGCACAGGAGAGACACACGAAGGCCCCCGAAGGAGCCACCACTGGAGGTGTCACCGGTGGGACGCTCGGGATATTGGCCGGTATCGGAGCTCTGATCGGTATGGGCATTGCGGAACACGACGCAAAGCAATACGAAGCCTGGGTCAAGGACGGCGGGGTGTTGTTATCGGTGCATTGCGAAACACCAGACCAGATATCCAGGGCAAAGGACTTGTTGAAGCAGACCGGCGCGGAAGATATCTCATCCGCCGTCGAAAAAGCAGGCAGTCCGCAAGCTGTGGGTACTGAAACGTCCTCGACCAGGGCATAATCTGTCCCGGCTGGGTGCTTCCTTCCACTTGAGGACTGGTCCCTCACGTGCCTCAATCAACTTTCGGTGAAGCCGTAAAACGTCTTCGCCCGAAGTACATGTTCATTCGCAAGTCAAAAGGAGATTCATCATGGAAAGCAAGAAGACAGCAGTGTTTGGCATTTACCACAACGCAAATCAGGCGGAACGGGTCGTCGAGCGCCTGCGGGAGGAGCGTTTCTCCAGTGACGACATCTCGGTTTTACTCCAAGATGAAAAGGGATCGAGAGACTTTGCCCACGAGAAGAACACGAAAGCCCCAGAGGGTACCACGGCCGGCGTGACTGTTGGCGGAGTGATCGGCGGAAGTCTGGGATTGTTGGCTGGGATCGGCGCGCTGGCAATTCCGGGACTCGGTCCTCTGATTGCGGCTGGCCCGCTCATGGCTTCTCTTGCCGGCCTCGGAGTCGGCGGAGCGGTCGGTGGCTTGATTGGCGCGCTCGTGGGGATGGGTATCCCCGAATATGAAGCGAAGCGCTACGAAGGGCATATCAAAGCGGGCGGAGTTTTGCTTTCCGTTCACTGCGACACGTCGGAAGAGATCGCGCGGGCAAAAGATTTGCTAAAGCACACGGGCGCCCAGGACATTTCATCCTCGGGGGAAGCCAGCGCCGATTACCCAGCGACCAGCAAGGTAGCGGCACACCGTTAACAGTTCGCCAGGACGGGTGGCGGACGGCCCCTGCGCCAGTTCGTTCAGAAGATATAGCTCCGTCTGGCGTGAGAACCCGGAGCAGGGTTTTGTTGTTTCACCCTGCGAATCGCGAATCCAAAGTGAGAACGGCGACAGGATAGCGACCGGTCTGATGGAAGGCTCCGGCTTGGTGGTGCGGCAAGTGGATCTAGGTTTTTGCCGTTTCCCTGGTGCGCGGCGGTCGAGGGAATGTTAAAGCATTCAAAAGAACAGCCCGAGACACCGACACGTTGCACGTCGCACGGCCATCCGGATCCAAATTCAGTTAAGGAGACACTGCGATGTTATTTGACAGGCAGAAGTTTGTTCTCGCTGTCCACCAAGCTCTTAAAGCGCACGACACAAAGAAGGACGACGCGGTTGATAACGGTGGCCATCTTGTGACGATAGATTGTGATCTCGAATTGGAGCAGTTCGAGGACCGCATCCTGGAACTAATGGCGTAGTGATTCGACGTATTGATGCGGAGATGTGATCATACGGAGTGATGCTGCGTTCGTTTGAGGAAGAGATTCTAGATCGACACGGGCTCCCGCCGGAGATGGTGGAGCGGGCGCATCGTGACGTTCCAGGTGGCTCCGAAAAGCGGCGGCGATGCAGCGAGCTCATTTACGATCGCCGGTCAGACGTTCACCATCGAGCAGGTTGCCGCTTCGATTCTGGGCATGGTTCCCGTGGGCTCGCTGGGGCAGGTCAATGCGCAGGGCGGCTGGAGCTTCGAGTTGGATGCCGTGAATTTGGGCAATATTGCCGCAACGGCGAGGGTGAATTTTGCGGATCCAAGCGGCAATCCGTTGCTGATGCCACCGATATTTCCGCAGTCACCGGCGACCGGGGGCGCGGAGCTCGCGGCGACGCTCGATCGCACGATCAATCCGAACGCGCGCTTGGTCATCAACAGCACTGGTTCGGCAGCCGCGCCGCCGCTGCTGGGGTCTGGACAGTTGCTGAGCAACGGCAACGTCAGTGGACTCGGAGTCTTGAGTTTCCCCGCGTTTAACTGGAACGCTGTCGTGCCGCTCGAAACACGCAAGGCGACCACGTACTCTCTTCCTTTCGACAATGCCGGTGTGTTGACCACGGGCGTGGCGCTTTCGAACATCACCGCGGGGACCGTTCGTGTAAAGGTGACAATCCTTAGCGACGCGGGATCGCAGATCGGCACGGATACGCTGACCTTCACGCCGCAGGCGTTCCAACAGTTCCTCTTGCCAACGAACGATCCGCAAACGAAAGCCGCGCGCGGGACCATCTAATTCACGACAACGTCGCCCGGCCAGAGCAGCGTTCTGGGAGTGCGTGCCAACGGCATTGCGGCCTTGACCACACTCCCGGTGCTAGCAAATGTCGACGCGCCCGGCGGTTCGATTTCGGATCTGACCTATGGCGGCGGATTTGTCGGTACGTTTTATCTGGTGAACACCGGGGCCGCGTCGGCATCGTTCACATTGAGTTTCTACAACCAGAGCGGCGCGCCGGTGAGCGTGCCGCTGTCGCTGCCGTTGACGTTTCCGCAAGGTGCGGCGGCGACGACCACGGCAACCTACAATACGCCGATTCTCTCGGCAGGCGCGTCGTATTGGGTGCAAGGCTCGGGTGCGATCACGAGCACGTTGTTGACGGGATCGGCGCAACTGACGACCACCGGCAACATCAGCGGCTTTGTGATTTTCCGCTACAATCCGAACAGCCAGGAGGCGGTGGTGCCTTTGGAATCGCGCAACGCGAGTTCCTACGTGCTGGCGTTCGACAATACGGCAGGCACGGTGACGGGCGTTGCACTGAGCTCGAGTTCCGCGCAGAACACGAATGTTCCCGTGGTGATTCACGACGACACGGGCACGCAGATCGGCACGAGCTCGATCCCATTGAACGCCAACGGACATGCGTCATTTACGCTGGATCCCACGCACGGATTTCCGGCGACGGCGGGCATCCGCGGGACGTTAGAGTTCGTCGCGCCACTCGGCGTGCCCATCGGCGTGCTGGGCATTCGCAGTCCTCCGGCGTTGACGTTTACCAAGCTGCCGGCGTTGGCAAAATAAGACGCCGAGCGAAGACGATGAAGCTAGGTGCCATTGAGCCTAGAACTGGCATGTGACACACTAGACTACGGCCTATTTGAATGAGGAGAAAGTTTATGAAACGTTTTACGATGTGCGCCAGCGTGCTTGTTCTTGCCGGATTATGCGTTACCGCGCCGGTGTTTGCCGCCTCGACCGATGAGGTGATCGCGCAGGCTGTTACGCCGCTGCCTGAGGATCTCCGTGCCGGAGCCACCGTGCTCACGTATGATGCCGCGACCGGTGCGCGTAAAGTACTTCGTCAGGGTACCAACGGGATTGAATGCCAGCCTGAAGATCCGAAGGATTTTTTCACGCGCTGCTACAGCGTGCTAGTCGCGCCACGCTATGACTTCCAGGAGAAGCTGCGCGCCGAAAAGAAGACCGACAAAGAGATCCAGGCCGCGACCGAGGCTGCGTACAAATCCGGTGCGCTCAAAGTTCCGCCCACCGGTACGATCTCTTATCGATTATCGAACAAAGACAATGTGATCAAGAAGCTGTGGATTGTATCGGTGCCCTATGCGAAGCACGAAGATCTTGGCGTGTCCACCGTGAGCCAGCGCGATGCGGCGCTGAAGGGACATGGCCTTCCCTGGATGATGCTGGAAGGCACGTCCGGCGCGCACATCATGGTCCCGATCAATTAGCGGCCGGTCGTAGCGTAAAGTTCGTTTTCGTGTCCGCTTCCTGACGGTCGCGGTTCGGTGCTGATAAGTCGACGCGGCCTGATCGCGCGCGACTTCGGCTGGCAGACAATAGTTTCATGCGCTTGAAAATTGTGCAGACGGGCGAACCCGTGCTTCGGGCTCCCGCTCGTCCTCTTTCGGTAGATGAAATCAATATGCCTGGGATGAGCGAGCTTCTTACGCATATGCGCGATACGATGCGCGATGCTCCGGGCGTAGGTCTGGCGGCTCCACAAGTTGGGCTAGGGATTCAGCTCGCTGTGATTGAAGATCGCGCGGACTACTTGGCCGGCATCAAGCCTGAAATCCTTGCGGAACGCGAACGCGCGCCGGTCCAGTATTTCGCGCTGTTCAATCCCCGCATTGTGAAGTATTCGGAAGAGACGACGGAGTTCTTTGAAGGATGCCTGAGCGTTGCAGGTTTCAGCGGCTTGGTGCGCCGTTCACGAACGGTGACGGTCGAATATCTGAATGAGTTGGGCGAGCCGCAAACGTTAGAAGCGTCCGGATGGTTCGCGCGCATTTTGCAGCACGAGATCGATCATCTCAACGGACGACTGTACATTGACCGGATGGAGACACGGACGTTTTCCACGATGGACAATATCGCCCGGCATTGGAACGGCGTTCCGATTCCCGTGGTGCGCGAGAAGCTGGGGATCACCGAAGACCAAACGGGCGAAAACTAAAAAAGGGGACGGCATTTCTGCCATCCCCGATTGTGGTCCGACCAAATTGCGTCGAACTATTTCGCGACTTCGTTCAAAGCAGCCAGCACTTCCGCGCTGTGCTTTTCGGGCTCCACGCCCGTCCACACTTTGGCGATCTTGCCTTGCGGGTCCACCAGGAAGGTGTTGCGAAGCGCCATGCCGTTGTCTCGCATGGAGCCATACATGGGAACCACTTTCTTCTGGTCGTCGGCGAGAAGTTTAAACGTCAAATTCTGCTCGGCGCAGAATTCCTTGTGGCTGTCCACGGAATCGACGCTGACGCCAACAATCACGGCTTTCTTCTGGTCATACTGCGCCTGGTCGCGCTGGAAATTGTGCGCTTCAATCGTGCAGCCGCGCGTCTTATCTTTCGGGTAGAAGTAGAGAACCACCCACTTGCCCTTGAAATCCTTCAAGCTGACGTTCGATCCATCCTGAGACGGCAGCGTAAAGCCCGGAGCCATCTGGCCCACCTGCGGTGCTTCGGCGGCGAACGAGACTGTGGCGAACATGGCTGCGCTAGCCACGAGACTCAGCGCGAGTGCGAAATTGCGATGCATTTGGAACATCCCCCTTGTGTGGTTTGTTGCGGAGTTCTTATTCGGACTATTTTGGTCCAGGTACAGCAACGAGTGTACCCCAGCCACGGACGCAGTTCAACTGGGGCGTCTCCTGCAGCATTTTTGCGAACGCTGCGATACAGTAAGGACCATGTCTGCACTCTCTGTACGCGATCAACTCCCCGGCACGTGGGAAATTACACATTGGACGTTTCGAGACGAGGCCACGGGCGCCACGTCGCTGCAATGGAACGGCGCCTACACAGGACGTTTCATGTTCGATGCGCAGGGACGGGTGTCGCTGCACATGATGCGTACGGATCGCCCGGGGAATCGTCCCTCGATGGGACCGAATTGGGCGGCCGAGCTGACGCCCGCAGAGATGCTCGCGATTCTCGATGGCTACCTTGCGTATTGGGGATCGTACGAAGTGGACGAAGCCGCGCGGTTGATTACGATCCACATTGATGGATCCCTGCGTCCCGGCTGGCTCGGGGTAGATCAGCACCGCTACTATGAAGCGCCCACGAATCCGGGAGAGATCACGCTGGTTTATAACGTCCCGGGTGGCGTGCATCGGCTGACGTGGAAGAAGCAGTAGAGCTCCTGTTTGGGGCTCCTTCGCTGCTTTCCAACGATAACTACCTCTTCGGTGCATCCAGCGGCGGAGGCAGAGGTTTTAGCTCTTCATATCCACGGCTGCCGTCTGAGCGGATGGGGCCGGGGCCGAAGCCTAGGTGGTCGCGGTCGACGTTGTTTTCGCTGCAGGAGTACTCGTGTAGCTCTTCGTCGGGCTTGCCGAGCACCCAGGTGCGCTGATAGGTAAACGGCTTGGTGTAGAACTTCTTGTCGTCGATGGTGGCGTCGACGTGGATGTGATCGTAATCGGGACGCGTCCAGCGTTCCACCACATGCATGTCGTCGCTGTGAGGGTCGCCGTTTTCGTCGATCCACACGGTGGTGTCCTTGAAGCCGATGGAATCGATCACGAGCGCGTCTTTATCCCAGTGCGCCAGTTCTTCTCCGAAGAAGGACGGGTCGGGATCCTCGGTGTGCTTGCGCTTGGCGTCGATGGGGATGAGACGGAAGTAGCTATACCAGTACAAGAACGCGACTTTATTTTTCCCCTGCAGAACTTCGAACGGGAGGCCGCTGGCGTCGTGGCGGGGGATGCCGCCGATGATGCACAGGCTTTCGGGATCAATCGTCGCGGTAGTGTTGTGCTTCCATGCCGCTTCGCCTTCGGGCGTGAAGGGGAGCTTGTGATCGGGGAGATCCTTAGCGATGTTGCCCACGGGGCGCGTTTCGCGCGTGCCTTTCCAGTAGCCACTGAGGTCGGGATGGCCGTCGGCGGTGCGCGGTGTGGGCTTGTTCGATTTGAAATCGGGGGCCGTGAGTCCCTGGCCGAAAGCTGCGGCGCCGGAGACTCCGGCGAGAAGCATCAATAGGGCAATCTTTGGATTTGCGGGAACGTTTTGGGGCATCGCTGAAATCTCCACTGCTAAGAATGATGCCATGAATGTAGGCCCGCAGGCGGGTGTGTCGCCCGTTTGGCGAGGGGACGTTGTATCACCGGACGTCGCATAACAGGACGTTGTATAAAAGGTGTAGAGCAAAGGAGCTTGCCGTGAGCCTGAAACACGTTCTTTCCGCTGTGGGACTTTTCGCGATTGCCGCGGGCAGCGCGCTGGCGCACCACTCGTTCTCCGCCGAATTCGACGGCAACAAGCCCATGCGCATCGAAGGTACGCTCTCAAAGCTGGAGTGGACCAATCCGCATTCCTACTTCTACCTCGACGTGAAGGACGATAAAGGCAATACGGTCACGTGGGGATGCGAGGGCGCGAATCCGGGGCAACTCAGCCGTCGCGGTATGAAGCGCGGCGAGGTGAAGATCGGCGACAAGCTCATCGTGGATGGCTACGCGGCCAAGGACGGCTCGCACTTAATGGACGCGCGCCGCATCTATGTCAACGGCAAAGCCATCTTCGGTGGATCGGATACGGACGGCGGTCCGGGCGCCCAGTAGCTCGCGTTATTTAAACTGACTTTTCCACTTCGCGCGCATCGCCGCGCGATCGACTTCCGCGCCGCGCAGAAATACCTTGTTGATCTTGCGCGTGTTAGAGATGCTCTCCAAAGGGTTTGCATCGAGGACGATGAAATCCGCGCTGCGGCCCTTTGCAACGAGGCCCGTGTTGAATTGCGCGATTCGGGCGGCTTCTGAAGTGGCCGCGACGATGGCCTCGCTGGGTGTGAGCCCGAACGCAACGAGTCCTTCGAGATCCATGTGCGTGGAGTAGCCAATAAAGAAGCGTGATTGCCCGGTATCGGTGCCCATCACGATCTTGATTCCCGCCGCGCGTAACTTCAATGCATTTTGTGCGAGCCCATCGAAGAGAGTCTTGGCCTTCTTGGCTTCTTCCGGCGTCATTTTGGCGAGAGGATCTCCCCAGAATTGTTTGATCGCGGCATCGGAGTACGTATCGCGCAGGATCGGATCGTCGAGCCAGGCAGGACGCTTGCCGGCGGCCACCGTAGCCGAGCCGTTAAAGGTCATCCAGGGTTCGGCAAGCGCCGGTGTCATCCACATATTCGGGCGGTCCTTCTTGGAAACGCGATCTTTCACGAGCTTGATGAGTTCGTCGTCCACGACGTCGCCGCCGCGCACGGGGACGTGCAGCCAGCCTTCGACGCCATCGCGCACGAGCTCTTTGGCATCGGTAAGCTTTACGTTGTGGGCCGCAACGGGCACGTTCAATCGGTGAGCCTCGTCGGTGATTGCCTTCATTAAAGCCGGTGACAGCTTCGGCTTGGTGCCGGAGCGGTCGTCCACCCAAATCTTGATGAACGACGGCTTGATGCGGACGTAGTCGTCGACGGCGGCGCGCGCTTCTTCCGGAGTGGAAACGGGGTAGGGAACATCGGCACGCGAAGGATGTCCGGTGGGTCCGCCATTGGGCACGGCCATGCCGACACCGGCTGTTTTAAAGAGGGCGGCACCGGGGATCACTTCGTCGCGCACGCGCACAGGAACATCGCCCCAGTTGGTGCGGCCGCCCTTCATATCGGAACGATCCACGAGACTGGCGACGTCCACCACTGCGCCGATGCCGTAGTAGGCGAGCCGCTGCAAGTGATCCACGAGATTGTCGCGCGTGAACGTTTCTTTCGACATGGTCCCGGCGGGGATGTTCTGATAGCCGATGTGCCCGTGCAGATCCACCATGGCGGGCATCACCGTCTTGCCGGTGAGATCGACGTGCGCCGCGCTTGTCGGAACTTTCACCGATCCTTTTTTGCCAACGGCGACAAACTTACCGTCCTGCACCGCGAACGCTGCATTCTCGATGGGAGCTTTTCCATCGCCGATGATTAGGCGCGCTCCTTCGTATAGCGTGACCCCGCCCGGAGCTTGCGCGCGCAGCGCGAACACACCCACCAAAGCACATACCGTGAACGTCGAGAGCGTGATGATCCGTCGCAAGAGAATCTCCTTTTCAATTTGTAATGCGGAGGAAAGTGTCAGTCTATCGCATCGGCGCTCGGAATCGGCTGATGCTCATGCAGGTCCGCTGACGCAAGCGGTGGGTGTAAACTATTTGATTCTGTCCGGTCTCAGCATTCAGGAGGATCACATGGATCGTCGCAAAGTCGGAATTACGTTGTTTGCCAGCGCAGCAATCGCAGCCACAGGGTTGTGGACGGGGATGCATCCGCTGCCGCTCGTCGCCCAATCTCGCGGCAAAGCTCCGGTGGGGAGCGCCGCGCGTCCCGCGGGATTCGCCGCGGTTGCTGGGCAAAAAGGTGGACAGGACTACACCGGCCCCTACGACGTGGTCCCTGATTGGCCCAAGCCGCTATCGCAGATCAAAGGCCACGATCAATGGACCTTCGGCGCGATGCAAGGCGTCTTCGCGGAAAGTCCAAATCGCGTCTTCATTCTGATGCGCGGCGAGCTTCCGGTGGTGAAGCGTCCGCCGGAGACGAGGGTGCCCCAATTTGGCCCGAGTTTGACGTTCCCTGTCCCGCAGGCGCCTCTGCGCAACGCTTCCGTTGGACCTTTGGCCAGTCCGGGAAATCAGGGCACCGATGGCTGGAACGGCTGGGAAGGCACGATGGGCGTGGACGCTCGCTGGGAGCATTGCGTGCTCGTCGTCGACGCGCAGGGCAACTATATTGAAGAAGACGTCTGGAACAAATGGAACGATAAGTTCCGCCGGCCGCATACGGTGGCGATCAATCCTTACGATCCGGAAAAGCACATCTGGATTGTGGACGATCGCATGCACGCGGTTTACAAGTTCACGCACGATGGCAAGACGCTGGTGCAGACTCTTGGAACGCCCGGGGTCCCTGGAAATGACGACAAACATTTCAATCGTCCGACGTTTCTTTCCTGGAAGCCGGATAGCACGTTGTTCGTCTCCGACGGCTACGCCAACACGCGCGTCGTCAAATTCGACAAGGATGGAAAATTCCTGCTGACCTGGGGCGAGAAAGGCAATCCGCCGGATGACACACGTCCTGGATATTTCGACGCCGTGCACGGCGTGCAATACGATCCAGCAACGGGCCGCGTGTATGTGACCGATCGCTCCAGCCATCGCATTCAGGTGTTTGACGAAAACGGCAAGTTTATCGATCAGTTCAGCACTGGCAAGCCTTCCACGCCGCAGGTGTTGTACCTGAGCGCCGACAAATATTTGTGGATCGCCGATAACGAAACGTCGAAGATCCTCAAGTACGACACCGAAGGCCACTTCCTGTATTCATGGGGCAGCGGCGGACAATTTCCCGGACAGTTTTGGAACGTCCACGGTTTTAGCGTGGATCAGGAAGGCAACTTCTATGCCGCCGAGGTGAACAACGGCCGCATCGAGAAGTTCCGTCCGCGTGCGGGTGCGAATAAAGATATGCTGATCGGTCAGCCGATTCGCTCGGCCTGGAAGTAGACGCTCTAACGGAGTCCGGGCGCTACGAATGCGTTCCGGGAGCTTCGTGTCCGGCTTTTTGCACGTACTCGATGTAGGTTCCCGGGAACAGCAGGGGCTGGCGATCCGTGCCGCTTTCGCCGCCGAGTTCCAGCACGCGCGAGCCGAGCCCTCTGAGGAACATGCGATCGTGCGAGACGAAGATCATTGTTCCTTCGAACGTCTTGAGCGCATCCACAAGCATTTCTTTTGTTGCCAGATCCAAGTGGTTTGTGGGTTCATCGAGCACTAGGAAATTCGGCGGATCATACAACATCCGCGCCATGGCGAGTCGCGATTTTTCGCCGCCCGAAAGCGAGCGGATCTTCTTGTCGATCTCGTCGCCCGAAAATTGGAACGCCCCGGCCAGCGAACGTAATGATCCTAATCCATCTTGCGGAAAATCCTGTTGCAGTTGTTCGATTACCGTGAGGTCCGGATTCAGCACGTCCAACGACTGCTGGGCGAAATAGCCCATTTTGAGGCTGGCGCCGAGCTCGACGTTGCCGTCATCCGGCTTCAGCACGCCCGCGATCATTTTCAAGAGCGTAGATTTGCCTGCGCCGTTGCGTCCCATCACGGCCCAGCGTTCGCCGCGGCGAATGGTCATGTTGAAGCCGTCGTAGATCACGCGCTGGCCGAATTTCTTGCCGATTTTCTCGATGACCGCCACTTGATCGCCCGAGCGTCCGGGAATGCGGAACTCGAATTTTACGACGTGGCGTTTTTTCGGCAACTCGATCTTTTCAATCTTGTCGAGCGCCTTGATTCTGCTCTGCACCTGCGCGGCTTTCGCGGCATGCGTGCGGAAGCGGTCGATGAAACGCTGCTCTTTGGCGAGCATCGCCTGCTGGCGCGCAAACGCCGCTTGCTGATTCGTGTCCCGAATGGCACGCTCGCGCTCGTAAAAATCATAATCGCCGGAGTAGACGATGATTTCGCCTTCATCGATTTCGGCAATCTTCGTGACGATGCGGTTCATGAACTCGCGATCGTGCGAGGTCATTAGCAGCGTACCTTGATACGCTTTCAGAAACTGCTCGAGCCAGATGATGGATTCGATATCCAGGTGGTTCGTCGGTTCGTCCATCAAGAGGACGTCAGGACGCCCGAGCAGCACGCGTGCCAGAGCGACGCGCATTTTCCAACCGCCGGAAAGAGCTCCGACGTCGCCATCGATCTGATCCTCGTGAAATCCAAGTCCGTGGAGGACTTCGCGCGCTTGGGCTTCGAGCGTGTAGCCGTTCAGATGTTCGTATTCTTCCTGAACTTCGCCAAAACGCTCCAGGATCTTGTCCATCTCATCGGCGCGAGTGGGATCTTCCAGGGCCTTGTTCAGAGATTCTAATTCGTGGTGCAGTTCGCCGACGCGCCCACTGCCCGCGATGGCTTCGTCGAGCACCGAGCGTCCCGTCATCTCTTCGACGTCTTGGCGGAAGTAGCCGACTGTAATTTTCTTGGGAACCGTAACGTCGCCGTCGTCGGCATACTCTTCGCCCGTAATGAGTCGAAAGAGAGTTGTCTTGCCGGATCCGTTGGGGCCCACCAATCCTGCACGTTCGCCGGGATTCAGCTGAAACGATGCATCGACGAAGACAAGTTGTCTCCCGTACTGCTTATTAATGTTAGAAAGTGCGATCATGCGGTGCGGATTCGGTAAACGTGCGCGGTGGGAGCCTGCATAACTAAGTTAGCAGACTAGCGTTGCCAGGCTTGACGTTCAGGTTCGCGAGATTTTGGCCAACGAGGTTTAGGCCTAAGGTGAAGGCGATTTCTTTCTTCCTCTGACGATCCGAATTCCGTTGTCAGCGCTTTCTATGGTTGCCGCGGCAACGCAGAAACTGCTTGCGAAGGAAGCTGCTGCCGCGTGATCTATGAGAGTCGAGAGTCGCCAACGCGCCACGCCGCCGCAGTCCCCTTTCCCGCGCGAAAACTACTACTTTTTCTTGCCTGCACTCTAGCATCCGGCCAGGCACTGCGTGATGTCGTCGCCGGCACGGATCTACCATTCAAGGCATCCGGCAATCCAGTGAATTCCTGCACAGTTGAGTTTCGCCCCAAAGCGAGCACATCGCTGGTCTACGTTTTCGTGTCTCCAGACATCGCATGTCGCGTTACGACGGGGACTCTGCAATGTTACTCTAACGTCGAAAGTAATCCGGTAGCTCTCCCTGTAGTTGATGGCACAGATTATCGCGTACGATTCGTGCACGACTACGACCGCCAAACGAATTACTGTATCTGTGGACGGGCGACTGCATCCACGCCGGGCAGGCATAAGGCGGGATGCCGAGCTATCCTCTGCAGGTGGCCGGCGTGTGGAGCTTTGTCAAGGGCCACCAACTTGGTTTCTTTCGTGGCTATATCGGTATCACGGGGAGTGCAGCAGGCTGTCCGGTAGATCTACCTGCGACGCCTGCCGACATCTTCGATGTTCCATTCGAGAATGCCGGAGGAACGGCAGGTAACAGGATAGATTGAACGCACTGGTACTCGATTCGGGCACTTCGAGCTACGTCTCCAGTGCGACATACGCTCCCGTTGCTGTGATCTCTGGCAGCGCACCGAAATTGGTAGGCGCGCCCGTTTCGTCGATTACGCGGAGCGCGGAGAATAGCCGATCATCCTTTTGGCCGGGAACGAGCGTGCCTTCGTCCTATTCTTGGTCGCAGATGGAGGAGCCTGGGACTTGCATCGTTACGAACGCGAGCACGGCAACGCCCACGCGGAGCTGCAATACGGCCACGGGCGCGACGGATTATACGATTCACCTTCAACTCACCGATCCTACGCCAACGACTGTCTCAACCACAGCGCATGTGGGAGTTGTGCAGGTGGATAGCAACGACAACGGAAGCAGTAGACGCAGACCAACTAGGTTACGCGGTTGCGGCTGCTCCGCATTTGGTTGCTGGGGCTGGGACAGTCTCGGTGAATGTTGCTTCGGGAGCGGTTGTCGGGACGGGTACGGATTGTGCTGCGGCAGATATCGGCCAGTGGACCGAAGAGAGAGAGGGCTTACCTAACCAGAGTCACGGCCAAGCTGTGCCGATTCGGCGGCAGTTACGGGCTGAATCAGGCGACGCGGTGCGGATATCTCGCGGCCCAAGACGCGAATATTTGGACAAAGAATCTGGTGAATCCAACCTGCGCTGGATCGCCCGATACGACCGCGCTCTATGCCCCGGCTGATCTTTTTGTGGTTGCGGGAGGCTGGTGCTGTCCGGCTGCTGGCAACCCTCCTGGCTCGGATAAATTTGGACAGTCCCCAGAAGTCGGGGAGAACGTCCGCGGCATCCATCTTCAGCCCAATGATGCGGCTTGAGCGCCACGTTCTATTCGTAAGACGACGGCACTTTCGCTGCGGGCGGGTACCGGTTTTCGCTAGGGTTTCAATCGCGCAATTTCGAGTAAATGATTGAACCGCAGGTCGGAGCGAAGGCCGTCCCAAATCGGGTCGGATTTCAAATAGAGGTACACGTCGCGGGCGTCGATGGCTTTTGTCAGCCATCCGATGGCGCGATCCTTATCGCCGAGCGCGAGATAGATTTTCGCGATGGGCTTGGCAGGAAAAGAGCCTGCGGCGGCTTGATCCAAGTACCCGCGCAGAATGTTCTTGGCGTCGGAGGTCCTATCCATGGCTGCATACGCGCGGGCGATTTCGGACAAAGGCGAATGATTGTTGCCTATCGGTTCCTGGGAAAGACGCAGCTCCGCGACCGCCTCCGTATACTTTCCTTGTTGAATGTATACGGTTCCTAGTCCGAGGTGCGCGTAGGCGAAGTGCGAGTCGAGAGCCAACGCCGTCTTGTACTGCTCGACCGCCTCGTCATAGCGGCGCAACAGATAGAGGGATCTCGCGACCTGATCCAACATATACGGCGACACGGGATCAAGTTGCTGCGCGATCTTGCTCTCTGCGAGCGCTTCTTGCGTGCGTCCTACGTTGGAGAGATAAAGAGCATACCAACGGTGCGTCATGGCGTCGCCTGGGCCGAGCTCCAGACCCCGCTTGAACTCCAGTTCTGCCCGCGGCCAATCATATTCAAGAAACGAAACGTAGGCGAGGTCCACGTGGGCTTCCGGCGAATTCGGGTCCAACATCAGCGCCTTTAACGCCAGTTCCCTGATCTTCGGAACGACGTCCCGCGCGCGCATGTTGCTGAAGGACGGCAAGTTCGCGTAGCACCGCGCCAATCCGGTATAGCCCGCCGCCTGGCTGGGATCGCGAGCGATGGACTGCTCAAAGTATTTCTTCGCCGTTTCGATCGATTCCGTAGTTTGCTTGTTCCAGAAATACACGCCGCGCAGGTAGTCCTCGTAGGCTTCCACGTTGACCGATCTTGCCGCAACCGGAGCAAAACTGAGCTCCTTTGGTTCGCCTACTTTGGCGAGCTGTCCCTGCAGCGCGGTAACAATGGCCTGCGAAATATCCTGCTGGACGAATAACGCGTCTTCAAAGTTGCGTTCGTAACTGTTAGACCAAACACGATAGCCGTTGGAGGTGTCGTCAAGTTCGGCGGTGATGCGCAAACGATTTCCGTATTTCCGAACGCTGCCTTCGAGTACGGTCCGCACGTTCAGCTTCTTCCCAATGTCCCGAATATCGAGGGGTTTGCTTCGAAATTGGAACGCTGAGGTTCGCGCAACCACGTGCAATCCTCGCACGGTGCCAAGCGAGTCGATCAGTTCGGCTGCCAAGCCATCGCTGAAGGATTCATCCTTGGCATCGCCAAGATTTTGGAACGGCAATACGGCGATGGAAGGGGACAGATCGGCGGGCGCCGAGTCGCTTCGAATGGCGCGGAGCGACATAATTCCGATGGCCGCAAGGAGTGCGAGCGCGCCGACGATTCCGATCTTTTTCCACTCGATCTCTCCCCCCCCGATCTTTTTCCGGATGATCTTGTTCCGGATGATCTTGTTCCATCTAGCGCCGGCAGGAATGGACTTCATGGGAAGGCCGCCGTCCAACTCGTCCATTCCTTCGGGAGTTGCGGGCGCGGGATCGCTGGCCGACGTCTTGGCGGCGTCCGAAAGCTCCAGCCCGTTTCCCTCTTTGCGAAAAGTCGGGACGTAACTTCCGGTGGGCAATTCGATCCGGATGTGGTCTTGTTCGGCCTCAGATTCGTAGTACTTCGTCAGGCGGTTGCGTAATTTCCGGGCCTCCACGCGCACAATCGGATCCAGGCGCGGATCGAAAGTGGCCCCGCGCTGGAAGACGTCGACGCCAAGCGTGTACTCCTTGATCTCGTGGGCCGTGCCTTCCAGAGTATGCTCGACCACGTATTGCAGGAATCTCTTGTGAGCCTTTGCGCTGTGAAAGGTTTGGCTCGCCAAAATGCGGGCCAGATGCTCGCGAATGGAGTCACGGAAGATGGCGTCGGACGCGGAATCGGCGCGATGGTGATTTGCCCCATCGAGCAGCGATGCTGACCGCGATAGGTTGTCGACCGCTGCCTTCAAATCCACTCCCCTTTGCCTGCCGGTCGCCACACAGACGTGGGTCCAGTCATGCCGACTAGCATCTCGAAGCATACCAGAGCAGCACGCCCGCATCAATCGGGGTGGCTTCAGAACGGCTTTCTTGGCGGAGCGAATCGCATCTTGTTAATCGCTTGAATCAAAAGTGGATAGCGGCGATGTTTACGGTAACTTCAGGCAGTTTACTTGTGATCTGCGGCCCGTTCCCATAACGTGGATCTCACGACTGGGGAACGATCTCCTTGCCAGCGAGGCACGAGAGATCCGTTGTGAGGCCAAAATCTGTGACGAGCACACGCGCCACGAATCCAACTGCGGCAACGAATTCTCTCGAAAGAGGCTTGGCGCTTTTGAGGTCGATTGGCGGGCGACGCGGGGGCATGACCAATGCCGAGTTAAGCCGCCAACTAGAAATCCCGAAGAGCACCTGCACATATATATTGTCTCGGTTGGAGCGCGAAGAATATGTCGTCCGCCACAAGACGACGGGGCGTTACACGATTGGGCTCAATGCCCTGGCGTTGGCGCACGATGCCCTTAGGGAAATTCGATTCCCCGCAGTGGCCGAGGCGGCCCTATACAGACTGGCCGAGAAAACAGGCTTCGTGGCAATCCTGGGCGTGCTGGAGGGAGACCGGGTGTTGACCGTGGACCGGGTTGAGAGTCCGGACTTCCGGCGCGACGTCACCGAAAAGGGCCGCTCGCGTTGGCCGTATTATCCCCCTCGCGAATCCCGCAGCATCGGTGCGGAATATTCGCTCCATGCGAGCGCGCTTGGCCGCGTCGCGCTGGCGTTCCTGTCTCCGGAGGAACTCTCGGAGAAGCTCCAGGACTACCAACTCACGAAGTTGACGCCGAAAACGATCGTGTCCAAATCGGATTTTATGACTGAGCTGGAGTGGGTCCGAGGCAGGGGCTACTCGATCACAGACCAGCAGTACCACATGGATACCCTGTCGATTGCGGCCCCTATCTTCGGCGCGGATCGGAACATCCGGGCATCGGTGGGGGTCGCGGGTAGCCGCCTGTCTCCGGCTGTCCGGGAGCTAACGGGTCTGATCGCTTCCGTGAAGGAGGCCGGCCGGGAGATCTCCAGGGTGCTGGCTCAGGCGCCCGCGTCGGAAACGCAGAGGCGTCTGCTTTCGCCTCCTGCGCGTTACAGTTCCCTCCGCGACGATGGCATGTCCGGCGAGATGATTGCATTGCCGTCGCATGGTCGCCTCAGGAGAGAGCAGGGCATTTAAGCAGGCCGATCGGCGCGGAGTTTTGTTGCAGGCGCTCAAATCCTTGTGCATGGAGCGCGCCGCCGTCCCGGAAGAGCGATAGAATATGTGGCGGGCATCCCCCTGCAAGGGAATCGCTTCGTACAGAGTTATGAGCATTGTCCTATGAAAAACAAGAATATCGCGGGCATTCGGCGAACTTCGCTCATCCGAAAATGTTTCAGGCTTGCGGCCCTGCTGGTGCTGGGCGGAGCTTTGGCATCGGCGCAGACCACAGATATCGTGGGCCAATGGGGCAATCGTTTCCATGAGGATTTCTGGGAGCGCCGCTCGGGGTTGCAGATCGGCGATTTCACGGGCTTCGCGATGACCGAAGCGGGGCGCCGCATGGCGGAGTCGTGGAATCCCAGTTGGTTTTCGCTGCCTCACAACCAATGCAGGCCGCACACGAGTATTTACGGAATTCGCGGTCCGGCGAACTTGCGCATTGTGCAAGAGGTCGATCCCAGCAGTTCGAAAGTTATCGCCTATCGCGTGGATTGGGATCTCAGCGCGTTTCAGGAAATCTGGATGGATGGGCGTCCGCATCCGCCCGAGTACGCTCCGCACACGTGGGAAGGTTTCGCTACCGGAGAATGGATCGGCAACATTCTGAAAGTGACCGTGACGCACATCAAGGCGGGGTACATGCAGCGCAACGGTGCTCCGCATAGCGATCAAGCCGTGACCACGGAGTATTGGCAACGCCACGGCGACATGCTGCTGTTGACGTCGATTGTCGACGATCCGATCTTCTACGAAGAACCTGTCGTGAAGACGACGAACTGGGAAGCGGAAGACATCCAGCTGGCGAAGAATCACTGCGGGCCCGCGCAAGTGGGCGACGAGAATCCGGGAACGAGCAGCGACACAGTGCAGCACTTCCTTCCCGGCAAGAACGATCAGATCCAGGAGTTCGTGAAACAGCGGAGAGTGCCGCTCGAAGCCGCGCTGGCGAATCGCGCGGCGATGTATCCCGAGTACATGCTGAAGATGCAGGCGGATCAACAAGCCGCTACGAAAACGGCGGTAAGGCGCCCCGCCGCGGCGCAAACGGGCTTCTTCGGCAAGTGGCAATTGAGCATCGCGCGTTCGACGTTCAAGAGCGATCTGCAAAACTTTTCATTATCTGGCGCCGATGGCAGCGCTCCGCAATGGAGGTCGTGGTTGATCGAACAAACGCCGCAGGGGATCAAGCACACGATCGACACGCAACTGGTGACGAACGCCACGAATTTTCTGCGCGTGCAATACACCGCGAAGATCGACGGCAAAGATTATCCAGTGCAGGATTCGAGCACGATGGATACGGTCACGTTCCGGCAGGTGAATCCCACGACGCTCGAACGCACGGGCAAAGATCGCGGCAAAGTGGTGGAGACCGCGACGTTCACGCTTTCGGCCGATGGCAAAGTGCTAACGATCAAGAGCGATGGATCGGGGCAAGGCGTGGAGTATCACGACGTGCAGGTTTTCGATCGGGTTGAGGAATGAGTCGAGGAATAAATTGATGAATCGAAAACGTTCACGAGACATGGTGTGCGCGATTGCCGTTCTAGGACTTTGCGCGGCCAGTGCGCAACACGCCGCGGCCCAAAGTGCAACGTCTGCCGGCGCGCGCGCTGCTGCGAAGCCTGCAAGCACGAGCGACGAAGTTAAGATCTGGCCGATCCGCCGCAACGTATTTATGCTGGTGGGCGATGGCGCCAACATCGTTGTGCAAACGGAGCCGCCGAGGGACGAAGAAAATTTCGATGGCAGCTACGGACGCGATACCGGCGTCTTGGTGATCGATACCGGCACAACGGCCATGAGCGCCCAGCTACTGGACGCAATCGGTAAGCTTTCGAGTGGACCGATTCGCTACATCATCAATACCAGCGCGGATCCGGATCACGTGGGCGGAAACACTGCGCTTGCGAAAGTATCCGGCGGCATCGTGAAAGGTGCGTTGGGCGGAAAGCCCGCGGGTGAGCCGCTTATGATCCTGTCACATGAAACGGTTTTGGCGCAGATGAGCGCTCCCAGCGGCCAGCAGGCCGTGTATCCGTTGGAAGCCTGGCCCACGGACGTTTTCACGCGAGGCAAAGATGTATTTTTCAACGGTGGTTCCGTGCGCATCCTTCATCAGCCGGGCGCGCATAGCGAAGGAGACAGCTTCGTGCAGTTGCGCCGGGCGGATGTGATCGCCGCGGGCGAAATCTTCAGCACTGTGAATTTTCCGAAGATCGATCTGGCTCATGGCGGGCATATTCAGGGTGTTGTTGATAGCTTGAACCGGCTGCTGGAGCTCGCGATCCCCGGCGAGATGGAACAGGGCGGCACGATGATTGTTCCGGCGTACGGACGTCTTTCGGATGAGGCGGACGTGGAGTTTTATCGCGAGATGGTGCAGATTGTCCGCGATCGGATTCAAGATGGCGTGAAGAACGGCATGACGCTCGCGCAGGTAAAGGCTGCGCGGCCCGCGTTGGAATACGAGAAGCGCTATTCGCGGCCGGAGTGGACCACGGACATGTTCGTGGAAGCCGTGTACAACGATTTATCGCAAGCTGCGAAGTCGAAAGCGGGGAAGAAATAAATGACGAGGATCCCGCGCGCACGTCGAGTGTTTCTTTTTAGCGCAATCGTTTTGGGTTTCGTTTACGGCATTCCGCTCGCGCATGCGCAGGAAGCGCCCGCGGCACCCAAGCGGGAGTTGAAGCCCGAAGAGATTTTGCAGTTGCAGGCGCAGACGCCGAAGTCGCAGCAAGCGGTTCAGACGGGCAAGGCGGGTGCGGCGTTCGATCTCACGGGCTACTGGGTCGCCGTCGTCAATGAAGATTGGCGCTGGCGCATGATCGTGCCGGATAAAGGCGATTTTTCCGGAGTGCCGCTCAACTTGGAAGGCCGCCGCGCTGCTGATTTGTGGAATCAAGCGAACGACGAAAAATCCGGCGAGCAATGCCGGGCCTATGGCGCTCCTTCGTTGATGCGACTGCCTACGCGGTTACATGTCACGTGGGTGGACGATAACACGCTCAAGATCGAATCCGATTATGGAATGCAGACGCGTCTGCTGCACTTCAATGAAACTCCTCCCGCGGGCGAACGCAGCTGGCAGGGTAGTTCGCTTGCGACGTGGGAAGTTGGATCGGGCCCGATTCGCAAAGATCGGCCGACAGGACCACGCGATTTAAAAGTGGCAACGACAAATCTTCGTGCCGGATATTTACGCCGCAACGGAATTCCTTACAGTGAGAATGCGCAGCTCACGGAGTATTTCGACTTGCTGCCGAAGCAGCCGAACGGCGACGAGTGGCTGATCGTCAACTCACTTGTTGTCGATCCGCAGTATCTCACGGAGCGGTTTATCGTGAGTTCGAATTTCAAGAGAGAAGCCGACGGCAGCAAGTGGCATCCCACGCCGTGCTCGTCGCGGTAGGCAAAGGTTGTGGCGCGCAGAACGCGCTACTATGTGGATCATGCTCGATCGCCGAAAGTTTCTAACCGCTGGTGCTGCAGTGCTTGCCATGTCCGAGATGCACCCCGCTGTCGCGCAACAAGCGGCGCCCAAGAAGCCAGGAGTCAAGCCGGAATTTGCTGCGGTAAAGGCGCTGGTCTTCGACACATTCGGCACCGTGGTGGACTGGCGCAGTTCCGTCATCGCCGAAGGTATTTCGTGGGGCAAGGCGAAAGGGTTGAACCTCGACTGGGCGAAGTTTGCCGATCGCTGGCGGCTGGGATACGCTCCCGCCATGAACAAAGTTCGCACGGGGGAAATTCCCTGGACCAAGTTAGACGATCTGCATCGGATGATCCTCGACGATCTGCTCAAGGAATTCAAAATCGAAGGACTGACCGAAGAAGAAAAGGTTTCCTGGTCGTACGTTTGGCGCAGGCTCAAGCCTTGGCCGGATTCGGTCACCGGGCTCGCACGGTTGAAGACGAAGTTCGTGATCGCGCCGCTGTCGAACGGCAATATCGCGCTGATGGCTAGCTTGGCGAAGTTCGGCGGATTGCCCTGGGATGCCATTCTCGGCGCGGAGTTGGTGCGGCACTACAAGCCGGATCGCGAAGTGTACGTTTCCGCCTACGAATTGCTCGGCCTAAAGCCGGAGCAAGTGATGATGTGCGCCGCCCACGTGGGCGATTTGCGGGCCGCGCGCGGCAACGGCCTGCGCACGGCATTCATTCATCGTCCCAACGAATTCGGACTTCCGAATGCATTGGGTACAGCGGGCGTGGCGGACAAAGCTATGCCGGGAGATTTCGACGTCGTCTCGGAGAGTATCGTCGATCTGGCGCAACAAATCGGCGCGTAGCCGGGGCCATTACGGCTTGGGATCGTAGAACGTGTCGCCTTCGGTTTGACCCAGCACCAACTGTTTGACCTTGCCGTTCGCATCCAGCAGGAATTCGGCGTAGGAGCCGGTGGATTCGAACTTCGTCTCGGTCTGCGGAATCATCGGCAGCGCATTTAAGAACAATACGCCGTCGATCAGCGTGACCTTCTGGTGCATGCCCATGAAGCCGGCCACGGTTCGCGATCCGCTCGCGTACTCGTACTGCCCCGTGTATTTCGCAAGAATCGCCGGGCTCAATTTGATGCCCTCGTTTTGCGCCGAGATCATGTGCACACGATTGCGATCCGATTCGTTGCAGACGGTTTCCAGCATGTCGGAATCGGCATCGTAGGTGACGGCAAGCGAGATCGTCAGTGGCTTGGTGAAGGTTTCCGGATCGTCCAATGTGATTTGAAACTGCATGTGGCCGAAATCGGTGCGGTGGAAGGTTTCTTTCACGCGTAGGCTTTCCGAATGAGGATGGCCCGCGCGATCAAGCCACGTGCGATCGTTGAACCCGCTGGATTCCACGACGAGCGTGTCGCCTTCCCAGTGGCCGACCGAGTATCCCATCCACGTGGGGTTCGGATCTTTCGGCAGCGCGCGTCCGTCCATGTAGATTTGCCGATAGCGACCCATGCCACCTTCGTACAATAGCCCGATCACGGACGGCGATTGGATCATGCGATACGTGGAATTCACCATCTCCGTAGGACCGCCCGGTAAGCAATTCGTAACCGGATCCTGGCGCCGAAAATCCTTGACGCGTTGTAGAAAGATGGCTTCGGCAGCGGGGCGGAAAATGGATTCGTCCTTCAAGTCCTGGATCACATCGAAGCGATAGGCATTGGTTTCCGGACGCCACATGCCGCTGAGATCGGGCTTGCCGTCGGCGGTGCGCGGCGCGGGAGCTTTCAAGTTCGGCTTGCCGTCGGCAGTGCGGGGAATCCCCGGCGTGCGCCAGTCCAGCCACTGCGCACTGAGCGGAATAGTGAGCAGCGACAGAGCCGCCGCTAGTGTGATCTTCTTCATGCCGTCGTTCCTCTTGCGAATTTCGAAAACGTCAGTCGAGCGTCGCCGTTATTATATATCCCTCGTCTGATAGATCGCTGACCTGACGTTTTCGGCTCGACGCAAATCCCGGAGCTTGGTAAGCGGGAGATTTCCGCGATTAGAAAACATACTTCAATGCAAACTGAAGGATTCGCTCCGCGCCACTCAATGAGCCGCCGCCCGTCGCGGACGACGTGATTTTGCCGAAGGTGGATGCACTGGAATAGACGACACCGGGGTTCCCAAAGCGCTCGCTGTTGGTCACGTTGAACGCTTCCCCGCGGACTTCAATGTGTTGAGATTCGGTAATCCGGAACTGGCGGGATATCGTCTGGTCCCATTCCCAGAATCCGGGGCCGACGATCGTGGCCACGCCCATGTTCCCCAACGTGCCGGTAGCGGGAAGAGCGAAAGCGGCCGGGTTCAGCCAGTTGACGCAGGGGCCGGGCGAGCAACTTGACCCCTGGCTGGTGGAGTTGAGGTCCGGCAACACCTGGCTGGGGCGCTGCGGCACCGGGAAGGTACCGGAGGCAAGGAAAATTCCATTCAGGGCGACATCGGAACCAGTGCTTGACGAGAGGTGCACGCCGCTGCGCAGCGTGACGATCGAGGAGAACGTCCATCCGGTTGCGATCCGCCGAGCCCAATCATTGGAGAACTTCGGAGTTCTGGCGACCACCGTCGCATTGGCAACGTGCCGGTAGTCGACGATGGAGCTGTTGCCATTCCCCAGCGGACTGCCGGTGCAGTCCCCCGAATCCAGGTTCCGATTCACGGGTCCCCCATTTTGACCGGGAACATGCTGGTAGGATGCCGCGTAACTCTGGAAGGTGGCCGTGGAAAGTCCAAGGCAGTGCGACCATGTGTAGTTGCCTTGAATGTTGAGGCCTCCTTTGCGGTAGGTGGCGCTGGTGAGCAGGCCATTGTAACTGGTCGTGCCGCCATCGTCGATCTCGGCAATGGACCCCAGCGTATTGCCATTCGGAGCGTTGGGATTCTGGAGTCCCAAAACGCGCCGTTGGCCGGTGTTGGACGTTGTGGAGCACGCCCCTGCCGCCGTTAGGCCGTACTGGCCCGCAGCGCAGGTTCCGGGGATGTAGACCGCCGGATTCAGTTCTAGGCCATTCCAAGTATGGATCATGTGCGAACCGATGTACGTCGCCGCGACGAATAAGCTGCTTGTGACCTGGCGCTGGATGCCGAGATTCCACTGATATTGCTCGGGAGTCTGAATATTCGGCTTCATGACGATGTAGTTCTGATACGGCACCGTAGGCCAGGTCGAGACGCCGGCTTGATAGGTGTAAGGAAACGGGTTGACGCCGTTGGTGGCGGGATTGTTCCATGGATTGGCCAACGAGACGCCGTTCACTGTCTCTGACAGGCGATAGGGCGATGCCGAAGATAAATTCTGGAAGATATTCTGCGGGACAAAATCGTAGGCGATTCCCGCTCCCGCGCGAATCGCGGTTTTGCCATCGCCAAACGGGTCATAGGCAAACCCCAAACGCGGCGCGAAGTGGCTCAGTTTGGAGCCGATCCCCGAGTTACCGATGAAACCCTGATCGCCATACAGTTGGATTCCGGGGGGAGACGAGGGAAGCACCGTGCTCCGGACACCGGAAACAAAATTTGCCGGGCTAAATTGCAGGCCGTCGTGATTGATCAACTGCAACGGCAGGTAGGGGTCCCAGCGAACGCCAGCATTCACGGTAAGGCGTTTCGTGAGTTTCCACGTATCCGCAATATAGAGGCCCAGGAAGTTCTGTCTGCTGTAGTTCGGGTTGGGCGGAGACTCCTTGAAGATTTGCGCGCTTCCCTGGAGGAAAGATGCCAGATTGGCAAACGTAAATTGTCCCGCTGCGTAAGCGTAGGAGTTTTCGATGAGGATGCCGCGGAAATAGCTCCCGCCGACGGCAATTTGGTGCGCACCGTGGATCCAGGTAACGTCGTTGTTGAGACCAAAGTTATCCTCGTGGTCCTGTGTGATGGTTTGATTGGCGCCGTCGATCGTGAATCCACCGCTCACGATCAGATTGAAATAGTTGTCAATCCCGTCGGGCTTCGCATTGATTCCGAGGCCAGCGTAGGAGACCCCGGACGGTACCAGTGAAGGATAATGATTGGCGCCCACGCGGTTGCCGAATACGCGGAAGGAGTTGACCAGATTCGCGTTGATGATGTACGTATCGCCGAACACCATCGAGTTGAACATGTCGTCGATGCCGACGGAGCCCGTATTCAAAATGTTATTGGGAGCCAGCGTATGCGGATCGGCCTTGTGGTCCGTATTGTTGATATACCGCGCGAAAATGCTTTGTTTGTTGCTGATTTGATAATCGACGCGAGCGACCGCCTGGCCGATATTTTGGTGGATGGGCAC
>CAITIX010000449.1 GCA_903892565.1 uncultured Acidobacteriia bacterium
GCTACCGGTGAAGTGGGCCCGATGTTCGATGCGCTCGAAGGGGCTTACCAACAGCGCGACCGGTTGCTGATCGAAATCAAGAACGAGCGATTCTTCGACCCCTACCGCGCCGACCCGCGCTTCCAATCCCTGCTCGCGAAAATGAATCTGGCGTAAAACAAGAACCTCTCCACTTGTCATCCTGAGCGAAGTCGACGGATCTGCTTTTGCCCGGGCGTTAGGAAATGCCTTAGAAGTAGATCCCTCGACGGAGTTTACCCGATTCGGGCTCGGGATGACGTTCGTAGTGAGTCTGATGTCGGGACGAGGAATACGCCGGACCCGAGCCGCGACCAAAGGGAGCGGTCCAGCGTTCTGAGCACCTCGGCGCCGCAGCGTTCACATCAATCCACTCTTGCCATCCTGAGCGCCAGCCGATCTGATGTGTGTGGGGCAAGCTTCAAGGTTTGTGTGAAAACTGCGAAGCTGAACCGCTCCCTTTGGTCGCGGCTCTGGTCCGATGTCGTGAGCCTTTACGTGCTGATGAAGGTAGCGACCGAGCGGTCCAGCACCGGTGTTTCAAACAGACTCGTCGCCCTGAGAGGTACACGAAATCCGAGAAATCTCTGCCCTGGGTTCCCCAGACTATTTCGCCTGGGTTGTGAGTGTTGCGCCCTTGGGGACAATGAACGTCGCGATGGCCTTGATCGGCTGAGTGCCCTTATTGATGCCTTCGTGGATCTTACCGGTTTCGACGACGAAGGATTGCCCGGCCTTGTAGTCCACGGTCGGCTTGCCTTCGTAATCCAGGCTGAGCGTTCCTTCTGTCACGTAAATCATCGCGAGGCCCGGGTGCGTGTGGCGACCTTCGCGGCCACCGACGGGGATCTCCACGCCGACCAGCAGCGCTTCAAAGCCGGCCTGCGGCGTATCGTGCCGCATCAGCACCGTGCGTTTCACTTCCGGCGTGCCTTGGGCCAACGCGCGTGGCATAAACGTCAATGTGAAGAAAGCGGCGGCGGAAAGCGCGGCGGCCAAAGCGATGGTGCGGGTCAAGCGGATTTTCATGGAATGCTCCTTGAGTTTGCGGAGGCGGCGCGAAATCCCGTTACTGCAATGTTCGCGGCACCGCCCGAAAAAAGAGTATAGCGAAGTTCGTGGACCGAACGCGTCCATTTGCACTGCATCCGCAGCACCTCCATGCATCCCAATTGGATACACTGAGCACACTCGGGAAGTTCACATTATGCATCTGCGCAAATCCACCTTTATCGCCACGGCCTTCGCGGCCCTCGCTAGCTCCTTGGCCCCTCCGGCTATCGCCCAGACAAACGTATTTTCAGACGCGGCCAAGTCCGAGTTCTTACGACAGCTCAACAGCGCCGTGAGTCATGGCGATACGCCGGGCGTGGTGGCTCTCGTGGTCGGACGCGACGGAGTGCTCTACGAAGGCACGTCCGGCAAGCTTGATATTGCGAAAAATATCGCGATGCCCGTGGATGCCATCTTTGCGATCGCGTCGATGACGAAGCCGGTGACGTCAGTGGCGATCATGATGCTGCGCGAAGAGGGCAAGCTCCAGCTCGACGATCCGGTATCGAAATTCCTGCCGGGCTTCGATCACCTCCAAGTGATTACGAAGTTCAACGAGAAGGACGCAGCCTATGAAACGCGTCCGGCGAAGCGGCCCATGACGATCCGCCATTTGCTGACACACACCTCCGGCATCGGCTACGGGTTTACGAACCCCATCGAGCACCGGCTCACGCAAACAACGAAAAAAGGGGAATGGGAGCTGCCGCTCTTAAGCGATCCTGGCGAGAAATGGACTTACAGCTCCAGCACGCGCGTGCTTGGCATGGTGGTCGAAAAAATCACTGGCGTGCCGCTCGAAGACTACTACCAGCAGCGCATTTTCAAACCGCTCGGCATGGTGGATACGTCGTTCGCCGTGGCGGCCGACAAACAGCGGCGCATGCCAACGCAGTACAACCGTGTGAACGGCCTGTTGCAGGCACAACCGAAGGCGCCCATTCCATCGACACCGGCTCCGCCGTTCCGTGGCGACGGCGGCCTCTACTCAACGGTGCGCGATTACGCGAAATTCATACAAATGATGCTCAACGGCGGCCGCCTCGGTGCCGCGAAGATCTTGAGCGTAGCCAGTGTGAAGATGATGGGCGAGAATCAAATCGGGGCGATCTTCGTCGAAACGCAGCCCGACGCCGACAAGCAACGCACCAAGCCGTTTCCGCTCGGCGCGGGCCGCGATAAATTCGGTTTCGGTTTTCAGATCGCTTCGAATGACCCGCAGTATGCCAAATTTCGCAGCCCGGGTAGCATGAGCTGGGCGGGCATCTATAACACCGAGTTCTGGATCGATCCAGTGAAGCACATCGGCGGCATCCAGATGATGCAGGTCCTGCCGTTCTATGACGACGGCGCCATCCGGACACTGCGCGATTTCGAGGAACTGGTGTACAAAAATCTGCCGTAGCCGCGGGGCCATAGGCTCAGATGAAGGCTGCCCGCGCTAGCTCTCCGCTATGCCATTACTTTTAGAAATGCGCTCTTGAATTTATTCATCTCGTCCTGCGTTCCAACCGTGACACGGACGTGCGTCGGCCATGCCGGCCAGACGCGCCCGATGTAGACTTTTTCAGTGCGCAGTGCCAGGATGATCTGTTCCCCGGGACGCCCAGTGTCCACCATGAAACAGTTCGAGATCGAAGGAACAAAGCGAAACTTGTGCTTATCGAGAAACGCGAGCGTATCCTCTCGCACGTCGCCCATGATCTTGCGCCGCTCCGGAACGAGATTCGGTTGCAGCAGGCTGGCACTGGCAGCCACCATACCCGTGATGGGCAGCATGCCCGCGCTGAAGCCACCGAGTTTCTCAATCACATCTGGACGCGCGATCACGGCTCCAGCGCGCAATCCAGCCATGCCGTAAATCTTGGAGAATGTCCGCAGGACGATGACGTCTTTATCCGCGGCCACAAGATCCGTATTAAATGGCGCTCCCGCAATGTGCGTATAGGCTTCGTCAATCATCACGACCGAACCCTTCGGCTTATTCGCGACGAGCCATTCGATATCGGCTTTGCTGGTCAACGTCCCCGTCGGATTGTTGGGATTACAAATGTAGTAAAGCCCGGCATTCGGATCTGCGGCGAGCATGCCCTTGACATCGTGCGCGTAGTCCGCCGCAAGCGGAACCTTTACGACTTTCGATCCAATGAATTTCGCGGCGCGTTCGGCGGCTTCGTAACTCGGATCGGCGATCACGAGGGGGCGCGTCGGCGATGTGAACGCGAGCACGGCCTGATGCAGCGGCGCGCTCGATCCTGGATAAATGCGAACGTAGTCAGCCTTAACGCCTTCCTGGTCCGCCAAAATCCTTTGGACTTTATCGCCTTCCGCGTACATGTAGCGGCCGCCGTTCGATGTCACCTTGTGCACCGCCTCCAGAGCCTCTTTGCACGGTCCCAGCGGATTCTCATTTGCATTGATGAGCACTGCGTCGGGCGGAAGATTATCGACCTTCGACAACTGCGCCAGCGCCGATTCGTTGTAGAACGGCAGTGTGGATCCGGCGGCCAGAACCGTGGCAATCCGTCCAAATGAACGCCGCGAAAATCCGCGACGGAAGAAGTCTTTTTGTTCCGATGCTGCGAGCGTCACGATGAATTTCCCTTCGGAAAGACCGGTGAGGACAAGCCTTACGGGGGCGCGCGCGAATCAGAAACGGGGATTGTGGAACGGACGGCGGGGTCGTAGTCCTGCGATAACCGGATCGCAGACTACTTAGCTGCAAACTATCACATCGCCGAAAAGGAAGTCAATGCGGGCGTCGTTCAATGCGGACGTCGTTCAAGCGGATGTGGTCGGGAGCAGCGGAACGACATCACTTCTTCAGCTCGGAGTACAGCATCCTTACAAAACGGTCCGCACTGGTACCGCCTTGCGGAGACGGATTCAGCGCTCCCGGGATCTTCGCGTCATACGCCGACGTTGGTTTCGCGGCGAGCACTTCCTCCACGCTCTTGCCCTGCTTCATCAGCACCTGCACTTTCCCGCGCACGTCCGCGATCATGTTGCGGTACGGGACGATGTCGTCGCGCTTGATGATCGTTCCATGGCCTGGGATCAGCTTCGTGTTTGGACCCGCGATCTTCATCACATAATCCAACGCCTCCAGCGCGCCTTTGAGGCTGCCGCCATTGCCGGTGTCGATGTAGGGATATCCAAAGTTGCGGTAGAAATCGCCGATCATGATGATGTCGGCATTTTCGAAACGAAAGATCGTGTCGCCGCCGGTATGTGCCGCGCGAATCGGAATCAGGTCGACGATCTCGCCGTTCATGCGGAACTTAATGGCATCGCCCATGCCGTAGGTGATGTTCGGCAGTCGTGCAGGATCCGTATTCGTAGCACGCACCATATCGACACGGAGTTCTTCGCGCGCCAGAAGGATGGCTCCCTGCTTGACGATGTTGCCGTTGCCTCCGGTATGATCCACATGCAAGTGCGTGTTGCCCAGGTAACGAATCGGCTGCGTGCTGATCTTGCGAATCGCCGCGAGGACCTTGCCCGTGACCTGCTCATACTGCGAGTCCACCATGAAGATGCCGTCGGGGCCCGTGAGGATCCCGATGCGGCCACCCGCGCCATCGGGATGATTGGGATCGGCAGCGCCCGGAGCGCCCGCCAGCATGTAGAGATTGGGCGTGTACTGCTCCGTTAGAATTTCGATCTTGTCGTATTGAATCTGCGCATGTGCGGCGATCGCACACACGGCGGACAGGCAGGCGATGCGGGTGAGTTGCATAACGCACCATTCTCGCCGATTCCAGAGCCTAGGCCAAGGGGCGTGCTATTTCCGCGTGCTATTTCCGCGAGGCCCGCTCGATTCCCCGCGCTCGATCATCGCGAATGATCTTTCCGCCCTTCATCACGAACTGGACCCGCTCCATTTCCGTAATGTCCGCCAGAGGATCGCCCGAGACCGCGATCAGATCCGCGAACTTGCCTTTCTCGATGGATCCAATTTGATCATGCCATCCCAGCGCTTCCGCATTGGTCATCGTGGCAGCTTGCAGCGCCCTGACGGACGTCAATCCTCCGTGCATCACCAGCTGGACCAATTCCAGGGCCTGCGTTCCGTGCGCGAACGTCGAGCCATCCGCGCCACTGCCCACCATGAGCTTCATGCCCTTCGTCGTAGCGGCCATCGCCACAGCCTTCTCGAAAATCGGGATCATCCGATACTTGCCGCCGGTGCTCTTGGCGTCGTTATCGTCCATGTAAGGTTCGGTATAGCGTTGCAAGGTTGGGTCGTAATACAGCCCCTTGGCCACAATCATGTTGGCCTCTTCCTGATCCAGACCAAACGCGTGTTCGATCACGTCGCATCCGGCGACGATGGCGTTTCGCAGCCCTTCGCCTCCATAGTTGTGACACGTCGACTTCTTACCCAGACGATGCGCCTCATCAATCGCCGCTTGCAACACGGGCAACGGATAGGTCACCTCATATTCCGCGACTCCCGTGGGCGTGAACGAATAAGCACCGGCAGGATACAACTTGATCCAATCCGTTCCGTGCGCCACCTGATCGCGCACGGCCGCGCGCGCTTCCTCAGCGGAGCGAACCACGGCGGCAGCCAGCGGATCCTCGGGCGCCGCAGGGTCCTTCGGCTTCGCGCCCCACACGATTCCTCGTGTGGACACCTGATAGCGCGGTCCATCGATGCGTCCTTCGTTAATGGCGTTGCGAATGGCGACGTCGCCGTATCCGTTCCCGTGGCTGGTCATATCGCGCGCCGTGGTGAAGCCCGCCCGCAGATCGAATAGCGCGTTTTGCGCTCCGATCAGCATGTAGTCTTCCGTCTTGCCATTTGGTTTGCGCGTGTTGAACATGTGCGTGTGCGCATCGATCAAGCCGGGCAGCACCGTTGCCTCACGCAAGTCGACGATGGACGCCCCCTCAGGAATTTTGACTTGCCCCTGCGGCCCGACCTCGGTAATCCGTTCGCCGGAAACAATCACCACCTGCTTCGTCCGCATCTGACCGCTCTTGCTGTCAAACAAGCGGCCTGCGCGGATCGCCACAACGCGAGGAGCGGGCGGGCATTGCTCGACACCGCCATCGGACCCGACACACGGCGTCGGTCCCGCGCCTCGCCAAGGAGTAGCGAGCAGCCGGGGTGGAACACCGGCGGTCTGAGCGCCCACATTTAGCGACCCGAACAACATCGCGAATGCCACACTTCTTACGAACCTATTTCTCAAAAATTGGTTTTGCATCGCGCCCTCCTCACCGCTTTCAAACGCACCGGAAAATCCCGTTCAGCGTATCACGAATCTCGTAAGATCGGCCGGGCTTCCTTGCGTACTACAATCAGGACCAGTGCCGATCGTGAGCCTCCCGGAATGAGCATCCGCAACACAAGAGGACAATCCAGTACCAGTTGGCTCCACCACCTGTGGATTCAGGTTCTCCTAGCCATGCTGGTGGGCATTCTCTTGGGCGCATTCCGTCCCGATTTCGGGGAGCGGATGCAGCCCCTAGGCGATGGGTTCATCAAAGCCATCCGGATGTTGATCGCCCCCGTCATCTTCTGCACTGTGGTGCACGGAGTGGCGCGCATCGCCGACATGGCCCGCGTCGGTCGGACCGCGCTGAAGACGCTGTTCTACTTCGAGGTCTTGACCACCATCGCCTTGATCGTGGGTCTCGCCGCTGTGAACCTTTTGCAGCCCGGCAAGGGAATGAACATCGATCTTTCCCGCGTGGATACGTCTGCTGTACAAACTTACGTCACTGCGGGACGCAATCAAACGGCCGGATCATTTCTGATGAACGTGATCCCACAAACGATGGTCAGCGCCTTCGTCGAAGGCAACGTACTGCAAGTGCTCTTGATTGCCGTTCTATTTGGATTCGCGCTCATCAAGCTGGGATCCCGCGGGCGGTGGCTCTTGCAACTCATCGAAGCCACATCACACATGCTCTTCGGCGCGGTGGCGATCGTCATGCGCGCGGCTCCCATCGGAGCCTTCGGCGCGATCGCTTTCACGGTAAGCAAGTTCGGCGCCGGATCCCTCGTGTCGCTGGGAAAACTATTAGGTGGCTTCTATCTCACGTGTCTGGTGTTTGTGTTTGGAGTGCTGGGGCCCATCTGCGCGTGGTGCGGCTTCCGGTTGACCGCACTGCTGCGCTACTTGTGGGATGAACTATTGATCGTGCTTGCGACGACCTCCTCGGAGACCGTGCTGCCCCGTCTCATCGACAAACTCGAAAAGCTGGGCTGCGAGGAAGGAATCACGGGACTGGTAGTGCCCACCGGGTATTCGTTCAATCTGGATGGCACGTGCCTGTATCTCTCCACTGCGGCAGTGTTCCTCGCGCAGGCCACCAACACGCCGCTCCCTCTCGGGCAGCAAGTGGGACTCTTGGGAGTGCTGCTGTTGACGTCCAAAGGCGCGGCCGGCGTGGCTGGAGCGGCGTTCGTGGTGCTGGCCTCGACCCTCTCCGCCGCGGGCACCATCCCGGTGGCAAGCGTAGCGTTGGTCTTGGGAATTCATCGCCTGATGTCGGAAGGCTTGACGCCCACGAACCTGATCGGAAATGCGGTCGCCACGATTGTGATCTCCAAGTGGGAGGGCGCTCTCGATGAGGCTCAGTTGCATCGCGTATTAAACCAGACCGCGACAGAAGACGCTACAGATACGGCGCGAGTCGCATAACGCATAAAATATGAGATCGGAGAAATTATGAGCACGCAGACCAGCACGTCGACATCGCCAGCAGCATGGAAGGCGCTCGAAGGCGCTTACGATTTACAGGTCCACGTTGCACCGGACGTGATCGCGCGACGTATCGACGACGTGGGCTTGGCGCAGGAGTTTCTCGCGCGCGGCCTCGCCGGATTCGTCCTCAAGTCGCATTACTTCCCCACGGCCGAGCGCGCGCAGATCGTCAACAAAGTGGTTCCGGGGATCCACGCGTATGGAGCAATCGTGCTGAATCACAGCATCGGCGGACTCAACCCCGTCGCGGTAGAGCTCGCCGGACGATCCGGTTGCAAGATCGTCTGGATGCCCACGGTGGATGCCGCCAACGAAACCGCAGGCCGCCCTGGTGGATCGGCCAAGAACCCTCCCTTCTGGGCGCAGATTCAATTGGAGCTCGCCGCCACGGGGCTCAATCCACCACCGATGACCGTCGTGGACGACAGCGGCGCACTGCTCCCCGCGGCGCTTTCGTGCCTGGAATTGATTCGCAAGCACGATATGATCCTCGCTACCGGACACTTGAGCCGCAAGGAAATTGTGGCGCTCGTGAAAGCCGCGCGTGACATGAAGCTGCGAAAGATTCTGGTCACGCACGCCGAATTTCCGTCACAGAATTTATCGGCCGACGAACAAGCGGAACTCGCCGGGCTGGGAGCTTCCATCGAGCATTGCTTCACCACGATGCACACCGGCAAGGCTTCCTGGGATGGCGTGTTCGAGGCCATCCGGAAAACCGGCGCGCGGCATTGCGTCATCTCCACCGATCTCGGGCAGACGACGAATCCAGGAATCGCAGAAGGCTTCGCGATGTTCGCCGAAACCCTACTCCAAGCCGGATTCACCGGGGAAGAAGTTCGTGCAATGGCCGTGCGCAACCCCGCGGAGTTGCTGGCTTAGAACAGCGATGTTTCTAACTGCGCGGGCCTATTTTCTCCGGGTGAAACGATAATTCCCTGAGACGTGTTTGACGTACAGCTCCGCCGCTTGCTTGTCGTCGACCTTGAGGAATTCCACGTTCAGGCCATAGAGTCCGGCGAACTCGGTCTGCGTTTTCGCCAGAAGTGGAGTTGCCCCGCGCCCGTCCATTTCTCCGTAGAGCTTGCCGTCGACGACGGTGATGTCGACGATGCGCGGCACACCCGTAGGACTCCAGTAGCGCGGCTGTTCGTCAAAGTGACCGACGTATTTCGCCAAAGTCGCCGCGGTAAGCGGCACGTCGGCGGGCTTTTCGTCGGACGCCTTGCCAACCCAGTGCTCCTGATTCTTGTTGGCCTCCTGGCAGACGAACTCGATCATTTCCGTATCGGGAGACAAATCGGCGCGCACTTTGATGGTCCAGGGACGCGCATAAATGGCCGGGTCCGAGATCGTGATTTCGACGTCCATGTTGCCCAGATTGCGGCGCGTGTAGCGTTCCGTCATGCGCAGCGCTTCGGTGTGAGGATGGCCGTCATGATCCAGCCACGACTTATCGTTGTAGCCGGAACTCTCCACCACGAGTGTGTCGCCGTCCCAATGGCCTACCGAATAGCCCATCCAGTTCGGATTCGGATCCTTTTCCAGCGGGCGGCCATCCATGAACACTTGGCGGAACGTCAAATCAGGATTGAGGATCAGGATCAACTTCGGCGTCTGCACAATCTTGATTTGTTCCGCGCCAGAGCTATCTCCACCGGTGGGATAGCCAGGGCCCAAAGGCAAGCACTGCTCGTGCATGTAATCGTGCTGCAAATTTTCCGCGCGTTCCTCCACCAATTTTCTGGCCCACGGCTGAATCTCGGAGGGCTTCAGATCGACCGCGACGTTGCTTTTATACTTCGGCGATATCTTGTTCCACAGACCTGACAAATCCGGCTTGCCTTCGCGCGTGCGCGGCGTGGGAGCGGCGAGATCCGGCTTACCGGCAGCGGTCCGGGGAAGGTCGGGTGTTTTGTAATTCAACCACTGCGCGCTAAGCGGGATGCCTGACGCAAGGACAAAAATCGCGAGTGGGAACGAACGGGACGATGCAAACATAGGACAGACTCCGTCGATGCACTTTATCTAATTTATGCGGCGGAGGCAAGCCCTCGACGAACAGCCCTCGACGACAGCCCTCGACGACAGCCCCTGCCCGCAATGCGATGGCTAGCACTCCAGTGGTTCGGATGCAGGCGTTTGGCACAGCCCCGCGGTTAGGATACGATGGACATCGGTGCATTGGATCCGTTCGGATCCGGCGCGTGCGAAGCGCCTTACTGGCAAGAGGCAAGGAGAACCAAGAAAAAATGACGAAGAAATTAGCGCATTTGGCGAAAGGCGCGTTGCTTTTCACGCTCGCCTCGACGGCGGCTTGGGCACAAGTCAATCTGGGTGCTCAGAAATCCGATTCGAACCTGCCTTTTAAAATGACCACGACGTCCACCTTCGAACTGCCGTGGCGGCTCGCCTTCCTGCCCGATGGACGCATGCTGATCACAGAAAAGATAGGTCCCGTGTGGCTGGTGTCCGCGAAGGGCGAAAAGATCGCGGTGGTGGGTGGTACGCCTGCCGTGTATTGGCAGAATCAAAACGGCATGCTGGGTGTGTTCCTCTCGCCGAAATACGCCACCGATCAGAGCATCTATCTCACCTATGTCGAGCCCGGCGACTATGGCGGTGGGTTAGCGCTAGGCCGTGCGAAGCTGAACGTCACTGACAAATCGGCGAAACTCGAAAATTTCGAAGTGTTGTGGCGCCAGATGCCCAAGGGCAAAGGCGGACAGGAAGGCGCGCAAATTGCGTTTTCGCCCGACGGCCAGTATCTGTACCTCACAGTGGGTGATCGTCAGCGCTTCACACCGGCCCAGGATCCGGACCAGCCCGAGGGCAAGATCCTGCGTTTGACGCTCGATGGCAAACCGGCACCCGGAAATCCCATCTACGGTAAGGTCGGCGCGTCGACGATTCCGCTGATCGATCCTCCGAGCGATACCGAAGCTGCGAAGACCGCGAAGGTGGTCATGAACTACAAATTTACGGCCGAGAATCTGACGCCGGCGGAAACCTGGGCCAGCGGCTTCCGCACGCCGTATGGCATGGCGTTTTCTCCTGCCGGCGAATTGTGGGAAGTGGAGCATGGCCCGCGCGGCGGCGACGAACTGAACCTGATCGAGAAGGGCAAGAATTACGGCTGGCCGCTGGTCTCCTACGGTAATAACTACAACGGCGTGCCAATTGCCAAGCCCGAAACGCGAGCCGACCTGGTGAAGCCCGTGCTCTATTGGGACCCGGTAATTGCTCCCGGCAACCTGATGTTCTACACCGGCACGCAGACGTTTCCGCAATGGAACGGGAGCGGCTTGGTGAGCGGCATGGCGACGAAGGCGGTGGTCCGCATCCAGTTTGACGGGAAAGGCGGAGCGAAAGCCGCAGAGCGTTGGGACGTGGGCAAGCGCATCCGCGATATAGAAGAAGGGCCCGACGGCTCACTGTGGTTCCTGGAGGATGACATCCAGGGAGCGCTGATGCACGTGACGCCAAAGTGATCGTAGACGCGTCACTTTAGCGAAAGAAGATTACACAAGAAGAAAAAGGGCCAGCGCCTGGCCGGCCCTTTTTTGCCCTTTGCCGCTGCGGATGCATCACAGGCTGCACCTACCAGGAATGCCACTACGACGGAAAAACCTTCCGTATAAGACATTTTCCCTAATTGCGCGAGCGATGTTTGGTCGTATAGTAAATCGTTGGGATCCAAAAAACTTTCGTGCGGCACAAGCATTGAGGAGATTTTGAATGTTGAACAATCATCGTATGGCGGGGCTTCTGGGACTTCTGATCCTCGCCCCGTTTTCCCTGGTCTACGGCCAGGGGCAAGGCACCCCCAGGATCTACGAAGGCACCTCCGGCGGGCCGCGCATCATCGAAGAGGGCCAACCCTCGGTGCTGGCCCATCCGAGAGTCGAAGACGTAAATCGGTCCGGAGAGGACGGCGGTTCCTCGCAGTTCGCCAGGTCGGGATCCGGGACGGCCGGGACCGTCAGCAAATTGAGCTACCATGGCGGCATTGGCGGCATCGGAGTGGAAACGACGCCTAAGATCTACTTGGTGCTATGGGGCTCGCAGTGGAGCAGCGATCCGAGCGGCGAGGCCACCATTCTGACCAATTTCTATACTGGCGTCGGCGGCAGCCCGTGGATGAATAGCGTGACGCAGTACTGCCAGGGCGTCGCGAGCGGCACCGTCACGTGCGGGACGAGCGGTGTGCACGCCGGCAATCCTGCAGCCATATTGGCGGGCATATGGAAGGACAACGCGTCCACTGCGCCGGCCCATCCGACGCAGTCCCAAATCGCGGCCGAAGCACTGAAAGCCGCCGGCCACTTCGGCAATACAACCAGCACCAGCAACGCGAGCGTACAATACGTCATCGCGACTCCCCACGGCTATAACTCGAGCGGTTTCGGGACGCAGTATTGTGCGTGGCACAGCTGGACCAGTTCGTCGGCCGGCTACATCGCCTACACGAATCTTCCCTACATGACCGACGCGGGCGCAAGCTGTGGCGCCAACTTCAACGGCCTGGGAGCCACGGCGGGCATCACGATCGTCGCCGGTCATGAGATGGGGGAGACGATGACCGATCAGCTCCCCAGCAGCGGATGGACGGACTCGGGCGGCGCAGAGAACGGCGACAAGTGCGCGTGGATCAGCTCCGGCCAGGGAGCGTCTGCAACTATCAACCTGATCACAGGCCCGTTCGCGGTCCAGTCGTTGTGGAGCAACGCCTTCAACGGCGGCGTCGGCGGCTGCGTGCTGGCCTATCCGTAAACCTGCGACGGAAATGGGACCCAAGGTCGAATCGCGCGCGGCGCTTCTATAGTGCCGCGCGCCGACGGCCTTGGGTTTTCGTTTGAGAGCGTTAGTCCAACGGTTCCAGCTTTACAATCGACGCGCCGTGATTATTGCCGACCCAAAACGACGGCGGAGTAGTCGTATTGTCCACAAACACGCGGCGGATATTCGTGGAGCGCGGCAGCATGTACTCGGTCATTTTTCCGGTCTTCGGATCCAAGCGCAACACGCGGTCGGTGGTCATCGATCCGGTCCACGCGTCGCCGTTCTTGTCGATCTGAACATCCTAAGGCGCGGAATACGCCGTAGGTGCCGTCCACTCCGTGAATTTCTCCCTCTTCGGATCGAACATCCCAATCTTGTTGCCTTTGTATTCGCCGAACCACACGCGATCCTGCCCGTCGATCTGTCCGCGCCGGGGCGCCGCACCTTTGGTGGGAATCACCCAGAGCTTGATCTCGCCGGTCTTGGCGTCAATGCGTCCAATGTGCTCGTTGGCGAAATCGGTGAAGTAGGCGTTATTGTGCGAGTCCGGAATCACGTCGTAGATGTTGTGATTTTCGCCCTCTTTCGTGTCCTTGAACGGCTGAAACGTTTCGATCTTGCCGCTGGCCAGATCGATGCGGTGGATCACCGCGAAGCCATTGTTCTGGGTCCACACTTTGCCGTCGACATTGCTGCTTTGCGGGGCCGCCATGTTGATCTGCGTCATGTCGCGATTGAATTCACCGGGCGCGCTCCACGTCTGAAATTCGTGCGTCTTTGGATCGAACTTGGCCACGCCCGCCTGGAACATCATCCCGAACCAGAAATTGCCCGCGGGGTCCGCCTGCATGCCGAGCTCGCCGGTGGGAAATCCAGGTTTTAAAATCGGCACGTTGAACTCGGTGACCTTGCCGGATTTCGGATCGAGCATGCCGACGGCTTGTTCTCCGAAATTCGAGTACCAGGCGTTGCCCTGCGCATCGAGGATGACATCGTGCGGCTCCACGGTCTTGCGCGGCAGATCGTACTCGGTGACGATCATATGCGTCGAACGGCCCATGGGCCGGCGCAGCGTTTGGAGCAAATAGGGCCACGTCTGGTTTGCGCTGAGATTGACATGAGCGAGAAATTCGGCCTGTTTCTGCCGCGCCTTCTCGCGATATTCGCCGCGCTCTTCGAGCAGCCTGTCGGCTTTGCGCTTCTGCACATGGAAAGGAAACGACTGATTCGCATAGCTCCCCATGCGATCCAGCACTTTCGCGAATTCTTCGGGGGTATGTTTCGATCGCAGGATCCGCTCCAGCGTGTGGCACTGCACACAATTCAGCAGGGAGCCCTTCTCGGCCTCGGTCGCGTTCATACTGAGCATCCACTCGGCGTTGGTGAGCTGCGCGGCGAGATCTTTCGCTTTGTGCAGCTTCAAGTCGGCCGTCGCCGATTTTTCGCCGATGGATATGGCTCCGGGATCGTCCGCGTCGAAGCCCACGGCACGAATACGCAACGAATACGAACCGGGTTCCAGTCGCGACGCGGGAAATTGATAGCGTCCCTTCTCATCGGATGCCACGGTAATCGTGATGTTCGAGTTGGCCCGCTTCGCGCTGACTAAGACGCCTTCCATCGGGCCTTCTTCGGCGGAACTTACGATTCCGGAGAGCGCAAATCCGGACTTCATTCCTGCCGCATCGGCCCCGATGGCGGCATGCGACGCAGTCCAGGCAAAGACCAGCGTGAGCATGGCCCATTTCAGTTTCATGTTCCCGTTTGTTCGTTGCAAAGCAGACTCCCTGTACGAGCGATCGAGCGATCGAGCGAGAGTAGTTTACATGATAGGAATGTGCGTGTAAAACAACGCCCGCGTTGCTTCGGGTTTTAGTCACGACGCTCAAACCGTGCGAAGAGTCCCGCGAGCAGAAGCGCCCACGCCGCTCCTAGCGAGATGCCGCTGATGACGTCCGTCGCGTAATGAACGCCGAGGTACACACGCGAGGCCGCCACCATCACCACTACCGTGGACACAGCGATGAACATTGCGATCTTTGCGCCGGAGTGTTGCACATAGCGACCGGCAATGATTGCAATCGTCAGGTACAGCGCCGACGTGGAAACCGAATGCCCGCTGGGATAAGAGAAGCCCGACACGACGATCAGTTGCTGAGCTTGCTCAGGGCGAATTCGTTCGATCATATCTTTGGCGACAACGGTCAGCATCGCCGCTCCGGCCGAAGCCGCCAGCAACTGCAGGGCACCCAGCCGATCACGCAACACCAGCAGCAACAGAAAAGTGAAGGCAGAAAACAGCACAACCAGAGTAACCGATCCCAGCGCGGTCACATCCACAGCGCAGACTGTCAGCCACGGAGTCCGCGCTTTTTCCACGGCGCCCAGGATCACATGATCCATGGCATCGACCTCGCCTTCGATCAACTCTCTGGTAATCCGCAGGAAAACCAGGAGCGCGAGCGCGGCGCCGCCCAACCATAAAGCGAGACGCCCGCCCGTACTCTTCAGCGAAGGTCTCGTAAACCCAGGACGCGTAAACAAAGATCGACGATTGACTCTCGCTTTCATCGTGCGGCCGGTGGCTCCTGGTCTGTGGGGATTCCAACAATGTGGCAATAGTAGGCTGCCGCACAGTTCATCGTGGAAGACTCATTGCCTCCGATCAGCCGATTGGCGTTTCTCCCGGTGCGCATCATGCTGTAGTAGCGCCACACGTCAGCAGATTCGCGATCCAGAAAGTAGATCGACTGCATCTCTCCCAGGCGAAGGATAGGCACCATCAGATAGCGCATTGTACTGACGTTCTCAACATCGAAGACTAGCCGATCTGCTGTGTTCTCCGCAATAGGAAGGCGATAAATTCCCTTCCCCGAAAGATTATCGACCTGCTCAAAGTAGAGCACGGCGCCCTCCTTCATTTCGCCGGGCGCGAAGTCCTCACGGCGCTGCGATGAGAATGCGCCAACCAAGGCGTGGGCCTCCGCGATAAGCGTCTGCCATTGCTGATGCGTGGTAGACCAGTAGCGCATGCCCGTAAATCCCGACACAGAACCGATGTGGCGCAACAGATCCTGCGTTTCCCTGGCGTCCCGAAATCTCGCAACCGTTGTTACCAAAGTTGTAAAACCCTCTGCCGTCCAACCAGTGCATACGGGCGGCTTGCAATCACGAGCGAGACCAATCTTGCTCCAGGCCTTCACCGTGGCTCTATCGCCCAATCCAGGATAGGCCGGAACAGGTTCCGTGATTCCGCATGGCGGCTGCGGTCCTGACTGCCCGTATGCGCGCAGATGACACAACAACAGCGTCGCCACGACGAGCCGTGCACAGCAGATCCGGGCCCAGTCAACCGTCATAGCTGACTGATTTGCAATCATATGGCCATCGTTGTGGTTGACGCGCGATTCAACCGGACACAGTCAGGGATTCTGCCCTTTGGCAGGAACGCTGCTTATGTTCCAGGCAACTGTGGGCAATACGAGCATCGAGCAAGTGACGATATCCGGTCACTCGCTATGAAACCACGCTGTCAAACCCCGCTGTGAAACGGCGCTGTGAAACAATGTAGCGTGAGCTTACCCGCACTGCGGCCGTGGCGATCTTTGAGCAGCAAGCTCTTGATCGCCTTCACCGTGGCGGCGTCCGTGTGGGCGCTGTCCGCACTTTATTTCGACGTTCCGATTCCCTGGTTGCGCATACCCGCCGCGTGCCTCTATTTGCTGTTGATCGGCGCATTTGTCTGGCTCAGCAGACGCAACGCGAAGGGAATTCTTCTGTGGCTGGGCAGCCTGGCCTTGGTGATCGCTTGGTGGATGTCGCTAGTTCCGACGAATACGCGGCCGTGGCAGCCAGATGTCGCCGAATTGCCGTGGACAGAACGCAGCGGCGATTTCATCACGATCCACAACATTCGCAATTTCCTCTATCGCACGGAAAGCGACTATACCCCACGCTGGGATGTCAAAACCGTGAACCTTGCGCAGATTCAGGGTGTGGATCTATTTCTGACGCACTTCGGTTCTCCCTGGATCGCCCATGCGATCGTCAGCTTTCAATTCCGGGACACTGCGGGGAACGATACCTACATCGCGATGTCCATCGAGCAAAGAAAAGTCATCGGGCAAAGCTATTCCGCCCTGCGCGGCTTCTTTCGCCAGTACGAACTGATCTATCTTGTCGCCGATGAGCGTGACGTTGTGCGCTTACGCACGAACTACCGGACCGGTGAAGATGTTCGTCTGTATCACACGCTGACCAAGCCAGACGACGCGCGTCGATTATTCTTGCAATACGTGGAGTGGATCGAACGGCTTCGCAATCATCCCCAGTGGTACGACGCGGTCACGGATAATTGCACTTCCAGCGTGACTTCCTATCTGGCGAAAAACCACGTGGGCGGAGTATCACGCTGGGACTGGCGAAGCTTGCTGAACGGTTACGGCGATCAGATGTTATACGACGATGGCGATCTGGCGACCGGCGGCTTGTCGTTTCAAGATTTGTCGGTACAGGCGCTCATCAACACTTCTGCCAAAAGCCTCGATGCCGCAAAGAGCCCCGGCGACAATCCCGACTTTTCGCGCGACATTCGCCGCGGGCATCCGGGATTTTAAGTAACGATTTCAGTTAGAAGAAATGCCCAAGCTGGAAATACCACTTGCGATGGCCTGCGTCGCCCATAGCGCCGCCGACGAACAAAGGCCCAAGGAACGTTCTCACAATCACCCCAGCGTTGGCGTCCATCGGGAGGGCCGTGGCCCCCTTCACGCCGTACATCTTGGCGAATTCATAGTCCGCAAATAGATAAACACGGCCGTCGGTGAGCAGGGCAGGCGCGTGAATCTGCCTGAGAAATCCCACACGGCCAAGAAAATATTGATTGCCGAAAAGTTCGTTCATTCCGTACGCGCTCAGGCGTTGCGGCCCACCCAAAAAGAAAAATGGTAGTCCGGCATTGTGCGTATTGAAAATCGTTCCGCCTTCCACGCTCACAAAACTTGTGCTTAGCGCGCCGAGTGGCTGAAACAAAGTGCTCTTCACGTCGAGTGCGGGGCCGGACCCACCGGAGCCAGGATTGGCATCCACCCAGCGCATGCTCGCGTGCGCGAGTAGCCCAATGTGCGGCACAACTTCGTCATCCACATGGTCATATGAAAAGGAAAGATGAGCGGCGCCGTACCGTCCAGCGAGCGTCGGAAATGCCGACGTATCGCCGACGCGGGACGTAGTGCTCAGATAACTGGATTCATATCCAAGCCGCACTTCGCCCGTATTGGCGATACTGTAACCAAAATCCAATCCGCCGCCGGAATTGTGTTCTCGATCAAATGCGACGATCTTTGAGCCGTGATAGAAATCCAGCGGACGATTTTCGGCAAACGCATAAGGCGCGACAAACCAACTGCTCAACGGAGTGATCGGATGAATGTACTCGCTGCGAACACCATATGTGGTTCCGAGCTCCACATCGTTCCGCCACTCGGAGCGAAATCCTCCGAAATCCGAAAAGACCACGCGTGCTTTGAAGCCAAATCGGGTGTTCAGATAGTCTGAGCCGTCAAGGTCGATTGACGGCTGCAACGTGGGCGGACGAGCATTGGATTGTTGAACGTAAATCGCCAGTCCGGGCTTGCTGTCGCGTTCGATCACCGCATAGGATATGTACGAAAATACGCCCATGCCCATGATCTTCCGGATCTGCTCTTCAACCCGCTGCGGATCAAGCGGCTTGCCGATCTGATCGGCAAAATAGCTACGCAGCTCGTCGGTAAGTTTGGAATTCTTCCTCCCCGCGCCTCGCGCCTTCTCGAGACCTTCGACGGAAACAAACTGCGGCTCGGGTAGCGCGGTCTTTCGTCTGGACTCTCTTCTTTGTAGGAAGGCAAGCCAATCAGAGTCGTCCAGCGCGAACTTCGCGAGCAGTGTCTTCCTCTTCTCCGCGCCCTCAATTCCATGATTCATGATCTCCACGGAGCGTGAAAAATCGCTGACGGTATAGCCGGCCAAATTCACGGAGATCAGCATGTCCGCCGCCTCGATGTTGTGTCTTTCGTTCGCCGCGATCACGGCGCTCAGCGAGCGGTTGAGAACGTCGAGCGCGGTATGAGGTTTATTCGGATCATACGGATCCTGGGTCAGGTAGACGGCAATGACAATATCCGCACCCATCGCCTTCACCAGATCGACGCGCAAATTATTGAGCAGACCACCGTCTACGTATTCGTGGGTTTCAACGCCGCCTACCGCTTTGAGCTCGGGGTCATAGTATCCAGGGATGGACATGGTTGCGCGCAGCGCTGGCTCCAGCGGCCCTGCGTTGAATACCTGCTGTTTGGCCGAGACCAGATCCGTGGCCACGCAGCGAAACGGCGTGGGCAGATCGTTGAAACTCGTCATCGTGCCATAAGGCAACGCGATCTCGCTGAGCAGCAGATCGAGTTCTTGCCCGGAGTTCAAACCGCTCGGGAGAATCAGCCCGTGGCGAAGCCCCAGCACCGTGGTGTTGCCCAAAGCGCGGGTATCTTCCTTGCGGCGGAACGCCATGCTCTTGTAATCGACTGGGCCGTTGACCAACTTATTCCAGTCGAGCTCCACGACTTTGCGGCGCATCTCCGGCGCGGTCATCCCGGATGCATAGAAGCCTCCGACCAGCCCACCCATGCTGGTTCCAGCGACATAATCGATGGGGATGTGGTGCTGCTCAAACCACTCGATCACTCCCACGTGCGCCAGGGCGAGCGCGCCGCCGCCTTCGAGCGCCAGTCCGATCGTAGGTCGAGGCTTTGCATCGTTCCGTGCACCTTGTGCACAAGCCAGCGGCAACGAAATGCAGACCACTAGTGCAGCGGTTACGACACTGGATATTTTCGGCACGATTTGAAAGAGAACGGATCGGTGAATTTGTTCGCCACGCGAGCCCTTTCCATTCTCGCTTAAAACAATTCACCGCACCGACCGCGAGCTCCCGCATCGCGCATCCACGCGCTCTGTTTTCCTCCCGAATCACAGCGGCAACTGAACAAAAAAGCAGGCTCCGCTGCCTGCGTCGGCCCCGACCCATAAGTCTCCACCATGATCCAGAACAGTTTGACGTGAGAACGCAAGTCCCAATCCGACGCCGTGTTTCTTTCCGCCTGTCACGAAGGGCTGAAACAGATGCGGCCGGATTTGCGGCGAGATACCGGGCCCCGTGTCTCGAACCTGGATGATCGCCTTACGATCGGAAACCTCGGCTGAAATCGAAAGATGGCCGCCACCAGGCATCGCGCTCAGCGCGTTGTCGATCAAATTCAGGAAGACACGCTCCATGCGGGCCCGTTGGAGCGGGAGTTCAATCTCCTCCGGCAAATCGATCTGAACGGCGACGGCTTGTGCCTCGGCCGTACTCGAGTAGACTTCATAGGCGGCGCCGATGATTTCCTTGAGGCGGCACATCTCCGCCCCCGTGCTCTTTCCTCCGCCGGCGTCGACCAACTCCTGCAAGAGTTGCTGCATACGGCGCGAGGAGCGATAAATGTTTCCAGCGAGGCGTTGTACCTGTTCGGAGGACAAAGCGCCATCGATTAACATTTCCGCGCCTCCGTAAATGGCAGCCAGCGGATTTCGCAAATCGTGGACAATCGACGTCGAGAGGCGGCCGATGGTGGCGATGCGCTCCTGCCGGATCAACTCCTGGCGGCCCTGTTGAATGGAAGCGCACATCGCATTGAACGCTCTGGCCAGCCGCCCCAGTTCGTCCTGATCGTCCACTTCGGGCCGGGCCAGCGGAACGCGATAGGCGTAATTTCCACGCGAAACCTCGGCAGCGGCGCGATCCAGTTCCAACACCGGCTTGAGAATCCGGCGGGCCAGGTTGTAGGTGAGCCAGAGACCCAACAACACGGCGATCAGCCAGAGCGCAACAATCGTTCTCCGCAGGACGGCGATATGTTGTAGCGCGCTGCCAAAAGAACGGAGGATTCGCAACTCTCCAATGGCGTTCCCTTGTACGTCCACCAGGGGAGTACCCAGCATGGTGTATTGACTGCCGTTGGTGTCGATCCTTCTGGGTCCACTCCGCAAATCGTAAGGCTGCTGCAGTTGCGCGTTCGCCGCGGCATTCAACGTGGACGCGATCACTTGCCCTCCGGAAAGAAAACAAAAATCGCTTCCGCCGGTAGCTTCCTTAAGGCCGCGCACGAGTTCTTGCGTAACGGGGTAGCCCGCCACTAAGACGTTTAAGAGCCCCAGGCTCGCCCCGGTTTGCACGTACACCGGCGTCACGACGATCTGATACAGCCGTCCCCCGGCCATCATGAATCCGGACGCCTGCTTGGGAAAACTTTTGGCCGCTTGGCCCACCACGGGAAGATTGTGCCGCAGATCGTCCGCCAACGCTCCGCCCAAAGAAGCAATCACTTTGCCATTCGGATCCGTGACCACGAAGATGGCGTCCTGGCTCGAGATTCTGCTCCACAGTTCAGATGCGGTATCGCGAATGGTGGCTTCATCGCCAGTGCCGAACGCGGCGCGCACGTCCGACATGTGGCTGAGAACGAGAGTGACCGATGCCAGCAGATCCGCACGCGAACGCCATAGCGAGTCGTAGGCGTGGAAGCTCGCCTGTACTTCTTCATCGACGCTCTGCGTCATCGCTCGCGTGGCATTGTCCTGAACAATCCAGCCCATGACAGCGAACAGTAGCGTCAACGCAATGGACGTGGAGAGCAGAATTCTCCACAGCAGTGACAAACGTGAGAGTCGCGCCAGCATTATTTTCTTGCAGCCGGATAGATCACGTGCTCGTCCATCTCGGGACCGTAATCCTGGCCAAACTTATTCTTGTGCGGAATCGAAAGATAACCCGCTTCGGAAATCGTCAACGGAGGGACGCTCAACGGCTCGGTGCCCACCGTAATGGTGCGCGTCAGCGCCTGCAAGGTCGCATCCGACGATCGTTCGTGCACCACGCGCAGTTTGTAATCGCCGGGCGGCACGTCGGCAAGCCGGAACGATCCATCACTCCTGGTCACGCCGAAATAGGGAGTTGCCAGCACCACGATCATCGCGCTCATCGAGGAATGAATATTGCAGAAGACGCGCACGACTCCTTCGCGCGAGAAGCGCACCGAGCGCAGCGTGCCCGGCGGATACAAGCCGACGTCAAAACTCTGCCCGCTATAACTCGAAAACGCATTGTGGAAGATGGGATCGAGATTTGGGAAATCCACGAACGTGCCCGCGGGAATCGCCAGCACATGCGGAGAGAACGTCTTGTCTTTTTGTTGGATCACGGCATGTTTCGCGTTCGCGCGTGGCTCCGACTGTTTTGGTTGGTCCTGGGAAACGGGCGTCAGCGAGATGACGACGCCAGCGTAGTCCTGGCGACTTCGGACTCCCGGATCCCGCGAATCGCGCAACTCCACCTTGCCGGCGACGGTCGCCGCTGCCAGCGTCCCAGAGAGGCCCATGCCCATGCCGACGCACAGCAGCGCAGCCTGACAAAGCATCGTGAGTTTAGAAAAGATAGGCCAATGCAAGGTCATAATGATTCGCCCGGCGCGTGATCAAATCCAGATAGTTGGTTCGCACCTGCGATGCCTCCACTCCCAGCAGTACGTTCGACCCCAGCCGGTAGACCAAGTTTCCGGCAAAAGAGAAATTGCGCGTAATTTCACCACGCAGGAGATCCTGCGGACGATTGCTTTCCTGCCCGCCATAGGCGTGGACGGTGAGGCGACGCGTCAACGCATAAGAGACTTGCGTCCATCCGCCTTCCGTCCCCACGGGCTGTATTCTTCCGTTACCGAAAATAGTGAACCCTTGGCGGAGCGCACCGATTCCTGCGGCGTTTTCTCCCGTGAAGAACATGCCTGTCCATTGTAGTTTCGCAACCGGCTGAATCATCCAATCCACGGAGAACAGGTGCGAGGCAACGGAGGCGCCCGCCACATGCGTCTGACTTTCGTGGAAGCCGGGAGCAATCTCGATTCGCGCTGCGCGCCCCAGGTTTCGCCAGAATTCGAAGCGTCCTTGTAGGGCGGCTCTCCCGGTGACAAGCGAAGCCGCATTCGCGCCCGCGCTGGCGACCGGTTCACTGGTTTCGTAGACTCCCACCTGTGCGCGGAGCCCGGTGTTTTCGTCAAATTCGAAACGCTGTTCGAAGCGAGCTTGTGGTTGCCACAACCAGGGATTGCCGGAGCCCGTCAGTGGAGAGAACGCCACTTGCGCCAGCGAAGTGGGATCGCGCGGAGAAATAATGGGCTTGTCCTGACCAAGAATGACGCTTTGATTCTTCCAATCCACGCGGATGGTTGCGACGCGCAGGCGCACGAGATGATTGAGTGAATTGCTGCTGCCACCCCACAGATCCAATCGGATGTCGCCGCTCACTTGTCCTTTCCCAAGAACGTGAGGACCTTGAAACGCTAATCCGACAATGCTTTGGCTGAGACTCGCGCCATTGCCGGATACAGTATCGGTAGGCGCGGCCGCCACCGGATCCTGCTGCCCACCGTTGGCGCGACTGTTCAGGAATGCGTTGAACAAAAGCATCCCGGTTAGCGTCACCGGCAAGCGCTGCGACGATTGCACCCTGGTCATCGCGAGATCTTCCACGCGGCGCTCCTGCACAGCCACGCGCTCTTCGAGCGGCGCCGATGGCGCTTCGCTCGCGACGTCATTCGCTGTGGTACTAGCAGCGGCAGCCGGTGGAGCGGAACTGCCAGGGACCGTCGCAAGTGCTTCGCGCAAGCTACGCACTTCTGCCGCAAGATTGCGGTTTTCCATCTCCAGGCGGTCCATTCGTTCCAGGATTTGCTGCCACTCCGCCGCTTGCTGCGCGGAAAGAGCGGCCGAACTCAGTGTTAATAGGAAGAGCCAAGATCTAATGTGCATCGATGAGTTGCTCCAACTGGCGGCACACCGCAGCAGGCGAATACGGTTTCGTGAAATAAGCGTTGGCGCCGCTTCCGGCGAGCCGGGTCAGCGTGCCTGGATCGTTATCTCCGCTAATCACCAGAATCGGAAGCGCGAACAGCCGGGGATGCGAACGGACGAACGCAATCAGCTCGAACCCGTCCATTTGCGCGAGGTGTAAATCCGTGACCAGCGCGCAAACCTCATCCGTCGCCAGACACTCCAGCGCGCGCTCGGCGGTACAGACGGAGCGCACGCCAAACTTCGGCAATTTTGTCAATGCGACTTCGAGTGCGTCACGGCAGACGTCGGTGTCTTCCACGACCAAAATCGTACGTGTCATCCATGACCTTCCTGAAGAACCTTTACGTCAAGAATCGATATCCGACGCCGTGTACCGTCAAGAAGTGCTCGGGACACGAGGCATCGCGCTCTAATTTCTGGCGCAAATGCACAACATGGGCATCCACCGTGCGAGTGTTGGGAAACGATTCATATCCCCAAACCGAATTCAAAATGACGTCGCGAGAGAGAACGCGATCTGGATTCTGCAGAAAATACGTAAGCAGATTGTATTCCGCACGAGTGAGCTTGAGATCTTCACCGCGCCGTGTCACCACACGCCGCGTCAGGTCGACTTCGACGTCTCCAAACGCCAGGACTTTCGTTTCTTCCGCGGAGGAGCGCCGGAGAAGCGCACGGATGCGCGCCAATAATTCGCGCGTGCCGAACGGCTTCACAACGTAATCGTCGGCACCAATTTCCAGCAGCAGCACTTTGTCCATTTCGTCGCCGATCGCGCTCAGCACCATCAGCGGCGTGTTTTGACCGGCCGCTCGAATCTGCTTGCAAACTTCGACGCCGCCTAAGCCGGGCATGCGCAAATCCACTAGTATCAGCGCTGGCTTTTGCGTGAGCGCAAGCTTCACCCCGGTTCGGCCATCGGCCGCTAGCGAAGGCCGGAAACCTTCGTTTTCCAGCATGAGACTGATGGTGTCTCGCAACGCCGCATCATCGTCGATCACCAGCACCGTCTGCATATTTCCCGTTCATGCTGATTGTACCTGAGCCGTCCTGCCGCAATACGTGGACTCGGGAACTCCCCGCAAGTTTTTACAACGTTTTTACAAATCCGTAACAAGACGTGGCGAAAGTGCCGCGTTTGGCCGCGATCGAAAGATGTAGCCGGCTTCGGCAGCGTACTTGGCGCGGCAAGATGACGTCGACCCCTGCGAGGTCAAGTGCCGCGCCTCTGTACACTTCAACCGGGCGCCAACTGGAGGTAGAGCTACCCGGGAACCCTGGAACATCGCACCGGGCACACCTGCGCGATGTTCGGAACGAACTGTGAAATGCCGATCCGCAAACGGAACGTGGAACATCGAAGCGTGTCGAGGCCCATCTTGATCCATGTGCGTCGAGTATGAACGTTCTCGTCGGAGATAGCAGCTAGGACACTGCTAATTCTTTGTCAAGAAAATGTGAAGACGGCACCTGAATCGAAACTTCGCCCGCTTTTACACACTTTTTACAAATTGATTGCGATTAAATGGGCACGGAGTCCAATACTCGAAAGCATGAAACATCTAGCTTTCGTGGCTCTGAATTTTGCGATCTTTGGCACACACCTTTTCGGTCAGTCTACGGAGGCACTGATATTGCCGGATGTAGTTGACGGCGGAGGTTGGCAATCCACCATCGTCCTAACCAATAGCACCGCAGTGCCGGCGCCCGCGACGCTAATTTTCCATTCCGACACGCAAGGTGGTGGAACGCAACCTTGGACGCCCCCATTTCTGGAAGTCAGTTCCACGTCCGGGATGACGTTGACGGGAGGCTCTTCGCTGTACGTGCATACGAGAGGAACGGCCGCAGCATTATCGCAAGGCTGGGCCGAGTTGAACGCAAGCGCCGGCATCATGGCCTACGTCATCTTCACCAACCGCGTCGCAGGCCGCCAGGATCAGGATGCGACGGCCCAGGCGGTCACCGCATCGAACCGCAGCCTGGTGCCGTATGACGACGCGTCCGGTTTTGCTACCGCGATCGCCGTGGTGAATCCAACATCTTCCCCGCTCACCATTTCCGTAGGTTTCCGCACCACGATAGGTGGAGTTTCTTTGGGAACACTGCCCCCCGTTCCCCCGCAAGGGCACATGACGTTTGCCTTGGCACAACAGTTCCCTGTCATTGCTGGACATGAGGGATTGGCCGAGTTCTACAGCGCGTCGGGCAACTTTACGATGATTGCGCTGAGATTCAATCCGACCAATTCATCGACAGCGGCGCCCGTTTTTCTGCAGACAGGGTCGCCCCTTATCGCGACACCCCCTGTTGTCGGTCCTGCTCCCGTCGATCCTCCCCCGTATGATCCTTACGGCTATTACGCTATAAAAAGCACGGATCGATAGCACGAGACGAGACTTGAGCGGACCGAGTTCGGTGCCGATCCTGATACAGACCGGGCCTATCTCGCGCGCGTCGCGGCGTTCGTGGTACAAGTGTCTGGAATGGCATCATCAGCGACCATCCTAGGTCCCGAACAACTTCAGCGCGCCGATATGCGGCGGCGCGTGAAGGCAATCTTAGTCGGCTCGGCCGGCAACTTGGTAGAGTGGTACGATTTTTACACTTATTCGGCCTTCGCGCTGTATTTCGCCAATTCCTTCTTTCCCGGCAATGATCCGGTCGTTCAGCAGCTGAACGCAGCGCTCCTGTTTGCGCTCGGATTCGTCATGCGTCCCGTCGGCGGATGGTTGTTCGGCTATCTGGCGGATCATTACGGCCGGCGAAAATCGCTCATGCTTGCCGTGCTCCTGATGTGCTTCGGATCACTGATGATTACGCTCACGCCTACGTATGCGTCGATCGGCCTCGCAGCGCCGATTTTACTCGCGGTGGCGCGCGTGATTCAGGGCTTGAGTCTCGGGGGCGAATACGGCGCAAGCGCTACGTATCTGTGCGAAGTTGCGGATGAAAAGCATCGCGGATTCTATTCCAGTTTCCAGTACGTGACGCTCATTGGCGGACAACTGTGCGCCATTGTGGTGCTGGTGATCCTGCAGCAGTTCTTGCTGACGCCGGTGCAACTGAAGGCCTGGGGCTGGCGCATTCCGTTTGCGATTGGAGGACTGCTGGCGCTGGTGACTCTCTCCATGCAGAGCCACATGCACGAGACGGACGATTTCCTGGAAGCGAAGAAAGTCGCGCGCAGGGAAAGCTCGCTCAAAGCGCTGCTGAAATATCCTCGCGAGATTATGGTCGTGGTCGGACTGACGATGGGCGGCACCACGGCATTCTATACGTACACCACGTACATGCAGAAGTTCCTGAAGCTATCGGTCCATCTTAACGATCTGCAGACCACGATGGTCACCGGCGCATCGCTCATTTTTGCTCTGATTCTGCAGCCGATTTATGGTGCTCTCTCCGACAAGATCGGCCGCAAACCGCTGTTGATCTGGTTCGGAGTCATGGGCACCCTCTGCACCATTCCGCTGCTCTATTCGCTGCAGGCCGCGAAAACAGCCTTTGCCGCGTTCCTGCTGATTGCCGCCGCGTGGATGATCGTCGCCGGATACACCTCCATCAACGCCGTAGTGAAGGCGGAACTTTTCCCCACCAGTGTGCGCGCAACCGGCGTAGGGCTGCCCTATGCCATTACGGTTTCTATTTTTGGCGGAACGGCGGAATCGCTCGCGCTGTGGTTTAAATCGATTGGCCACGAGACATGGTTCTATTTTTATCTGACCGCGGTAATCGCCGCCTCGCTCCTGGTCTACGCCACCATGCGCGATACGCAGCGCTCGTCCGCTATGGGTCGGCACGAGTAGCGGACATCCGCTAGAAGCGTTGCCTACATGGAGTGCCAGATAACAGCGATTGCGGAATGCTCAAGCCGCCGGGCCGCGGCGCGAACGGACGTTGAATTGCAGCTTCCACCGGCGCCCGTCGCTCGCCACAAACCACAGCTCCAACATGCCCGTTTCCGTGACTAGGCTTTCAAGCGTCACGGGAACTGTTTCTCCAGGGGTGCCTGTGAGAGACACCTCCACGGGAGTCAATTCCTCCATCTCGGGGAAGATCTCTTCCATCATTTGTCCCGGCGCGTCCTGCTTGCGTTCCGTGGATTGAAACAGCCGGAACTGGGCCCGCTCGCCGAGCCGTAACGCAAATTGACGGTCTTTGATTTGGTAACCGCCACCCTCCTCCATGCCGAAAGGCACGACGGTAAGGGCTTTCAGTGGAGGCCTCATTCCCGGCACCGCCGGCATCGCGGTTTCGATGCCGATATAGTAGCTGCGCGGCACTCCGCCGCGAACGCGAACGCCCTTCCCTTGCCTTGCAAGGCCGTAGTACGCCGCGCCGCGTGCTACGGCGTGCATGAGATCATCCGACGCCAGCGATCGAATGGGCGTTTTCAGCCACTCATTCAAGACCTCCAGAATCCGTTCCCGGACGAGCTTCGCGCGCAGCACACCTCCGTTGAAAAGAACGTGAGTGGGTTGCGCCGCGTGACGATGCAGGAAGTGGGCCAGGTGCCGTGTAATCGCGGCGTCCGACGCATACGGCAAACCAAATTCGGAAAGCGAAGCGGGGCGGCCTTCGGGCGCCGCATCCACAGCCACGCGTGGCAGGAACCCATCTAAAAGAATTCGTTCCAAATCCTCCCGTTTCAGTTTGCTTTTAATCGTCCCGCCGACAAGTCCCGTCCCCCGGCCAAGAACGGTGATCGGATGCTCGGCGGCATCGCTGCCTTCCGCCAGCAGTTGCTCCTTCGCGGACCGGCACTGCTGCCACAATCCATGAAATTGGATGGCGTCCAATTTGCGCGGCAAGGTCTGCGCCACGTGATGCGCCAGCGCGGCGTCGACGTTGTCGCCACCGAGCAGAATGTGATCGCCCACGGCAATTCGTTCCAGTGCGATCTCGCCCGCGTGCTCTTTCACGGCGATGAGCGTGAAGTCGGTGGTTCCGCCACCGATGTCGATCACCAGCACGAGGTCACCGACGTTCACCAACTCGCGCCAATTCGCGTTGCGCTCGATCCAGGCATAGAAGGCGGCCTGCGGCTCTTCGAGCAGAATGACGTCGCGGTAGCCGGCCTGCTCCGCAGCCTTAAGCGTTAATTCGCGCGCCACCTCGTCGAAGGACGCGGGGACGGTGACCAGCACTTGGTGATCGTCGAATGGCTCCGCTGGATGCGTTTGATTCCACGCTTCTCGCAAGTGGAACAAGAACCGTTGTGAAGCTTCCACCGGCGAAATCTTAGCGATGCCGTCGGGCGCATTCGGCGGCAGAATCGCGGCCTCGCGATCGACACCCGCATGGGAAAGCCATGATTTTGCCGATGCTACCAGGCGCCCGGCGTTCTCCAGGCCCTTCTTCTGCGCCAGGACGCCTACAATCGGCCCGGCCGGATCCAGAAAAACGAAAGAGGGCAGAAGAGACTCTTCTCGCACTTCTCCCGGATGCACCAACTGCGGAATTGCGAACTGCTCTACCGATTCACCGTCGGTATAGGCCAAAGCGCAGTTCGTGGTACCCAGATCAATTCCGATAACGGACTTCACTTGTATCTCCAGATCCAACCGTACCATGGGGCCTTTGGCACGCTTTATCCGAGCGCTTGGGCTGCGATGCTATCGATGCACAGGCCTTGATCTGTCGCCCTTTTCTTACTTGACGAACTCCGCTCGTAATGCCGAGCGGTCCACTTCCACTCCGCGAATATAGACCTTCGCGATCTTGCGCGTGTTCTTGATGTCATCCAGCGGATTCGCGTCGAGCACATCGAAGTCTGCGCTCTTGCCCGCCGCGATCGCACCCATATCGTCCAGCTTCAACACCTCGGCCGCGGTCTTCGTGGCCGCCGTCAACACTTGCGCGGGCGTCATTCCTGCGACGACCATGTCGGAAAGCTCCGTCTGTACGGGCCAGCCCACGGTTTCGGCGGAGTCCGTACCAAGGACGATCTTGATTCCCGCGGCATTCAACTTCGCCAGGTTTCGCGCCTGGATGCCGAAGAAATCGCGCGCCTTCTTTACGTCCGCTGGCTTCATCTTCGCGGCGGCGTCCTTTAATTTCTGGACCTCCGCAGCGGGCACCGTTTCTGAAATCAAGGCGTAGTCGGGAGCGGCATCCGGATTCTCCGGAAGGTTCGTGGTGATGTAGACGTTCGGGTGTTCCTTCATCATTTTCACGAATTCATCGTCAATATCTTTATCGCGGACCAGGTGCGCGAATCCGTCAATGCCGGCTTTCAGCAAATCTTTCGCATCCGCCAGATAAAAGATGTGCGCGATCACCTGCAGGTTATTCTTGTGAGCCTCGTCAATGACGGCCCGATAGAGCGCTGGCGTCAGCTTCTTCACCGTGCCTCCGCGATCGTCCACCCAGATCTTCACAATGTCAGCTTTCTTTGCCGCAAGCTCCTGCACTGCTTTTCGCGCATCGACCTCCGTGGTTAACCCGTAAGCCACCGGCTTCCAATAATCGCGACCCGGACCCGCGTTCGGCATGCCCATTCCCCGGCCCGCGGTGCGCAACAAGGGCACGCCAGGAAGCGGATTCGCGCGAATTTCGTACACCCCATCGCCCGGATCAATGCCCAGATTCCGGTTGGCCGCAACGCCGTAGTAGGCATCGCGCTTCAGGTTGTCGATCACGTTCTCTTTCGAATAGCTGTCCTTGTCCAACTGGCCGGTCCTTACGATCAGCCAGCCAAGATGCGAGTGCGTGTCGATCAGCGCGGGCATCACGGTCTTGCCCGTAAGGTCCACGTGCGCCGCGCCCGCCGGAGCCTCCACTTCGCCTTTCTTGCCCACCTTGGTGAACTTTCCGTTTTCAACCAGGAATGCCGAGTTCTCCACCGCCCCCTCGCCCGACACCAGCCGTGCGCCTTCAAAGAGGACGGCTGAGCTTTGGGCCTGCGGAGGATTCGACGAACAGCCCGTCAGCAGCAGAAGCGCGCCCAAAGAACTAATGAGACAACTGGTGAGACAAACATTGAACGTGGAGAGTTTGATCGAGTAGCGCATGAGAGCTCCGTGTGAGAAATCGGCAAAGCATCGCTGCGCATCAACCCAAACCAAGGCGTCCGCAAACAAGTTGCCATCGCCCAGCGTATCACTTTAAGCCGGATCGACCGCCTTCATCGGTGACAATGCGGCGATGGGAACCAGTAGGTATACGGCTAAAGATAAATGGCGATCTATGTTTGGAAGCATAGGGCGGAATATATGGAGTTCCAGTCACTGCGGGTCAAAAACATTACAATACGAAGGTGACGTTTTCGGGCGTGACATGAGTCATGCCCGGCACCGCTCGCGCGGCTGCTAAGGAATCACCAGGAGGACCACATGAGCCAAGAGAGTGCCGGAAATGTGAGCCGGCGAAACTTTCTGGGGGCCGCAACGGCCGCCCCGGTCGCTCTGGCCGTACAACGCGCCTCCGGCCAGAGCGCTGCACCCACGGACCGGTTCGACGTTGTGGTGGCTGGCGCGGGACACAATAGCCTGGTGTGCGCGGCTTATTTGGCTAAGGCTGGATTTAAAGTCGTGGTGCTGGAGGGGCGTCCCACGATTGGCGGCGGATGCAAAACCCAGGAAGTCTGCATGCCGGGCTTCAAAGAGGATTTGTGCTCCAGCGTGCATGGGGCGTTTCGCACCAATCCGGCTTACAAGGAACTGGGGCTCCGCGATTATGGTCTGGAATACATCGACGACGAACTGGTGATGCACATTCCGTTTTTTGACGGGACGTCCATCACGGTCTACCGCGATCTGGCGAAGACCTGCGAGACCATCGCCAAGTTCTCGAAGAAAGACGCCGAGACGTTTCGTAAATTGGTCCCGGATTACGAGGCGTACACGAAGGTTCCCGCCAAAGACCGCGCGTCGGCGCCGAAGGCGGGCTACTTCGGGCGATTGAACGCCATGTCGGGATACGACGCGGCGTGCTCGCTCTTCGAGAGCCGTTACATGCGTGCCGCGGCGGTTTCCTGCGGCCACTTTGGAGGCGTTGCGGGAAGCGATTTCGGCACCGGCAATCAGGCGTTTTCGCTGGTGACGCGGGTGGTGAACGGGCGCTCCATCGCCAAGGGCGGCTCGGGGATGTTGAGCGTGGCGCTAGGGAAGTTCATCGAGGCACACCATGGCGTGATCCTCACGAACAAGCCCGTGGCGCAGCTCATGGTTGAAGGCGGAAAGTGCGTGGGCGTCGAGTGCAACGACGGCAGCAAGTTCCGCGCCGAAAAGGCCGTGGTCTCCACTATTCATCTGAAGCACATTGTGAACATGGCTCCGCGAGAACTGTGGGGCGAGGACTTCCTGCGCAACATAGAAGTCTTCAAGCCGGAACACGCGATGTTCTCGATGCACTATGCGACGTCCGATCCGCCGCAGTATCCGGTGGCGGGCGGAGGGCACGTGATCAGCACGGAGGCGGCCCTGCTGGAGCAAGCGGAAAGCGTGCTTCTGCTGAATTCCTACAACGCGCGCGGCGAAGTGTGGGTGGACGATATCCCGCTGCAAATCGTGAGTCCTTCGGTGGGCGATCCCACGAGAGCGCCCGCAGGCTATCACACGGTGAAGATCGAAGGCACGATGCCGTACGGGCTGAAGGAAGGCCCAAAGCACTGGGATAAGATTCGCGACGAAGTGGCCGAGCGAATTTTTGCGCGGCTGCGGAGAGTGGCTCCGAATCTGACCGCCGATAAAATTCTGGCGAAGTTTTTGGAGAGCCCTTTGGATATCGAGAGAATGAATCCGGCGATGTGGAGAGGCAGCGCGCATCACGGAGAGCGCCGCCAGTTATCGCCGGCCGCAAACTACAAGCTGCCCATTGCGGGACTGTATCAGACAGGAGCCTGCACGCCTCCGGGCGGATCGATCACCGGATATCCCGGACGCAATGCCGCGACCGTGCTGCTGAAAGATTTGGGGACGAGCATCGAAGTGGCGGGAGCAAAGCAGGCATGACGCGGACGGTTTCGGCAAGACGGACGCGGCTCACGGCCGCGCTGGCCGCGACACTGAGCGCGGGCCTGATTCTACTTTTCGGCTTAACGCTGCGGGCACAGCAAGCGGTTCCCGCGAATGGCGCAAACGCGGCAGCGCAGCAACTGCTGGTGAAAGAAAATGTGGCACCGCATGCGGCTCCAGAGCAGCCGCTCCCGTTCAGCCACAAGACGCACGTGTCGCGCGGCGTGCAGTGTCGCGTGTGCCATACGAATCCGGAGCCGGGGAATCAAATGACGTTTCCCGCAGTTGCCACCTGCATGGGCTGCCATAAAACGACAGCGGCGGATCGTCCCGCGATTCAGAAGCTGGCAGGGTTCGCGCAATCCGGGGAAGCGATTCCGTGGGTTCGCGTCTATGAGGTGACGAAAGGCGTCACCTGGACGCATCGCAAGCACCTGCAGGCGGGGCTGCAGTGCGGCAACTGCCATGGGCCCGTGGGGGAAACAGAACGGATGTCGATGGCGACGGCCGTGACGACGATGGGCAATTGCATAGCGTGCCACCAGTCGCGCAACGCGCCGATGACATGTCACACGTGCCATGCGTGGCCCGCGGAAGAATAACGCGCTCCCTATTTTCAACGTTCATCGCCGACGCCACGCGCGTCGGCGAAACTCAGTTTCGCATTCCGCGGAGCCGAACACCGAAAGCTTCTACCGCTTTCGAGCTCCGCAATATATTGTGGCGTTGACACTCTTCCGTTGCCGATCAAGCAGAATCGATCAACGGCAACATCAGACTGGAATTTGACGACAGCCATCCGATAAGCAGCACAGGGAACTGCCATGCTGCAGTCAACCTGCGTCTGGATGAGGGCGAAATCCTTGGCGTTCGATCCTTGCCCTTTGGCGTCGCCGCCGGCGCAGCGCTCCTCGATGCTATGCTGCGCCGCGTGAGGAAACCCAGCGGACGGGCGGCGTAATCCGAACGCGCTGCACTTTCCACGCGTTTCTTGCCGCGCATTTTCGTCGCGCACACCGGTCGACTTGACCGTCGACCAACGTTTCATCTCTGGCCATCGGCCATGTCTTCACCGATGACTTCTCGCAAAGCACCGGCCGCGGCTCTGCGTTCCACGGCGTGGCTCTGGGCGTGACGCAGATGTTCTAAGGGAATCCCCGCCCTCCGGTTTAATTGCACTGGGATATAGAAGTTTTTCCAGCCACTCCGATGAGTGTAGAAACGGGCAGCTTGATGGCGAGCAGAGAACGATCGCTCGCCGCGCAATGGCAGCACCGTGGGATCAACGGATTTGCGAACGGCGATCAAATTCGGAAGTCGAGAAGAGTAGGGCCGCAGCAAGAGCGGGTTTTGAAGAAGGAAAGGACGCTTATGCGAAGTGCAGTCATTGAAACATCGGAAATCGGCGCTGTTGCCACCGATCAGCGAGCCGGAAAATATTTGACATTCATCCTGGGACGCGAAGAGTTCGCGATCCGCGTACTGAAGGTCCGGGAAATCATGGGCATTCAGGACATCACGGCCGTGCCGCAGACGCCGGGATATGTCAAGGGTGTGATCAACCTCCGCGGGAAAGTAATTCCGGTGGTGGATCTGCGCTTAAAGTTCTGCCTGCCGGAAATGGAGTACACGGCGCGGACGTGCATCATCGTGGTGCAAGTGCAAACGGCGGGTATATCGCTGCAAACCGGCATCGTCGTCGACGAGGTTTCCGAAGTGTTGAACCTGGCCGCCGCGGATATCGAAGATACGCCGGATTTCGGAGACGGTGCGGGCTCGGCCACTTCCTACTTGTTAGGCATGGCCAAGGTGAAGGACAAAGTGAAAATCCTGCTGGACATCGATCAGGTGTTGAGCGGCCAGGAACTGCGCGGGCTGGACTCCTTTGCGCAATAACACAACTTTAGGATTACGGAAGGAATATTCATGACATCTCAGATGACCATTAGCAGGAAGATCTCGTTAGTCTCTGCACTTTCGATGGTGTTTATACTCACGCTGGGCGTTGTGGCGTTGGTGAGCATCGGTCGCATGCGGGCTTCGGCCGAGTTGATCATAACTGACTCTTTGCCGGGCGTCTACGAAAGTGGCCGGATGGAAAGCATCGCCAAAGATATTCAAGCCTCTATGCTGACGCACATCGGCTCCGACCAGCAATCAGAGATGGGGCAACAAGAAGCGTTGATGGCGCAGCAGCAGCAGAAATTGACGGCGACTCTTAAAGACTATGAGAAGACCATCACGACAGCTCGGGACCGCGAGCTGTTTGAAAAAATCAGTCCGGCGTTCGATCGCTACATGCGGGCTTGGGAGAAGCCTCGAACGCTCAGCCGCGCCCTGAAGACACAGCAAGCACTGGCGCTGTTTTACTCGGAAACGGTGCCCGCAATGACCGAATTCCTCAAGACCGTGAGCGACGAGAGCGAGTTCAACAAGGCCAACGGCGACGAATTCTCTCGACAGGCGGTGAGCGTCGCTTCCACGGGGCGGCTCTGGACGTGGGCAATTCTCATCGTCGCGATTGTCTGCAACAGTGTATTGGCCTTCTTCACTGCCCGCAGCATTACCGATGCCTTGGTGCGGTCGGTGTCTGAGTTGCACGAAGGTGCCGGACAGGTGGCCGCGGCGGCTGGGCAGATTTCGTCGTCGAGCCAGTCTCTGGCGCAAGGCGCTTCGGAACAGGCGGCGTCGCTCGAAGAGACGTCGGCATCGAGCGAAGAGATCAACTCCATGGCGCACAAGAACGCCGAGAACTCGCAAGCGGCCAACACACTCGTGTCGCAGTCGCAGCAAAAGTTCGCCGAGACGAACCAGTCGCTCGAATTGATGGTGGTGGCGATGGGCGACATCAAAGCGTCCAGCGACAAGGTGGCCAAGATTATCAAAGTGATCGACGAGATCGCGTTCCAGACGAACATTCTGGCGTTGAACGCGGCGGTGGAAGCGGCGCGCGCGGGTGAGGCGGGCATGGGCTTTGCGGTGGTGGCCGACGAAGTCCGCAACCTGGCGCAGCGTTGCGCACAAGCGGCGAACGACACGGCCGACCTGATTGAGGAATCGATCGCAAAATCCAACGAAGGCAAGACCAAGGTCGATCAGGTAGCGGTGGCGATCCGCGCCATCACCGAGGAATCCTCCAAGGTGAAGACACTGGTGGACGAGGTCAACCTGGGCAGCCAGGAGCAGACGCGCGGCATCGAGCAAGTGGCCAAGGCGCTGACGCAGATGGAGCGAGTGACACAGCAATCGGCGGCCAACGCGGAAGAAAGCGCGGCGGCGGCCGAACAGCTGACAGCGCAGGCGTCCACGCTGATGGACGTGGTCGGGCAGTTGAGCGCCATGGTCGGCGGAGCGGAAACGAGCGGTGGCGGAAGCCATCACGGTACATCCTCTCGCAACGGCTCGTCCGGCCTAAGTTCCTTGCAGAAAGCGGTTGGCAAGTCCGCGAACATTGCTTCTCCCAAAGCGGCTCCGGCTCACAAGTCCGCGAGTTCGTTCGCCTTGGACGAGGAAGAGTTCAAGGAGATGCTATAGGCGCTTACGGCCAACCTTCCGTGAGACGACGAGCGGAAACCACATGATGAAACAAACTACCATTGCGGCCAAAATCTGGCTGGCCGTCGGACTCTGCCTGGGTGTTGCTACATGTGCGATAGGCGTGTTGACGTATGAATTGAAAACAACCAGCAATACTTACGAAAACACACTGAAACTGATGCAGGAATCTGCTCATCAGCAGGACGCCGCGCGGCAAGTTCAGGTCAACTTCAAAAAGCAGGTGCAGGAGTGGAAGGATATCCTTCTTCGCGGATACGACCCGAAGGACCTGGCCAAGTACACAAACCAATTTCACGAGCGCGCCAGTGACGCCCTGAAGCTCGCGACGGGGCTGCGGAATTCGATCGCCGATCCCGCCGAGCGCAAACCAGTGGAAGACTTTGTCCAGGCGTTCGGAGTCATGCGCGACAAATACGAGGCTGCCCTAGTCGTCTTCGTGAAGAACAATGGAAACAACCCGCACGACGTCGACAAACTCGTGAAGGGTCAGGATCGCGCGGCCACGGATCTGCTCGATAAAGTAGTCGCGTTGATGTCAAAAAGGACCACCGCGGCGCTGGCCTCGGAGAAGGAAGCGGTGGCCTGGAAAATATGGGTCGTATCTCTCTCCGTCTTGGTCCTGTTTTTTGCCATCGGAGTCACAGTGGCATGGATCATTCAGGGGATTTCCGGCACGTTGCGGCAAGCCGTGGAAACTCTGATCGAAAGCGCCGGTCAAGTAGAAAGTGCGGCGGGACAGATTTCGTCATCGACGCAATCGCTGGCGCAAGGCGCTTCCGAACAAGCAGCGTCGCTCGAAGAGACGTCGGCGTCGAGCGAAGAGATCAACTCCATGGCGCGCAGGAACGCCGAGAATGCGCACGCGGTCAACACGCTGGTGACGCAGTCGCAGCAGAAGTTCGCCGAGACGAACCAGTCGCTCGAATCCATGGTGGCGGCCATGGGCGACATCAAAGCGTCCAGCAACAAAGTGGCGAAGATTATCACAGTGATCGACGAGATCGCGTTTCAGACCAACATCCTGGCGTTGAACGCGGCGGTGGAAGCAGCGCGCGCGGGCGAAGCGGGCATGGGCTTTGCCGTGGTGGCCGACGAAGTCCGCAATCTAGCGCAGCGTTGCGCCGCGGCGGCCAAGGATTCAACGGCTTTGATTCAAGAATCGATCGCAAAGTCCAACGACGGCAACGCCAAAGTGGAACTGGTGGCCACGGCGGTTCGCACCATGACCGAGGAATCGGCCAAGGTGAAGACGCTGGTGGAGGAAGTCACCCTGGGCAGCCAGGAGCAGACGCGCGGCGTCGAGCAAGTGGCCAAGGCGCTGACGCAGATGGAGCAGGTGACACAGCAATCGGCGGCCAACACGGAAGAAAGCGCGGCGGCGGCCGAAGAGCTGACGGCGCAGGCGTCCACGCTCAGGGACGTGGTCGACCAGTTGAACGCCCTGGTCGGCGGAGTGGCATAGCACTCGTCGCGATTTTTTTAGACAGGAGCATATGCATTCATGTCATCGAACGTAGATCAAACCGAAGCAGCGCAAAACCGAATCCCGGACATTTTGCGGGAACGCATCGACGAACTGGCCGCCAAGTTGATCGTGGGCGATACTGACGGCCAGCAGTGGGCGGCACTGCTCGAAGGCGTGTGCCGCGAGGCGGAAACGGCGGGCCGCGGCGATGTGGCGCGCATCGCGACCGAGTCTCTAGCAGAGCTTCCAAAACGGAAGAAAGACGGCCACGAAGAACTGTTCTCCGCGAGTGTCGCACGCATGCAGCAGGCGCTTTCCGATCATGGGGCCAAAGTCGAAACACCCACCCCAGCCGCTCCTGCGGCGGCGCCCTTGTCCCTGGGTGAGGACCCGGAGATGATCGCCGACTTTGTCATGGAATCCCGCGAGCATTTGACGCAAGTGGAAATCCAAATGATGACGCTGGAGAAGGATCCCGGCGACAGCGAAGCGATCAATACCGTATTTCGCGGCTTCCACACCATCAAGGGATTGGCGGGATTTCTCGATTTCAACGATATCCGTGAGGTGGCGCACGAGACCGAGACGCTGCTCGATCTGGCGCGCAATCAAAAGCTGCGCATCACACCGGGCGTGGTGGACATTGTCCTGGCGGCATCCGACTTCTTGAAGGTTTGGCTGAAGCGATTGGATGCGGTCCTCGCGGGAAGCGACCCTGGGCCGGCTCCCGAAAAAGAGGCGCTTCTCGAGCGCATTCGCCGTGGAGCGGCGGGCGATGCCGAAACATCTACTCCTCCGCAGGCGGCAGCTCCGGCGCAAGCCACGCCGTCACGATGTACGCCGTCACCATCTACACAAACTCCAGCGCCATCCACGCCGACGCCGGCGCAGGCGGAGACCGTCGCGCAGCAGGAAGCGACCACTGCCGAAGCAGACGCAATCGAACGGCGGAGCGCCGCAATCGACCGCAGAACGCAAGGCGCCGAGACAAGGTCCGTCAAAGTAGACACGGCGAAGTTGGACTTCCTGGTAGACATGGCCGGCGAGATGGTGATCGCGCAGTCGATGGTGCGGCATCATCCCGAACTGGCGTCATTGCGCAGTCCAGCGGTGCTGCGGAGTTTGGCGCAACTCGCACGCATCACGGGAGACTTACAGAAGACCGCCATGTCCATGCGCATGGTGCCGGTGGGCGGCTTGTTTCAGAAGATGAACCGGCTGGTGAGAGACCTGGCGCGCAAGACCGGCAAGCAGGCGGAGATGGACGCGATCGGCGCCGAAACCGAGCTGGATCGCAACGTCGTCGAAGAGTTGGCCGATCCCTTAATGCACATGGTTCGCAACGCAGCCGATCACGGATTGGAGCCGCCCGACGAACGGCGTGCCGCAGGCAAAGATCCTACGGGACGCATCCGGCTTGGCGCCAGTCATCAGGCCGGGCACATCGTCATTGAGATCGCCGACGATGGCCGCGGTTTGGTGCGCGAAAAGATTTTAGAAAAAGCGCGGCGCACGGGCCTGGTGGAAGATGGCTCCGCTCTCTCCGACAGCGACGTGTTCAATTTTATTTTCCATCCGGGATTCTCCACTGCCGCGAAAGTCACGGACGTGTCCGGCCGCGGCGTCGGCATGGATGTGGTGAAGAAGCAGATCCAGAAGTTGCGCGGCCATGTCGATATCGAATCGACGCCCGGCAAGGGGACTTCGTTTTTCCTGCGCTTGCCTTTGACCTTGGCCATGATCGACGGACTGGTGGTGGGCGTGGGCGGCGAACGTTACGTGGTGCCGATTTTCTCGGTGCGCGAAATGCTGCGGCCCACCGAAGACATGGTGTTCACGGTGGAGGGGCGGCAGGAGATGGCGATGGTGCGCAACAGCCTGCTGCCGGTGGTGCGGCTCTATCAACGGTTCGGAGTGGAGCCGCAGTCGGAAGTGGCCACAGAAGGTTTGTTGATTGTGGCGGAGGCCGCAGGCAAAACGTTCTGTCTGCTGGTGGACGAATTAATCGGCAAGCAGGAAGTGGTCATCAAGAGTCTGGGCGAGACACTGAAAGATATTCCCGGCGTCGCGGGCGGCGCGATCCTGGGAGATGGCCGGGTCGGCCTGATTCTGGATCCCGAGGGCATTTTCCGCGCGAGGTCCAAATGAGCGGAATGGAGCAGAGATCCACTCTGTCTGAATCCCCAATCCCTGTGATCTCGCCGCCGATCGAGCTAACGGCCAAGGAATTCGCGTTCGTTGCAACGCTGGCGCGCGAAGAATTCGGCCTGGAACTCGGCACGGGCAAGGAGCAACTGGTCAACTCGCGGCTGGGAAACCTGATGCGGCAACGCGGCTTCAAGTCGTTCGGGGATTACTACCGGCATCTGCAGTCCGACCGGACGGGCGATGCGCTGGTCGAGTTGATCGACGTACTCACCACCAATCACACCAGCTTTTTTCGCGAGCAGGCACATTTCGACTTTCTGACACAGCGGATCTTTCCCGAACAAATCCTTGCCGAACAAAAAGGACACGCTCCGCTACGCATCTGGAGCGCGGCCAGTTCCACGGGCGAGGAGCCCTACACCATAGCGCTTACCGCACGCGAATATCTGGGACCGCAAAGCCCCTCCCTGCCAAGTATTCTGGCCACCGATATTTCCACGCGCGTGCTGGAAACGGCACGCAAGGGAATGTATAAGGCGGATCGCTTTCAGGGCGGTATTCCTCCGTGGCTCAAAAAACATCTATTGCGTGGCGAAGGCCGGTGGGACGGATGGTATCGCATGCGGCCGGAGATCCTCGGCATGGTCGACTTTCGCCGCCTCAACCTCATCGAGCCGCTCCCGGACGTGGGCCGCTTCACGGTCATTTTCTGCCGCAACGTGATGATCTATTTCAGCCGTGCGACGCAGGAACATGTCGTCAACAACCTGGCGGCATGCCTGGAGCCGGGCGGCTATTTATTCGTAGGACATTCGGAAAGTCTCACCGGGATTGAGCATCCGCTGCAACAGGTGCAGCCGGCCATTTATCGGAAGCGAGGCGCTAAGAAATGAAGCAGTTGGTGATTGGCGTCGGCGACGGTGGGGTGAGTCGCGACCCCGATGCCGTAATCCTGACGTATGCTCTAGGATCTTGCATCGCGGTGATGCTGCACGATCCGGTGGCAAAAGTGGCGGGAATGGTTCACTACATGCTTCCCGAATCGTCGACATCGCATGGAAACTCCAACGGCCGCCCGTGGATGTATGCGGATACGGGAATACCACTGCTGTTGCGCACGGTTCTCGAGAACGGAGCGGATAGACGCCGCTTGGCGGTTTTCGCGGCTGGCGGCGCGCAGGTGATGAACGACAACGGTACGTTCAATATCGGCAAACGAAATTGTCTGGCGCTGCGAAAGGTCTTGTGGAAGTACGGCCTGGTGGCGCATGCCGAAGAAACTGGCGGAACGCTAGCCAGAACCGTTCGCATGGAGGTCGGTACGGGCCGCGTGTGGTTGCACGCGCCTGGCGGGGAACCGCGAGAAATGAAAGTGCGACTATCGGCCGCGCAGCGCGTGCCGGCGTAGGGAGCTAAACAATGGCGCTGAATATTTTGATCGTGGACGATTCTCCAGTGATGCGGGCTTTCATTCGTAAAACGGTGGGCCTTACCGGCCTGGACGTGGGAGAGTACTGCGAAGCCCAAGATGGCGAGCACGCACTGAAGCTGCTGCGCGAGCGCTGGATGGATCTGGTATTGACCGACATCAACATGCCCAACATGAATGGGGAAGAACTGGTCCGCCAACTGGAAAGCGACGAGCTATTGCGCACCATTCCCGTCATCGTAGTTTCCACCGACTCCAGCGAAAGCCGCGTGCAGCAGATGCTGGCGCTCGGAGCCAAAGGCTACGTAACCAAGCCGTTTCTGCCGGAAGCGTTGCGCGATGAAGTCGAGAAAATTCTAGGGGTGCCACATGAGTGAAACGAATTACGACGAACTGGTATCGGGCGCGGTGGAAGCAGTGTTGGAAACCATGTTCTTTTCCTCGCCGCTTGGTCCCGCGGAAGTGGAAAGCAGTGCCTCGGTGATGCAGGCACGGTTGGCGTTCCACGGACGTCCTTCGGGAACGCTGAGCGTGTGCCTTTCCGAGCCAAGCGCGCGGCTGTTGGCGGCTGGCTTTCTGGGAGAAGACGTGGAATCGCTGACAGATTCGCAACCCGGCGAAGTGGTCTGCGAATTGGCCAACATGCTGTGCGGCGCGCTGGTCAGCAAACTGGAAAGCAACAAGAGTTTCGAGCTGACCTCACCGGAATTACTTCCGCAGAACCCACTTGCTACCGATCCGGAAACTCCACCGGTGGCGCGCCAGAGCTATGAACTCGAAAACGGAATCCTTACGGTAACGTTACGCGTAAAAGCGGATGCATGATCCTCAGTAACAAAATCCGAGTCCTGGTGGTGGACGATTCGGCCATCGTGCGCAAAGTTCTTACCGACGCGCTTTCGAGCGAAGCCGACATCGAAGTGGTGGGAACGGCCCCAGACCCCTACGTTGCCCGCGATAAGATCCTCGCGTTAAAGCCGGATGTGCTGACGCTGGACATCGAAATGCCGCGCATGGATGGGGTCACGTTTCTCAAGAAACTGATGCACCATCATCCGATGCCCGTCATTGTGATCAGCTCGCTCGGCGTCGTCTCCAGCCGCGTGGCCCTGGACGCGCTCGACGCGGGTGCCATTGATGTTCTGGCCAAGCCGGGCGGGCCGCAATCGGTGGGCGACTTGCGCTTGAGCCTCGCCTCGAAGATCCGCGCCGCGAAAGCAGCGCGGCTGCGCCCCCCCGGTGCGCCCAAGGCGGTTATTCCCGCCGAGCCTCTCGTCCGGAGGCTACCGGGTCAAGCGTTCCCGGCCTCCTCGGTGATCGCCATCGGAGCCTCGACGGGCGGCACGGAAGCCATCCAAAAAGTTTTGGTCGAGTTCCCGGAGAACGCTCCCGGCATCGTGATCACGCAGCACATCCCCGCCGTTTTCTCGCGTTCTTTTGCAAATCGCCTGAACGATCTGTGCGCCATTCGCGTCCGAGAAGCCCAGGACGGCGATAAGCTTGAACCGGGACTGGCACTGATCGCTCCCGGCAATTTTCATATGCTGCTCAAGCGCTCCGCCGCCGGCTACAACGTCGAGATTAAGGACGGACCCCTGGTTTGTTATCAGCGCCCGGCCGTCGATGTGCTGTTTCACTCCGTGGCGCTCGCCGCCGGAGCAAACGCCACGGGAGCTATCCTGACTGGCATGGGCTCCGATGGAGCGCAAGGGATGCTCGCGATGAAGAAGGCCGGCGCCCGCACCATCGCGCAGGACGAAGCCTCTTGCGTGGTCTTCGGGATGCCGAAAGAAGCCATCCGTCATGGAGCCGTCGACCGCGTTCTGCCGCTTCCGGCGATCGCGGGCGCAGTTCTGGCCGAGGCGCGGCGCTAAACCAAGTGTCTCGCCACAGAACGTAAAAGTGGCTTGCCGTAAAGGAAAAGAAATGGTGAGCCGGGCGGGACTCGAACCCGCGACCACCGCATTAAAAGTGCGATGCTCTACCAACTGAGCTACCGGCCCCTAGGCGAAGACGAAGAAACACAGCTCCAAGCGCATGTTTCAGGGGGAAGTTCTATTGTAGCGCGAGAGCCATGAAATCGGCCAGCGCGACGCACATTAAAATGACACTCGGGGCAAAAGTTACACCCGCGCCGACGTTCGCATCTACGCTGCCTGCACTACTCCCAGGAGTTTGACAAACGCGTCTTCGAACAGCTTCAGACCTTGCTCGAGCAATTCGCCCGTCACCTGATCCATGGAAATTCCGGCCGCGGCCAGGTTCTGCATCACCGTACGCGCGTCGGCCAATCCTTCTTCGAGCGACGCTCGCGGCACGCCGTGATCGCGAAACGCGTCGTAGGTTGCCGGAGGAATCGTATTGACCGTATCCTTGCCGATCAGTTCTTCCACATAAAGAACGTCGCGCAGCTTCGGATTCTTCGTCGACGTGCTGGCCCACAATAAGCGCTGCACGCGCGCGCCCTTCGCCACAAGCGCGTCCCAACGCGGCCCGGAGAAAATCTTGTGATAGCTTTCGTAGGCGAGCTTCGCGTTCGCAATCGCGACCTTGCTGCGGCACGCTTCCAACAGCGCTTTCTTCGCATCATCCGCCGCAGGCAGCATGCTATCGATACGCGCGTCAATCGCGCTATCGATGCGGCTCACGAAAAAGCTCGCGACGCTGGCAATCGACGGCAGATGCAGGCCCTGCTGCGCGCGAGCCTCAAGAGCTCGCACATAAACTTCCGCGACGTCCTCGTAGCGCTGGCGCGCGAACAGCAGCGTGATGTTGACGTTGATGCCTTCGCTCAATAGAGCTTCAATCGCGGGCAGTCCGGCGGTGGTGGCCGGAACCTTGATCATCAGGTTGGGACGCTGCACGGTGCTCCACAAGCGCAGTGCTTCATCGAGCGTTCCTTTTGTATCGTTGGCCAAAAGCGGCGAAACTTCCAGGCTCACGTAACCATCGCGCCCGTTCGTCGCGAGATAGACGGGCTTCAACGCATCGGCCGCATCCTGAATATCGCGAATCGCAAGGCGTTCGTAGATGCCCTTCGCGTCGAGCGATTTGTCCTTCCGCAGCTCGGCAAGAAAGTCGCCGTATTCCGCGCCGCCTACGATCGCCTTTTCGAAAATCGCGGGATTGGACGTCATGCCGGCCAGGCCGTCTTCCGCGATGAGCTTAGCCAGGTCACCACTAGTCATCAGGCTGCGGCGGATATAGTCGAGCCAAATCGATTGGCCATATCCGGCCAGCTGCTTCAAAGGATTTTCGGTGGTCACGGGAGAAGTCATATGGGCCTCTCCTTTGATTCTAGTCGGAAGACGCTGTGGATTGCGGGATGACAAGAGTGGAAATCCGTGAAGCAACCGACATGGTCGTCCGATTTCGAAGTTGTTCGCCATTCCGCAACGCCGCGGCTTTCAGCTTTTCACCCCTTCCGAACCCTGTCATCCCGAGCGAAGTCGAGGGATCTGCTTTCCTCAAACAAAGCCCGCAGCACCTTACTAATTCTGACTCCTGGCTCCTGACTTCTTCGGTACCTACCTTACCTCTTTCGCTTTTTCCACCAGCGGACGCAGCGCTTTATTGCGAAATTCCTTCCACGTCGCCGCGTCCTCGGCGCAAATATTTTCCGCCATCGCGTTCGCCGTCTTGCGATAGTAGCGGCTATATTGAAGCGCCGACGTCAGCGCCCCGCGATCTTCAACCGTGTAGAGGATTTCGATATACGCTCCGTCTTTCACACGGCGTATGCGCTGCGTCATGTGCGCCTCTTCCGTGTGCGGAGCCATGCTGGATACCAGCCACGATTCTCCGTTGAAGCTGGTGGTATCCACGAACAACGTGTCGCCTTCCCAGTGGCCGATGGAATCGCCATTCCACGTCGGCAGTAAATTACGAGGATGCTGCGTGCGATTCAAATAAATCCTCTGGACGCCCGCCGTGTTGATCTGCCCGTAGACGATCACGACTTTATCCGGCGTCACGAGCCACAGAAACGTCCCCGCGAATCCGGGATAGCGAAACAGTCCGTCGGGCAGGCAGACCTGTCCTACGTCTTCCGCCACGCCGTTGATCGCGGCGCGTTTCAGCTTCGCCCACGGCTGAAGATAATCGCCGATCACTTGATCCAGGTTGGGATGGATCGGCTTCAGCTCGCCCAGAGCTTTCGGCGTCTGCGCGAGCTGGTAATAGCCCGTCCAGTCCGACGATTGCAGAGCGGACTTCGTCGCGGGCAGAGCCTCGGAAGGATACTGCGCCAGGAGTGCGCGTGACGCCAGCACCGCGGACAAAAGGAACGCGCCACGTCTTCCCGCAGTAATATCCACGTTCATGATCGACTAACTGTTAGACCACACGAACGCGCCGCGCGCAAGCGTTGCGAACCATCGCGTTACGAACCATGGCTACTCCGGCAACGCGAACACGTAAAGATTATTCGCGATCACTTGCTTCAGTTCCGGCGTCAACCGATTCACCGCCGCCGAAACAAGCGACGTACCCGTGCTCACGGCGACATACTGTTTTCCGCCCGCTAAATACGTCACCGGATATCCTGTGACGGGCGCGCCCAGGTTCACTTCCCACAGCACTTTTCCCGTATCCTGATCCAGCGCGCGGAAACCTCCGATGGAATCGCCCGCGAAGACCAATCCCCCGCCCGTGGCCGCCAGCGACATCGCGCCTGCACGCGTCTCGAACTTCCACAGCGTTTTCCCCGTGGATGCCGATACGGCGTGGATCGTCCCCACTTTATCCGCACCGGGCGCAAGTTGCGCGCGCGAGTTCAACATATACGCGCTGCGCGGATCAATCGTATCGGCCGTGGCGGACGCGATCATGCACGTATTCTGCACCGGCATGAACATCGCATTATTCAAAGGACTATACGCACCCGCCGGGAAATTTTTCCCACCGTTCGAATTGGGACACACCAGCCGTTCCTGCCCTGCGCGATCAAACGTCGTCTCGGGATTCACGGTCACTTCGCCCGTCGCTCCATCCATCTTCGTCACCACGTTCTGATAATTCGTGGGACGCGCCCACAGGAACTCGCCCGTCTGCCGATCCAGCGTATAGACGATACCCGTCTTGCCCGGGATTCCGGTCAACACCTTGCGGCGCTCTCCCGGCTTGATCTTCGGATTGATCCAGGCGACTTCGCTCTTATCAGGAGCCACCTGCGTGTCCACAAGAATGCGCTCGAAGGGATGATCCAGATCCCAATGATCCACAATGTGCTGGTAATACCAAACCAGCTTGCCCGTATCCGCGTTAATCGCGAGTGTGGAGTTGTGATACAGGTACTTCTTGTCGTTGCCGCCCAGCAGAAATTTCGGCGCAGGGGACGTCACCGACGTACCTATATATAGGAGGTTCAACTCGGGATCATAGCTCGGGGGCATCCACGTGCCCACGTGCTTCCGCAGTTCCTCGGGCACATTGCCCCAGCTTTCGTAGCCGGGTTCACCTTTCTTGGGAATCGTGTGGAAGCGCCACAGCTCTTTTCCGGTACGCGCGTCATGTGCGGTCACGACACAAGCGTTTTCACCCGGCACTTTGAACTCGCACGCGCGTCCCGAAAAAATCTTCCCTTTCGCCGCGATCGGCCCGGAGGTCTGCTGCGCCGAATCCTCGCGATAATCCACGATGCGCGTTTCCCAGGCCGCTTTGCCGTCGGTAGCGTTCACGGCGTAAACGAAATCGTCCACGCTGAGATCGATGATCTTGTCGCCATAAATCGCGATATTGCGACTTTTAAATGGAGCTCCATTGAACCACTTGGAAACGTCCTCCGGAACCGGACGCTTGTACTTCCACAGCTCTTTGCCCGAGGCGGCATCGAGCGCCACGGTATCGTCCGCCGGATTCGGCAAATACATGGTCCCGCGATACACCAGCGGCGTCGCTTCCTGGATGCCCGCGCCCATGCCGCGCGTCCACACCTGCTGGAGCTTGGCAACGTTGGCCTTCGTAATCTGCGTCAGCGGACTATAGCCCCAGCTGTTGAGCGTCCTGCGCCACATCAGCCAGTCGCCCGGATCGGGATTCTCCAGCATCTTGTCCGTAACGGGGACGAATTGCGTGGGGGCTTGGGCCGAAAGAACACCTACGGCGGCAACGGCAAGGATGGCGAACTCGATCAACAGTGCTCTTGGTTTCACCCCAGCAGCATATCACTACATGGCGCACTGAACTTCCCTTCTTTCCATAAAGAGCAGCTCCCAGGCGACCAGTCCTCTTTGTACTCGCAACACAAGACTACGCGACAAAACATCACACGGACGTGCGCCCTACTTTTTCCAAGCAGCTGGAGTATGCTATTCCAATGCGATATCTGCTGCTCGCTGTATTCTTCGCAGAAATTGCTCGATGCGGCCTCATCAACGCTGATGCGGTAAATGCATCGATGTTTAGCGTCACCACCGTCGAGAGTGGAGTCGGACTTCCAACGGATCTCCTTCCACTCTCCAGCGGAGGGCTTTGGGTAAATTCGAGTCCGGGCTATGGATACACCCAGTCCCAAATGCTGTATTTTCCAACCCCCAATACCGTTGGCGCCCCCGTCTACGCGCCGACCTATGCGGGCAATCCAACGAACGGCATGTTGACGGGCACGGCCGCCATGGGTAACAATCTCGCGGTTGGCACTTTCCAAACCGCCGACGGCGTAAACACCATCAATATTGTCCAGCCCGGTGCGACGCCAGCCTCCCCGATGACCACGGTCGCCACCCTCCAGATGACGTATCCTTCCGCGTGGGAGCACAACACCGTGGGTCTGGCAGCTCGGCCCACGCCCGGCGTCTCGGGATCCTACGATCTGATCGTGAACGTGGGCGCCGAGGGCGATAACACGGCAACGCCAGCGGGAGATATGGTTACTCTTACGGGCACCGGATTCGCTGCGACGCCCTCCGCCTCTCTTCACGGCGACTCCTTGTACATGATTCGAATCAACACGGCCGGCCCGCAGCCTGCCGTGACAAACGTACAACAGGTTGCCACGGGAATTCGCAACGTCTACGGTATGACCTTTGCCCCCAACGGAGATTTCTATTTCGCGGACAACGCCATCGACCAGATTCCGCCGGGCGGCGCCCTTGTCGGGACAGCACTTACATCCATGCCGGATGGAGAACCTCCCCAGGCCGACGAGTTGAACAAGATCTCCGCGTCGCAGCTCGGTGTTGGCGCGCCGCTCAACTTTGGATATCCAACTTGCTACACCCAATACGCTTACGGAGGCGTTCCTGGCGCGCAAGTAGGCAGCGGCTGCGTCCAACCCGTCGCGGTATTTCAGCCCGTCACGAACGGTACCGGCACCCACGAGCTCGAAGGACCGACGGACATCGCGATGGCGCCCACTTCGTTTCCCGCAGGCTTCAACAACGGTATCTTCATCGGCTTCGCCGGAGGCGAAACGCCGAATGACGAGGCAGGTCTTGCTTATTACAGCTTCGATACCGGATCCGTAACCCAGTTCATACAAAGTGAGAATCCGATGGTGACCAACATCATCGGAGTTTCTTCCACCAGCAACGCGCTTTTCCTGTCCGACTTTGTTTCGGGAAATGTCTTTGAGATCCAAAGCGCCGTGCCCGAACCGGGCTCCAGGTGGCTTGTCTGCCTCGGCGTGGCCTTATTCGGCGGCCTTGGGTTGCGTAAGGCACACCGCTAGCACCGGAAAACCGACAGGCCCCACCCCGGGAATCCTGAACCATCGGCATCACTGGCTCGGCTCAGCAGCATATCACCCCACGAACTCTTCCGCTCGGCGCGGCTCGCGGAACCGGCCATGCCACGTCCTTTTCGCGCTATCCCATTGCCAGGAAAGGGCTTCCCACGCCATAGGCGCCGTAACCGTTCAATGCAAAATAGCCCCATCCGATGCACTTAATGCCCTTTCGGTATAAGGATGTAGCTCTTAGTACCCCTCCTCTTTATACTCGTAACTTAAAGTACTTTAACCAAACTGGGAGAGTCTCATTTTGACCAAGCCTATTAAGCACGTAGAAAAGCTCGTTGCCGTGGGCGCCAACATCGCTTGGCATTTGTTTGACGCGGTGAACTCGATGAAGCCGAACCCTTCGTTCACTCCGAAGTGGTCCGACAAGCCGCTGCTGAAGAGCTGGGAAAAGCAGAAGCCGAAGCTCGGCTGGCCGCGTGAGACGGATTCGCTCTGTCCGAAGTGCATCCCCGAGATTCGCGAAAAGATTCTGAACGGCGAGCTGCCGGTCTCGATCCTGCGCAACGAAAAGGTCGGCGAGATCAAAGCCCAGATCATCGAGCGCGACGGTCAGATCCTGATGACCAAGGAATGCCCCATCCACGGTAAGTTCGAAGACCTGATGGCGATGGATCCGGCGTTCCTCAAGCACATTGAAGATGTGTTCCCGGGCCGCGACATCCGTTCGCACAACGACGAAGGCTGGCGCGATCACGGTTCTTCGACCGTCACGCACGGCCGTGGATCCGTTCTGACCATCGATCTCACGAACCGCTGCAACATGATGTGCGATCCCTGCTTCATGGACGCCAACCAAGTCGGCTTCGTGCACGAACTGACGTGGGAAGAAATCAAAGCGCTGCTCGATAACGCGATTAAAGTGAAGCCGCGCCGCCAGATGTCCGTGCAGTTCTCGGGCGGCGAGCCGACGCTTTCGCCGTACTTCCTGGATGCCGTCCGCTATTGCCGCAAGATCGGCTATCAGAGCGTACAGGCCGCCACCAACGGAATTGAATTCGCCAAGAAGCCGGAACTCGCCAAGGCCGCCGCGGAAGCCGGACTGCGCTACGCGTACCTGCAGTTTGACGGCATCGGCAACGAAGCCAACTCGCACCGCGCCATCGGCAACCTGTTCGATGTGAAGCTGCGCGCGATTGAGAACCTGTACAGCGCGGGCGTCGATATCGTCCCGGTGATCACGATCATCAACGGCGTGAACAACGAGCAGGTCGGCTCGGTGATCCGCTTCGCGCTCGACAATCCGAAGAAGATTCCGTTCTTGAGCTTCCAGCCGGTTTCCTTCACCGGCCGCGACGAAGCCATCACGCCGGAACGCCGTGCGGCGCAGCGCTACACGCTGTCTCACTTGGCGCACGATGTGAAGAACATGACGGGCCTCGGCGAACCGACGCGCGACTGGTTCCCCATCAGCTTCATGAGCACGTTCTCCGACTTCGCCGATCTGGTCCACGGACCTTCGGCCGAGTGGGGCCAGCTCTCCTGCGGATGCCACCCGAACTGCGGCGTCGGCATGGCGGTGATGTGCGATAAGGAAACCAAGGAATATCGCCCGGTGACGGCGTTCCTGAATGCCGATCAGCTGGCCCGCGACGTGGCGAAGATCAACGATGGCGCGCGCAGCAAGCGCATGTCGGTGATCGGCGTGTCGCTCGCGCTTCTCCGCAACTATAACCCTTATGAAGCTCCCACGCATTTCCGCTTGGCCGATCTGGTCGCCAAGTTCGACAAATGCTTCGGCATGAGCAAGAAGTCGCAGACGGGAGCCTACGGCAAAGTGACGGGCGACCGCACCATGGCCGACATCGAAAAGCGCCGTCAGGATCGTTGGAACTTCCTGTTCATCGCAGGCATGTGGTTCCAGGATCTGTTCAACTACGATTTCCGCCGCACCGAACAGTGCATCATTCCTTACGCCACGCAGGAAGGTGAAATTTCCTTCTGCGCGTATAACACGGGCGTGGGCTGGCGCAACATTGTGGAGAAGATGCACATGACGGCATCGCTCACCAAGTGGTACGACGAAAAGGGCCGCCACGAAATCATCGCCGGTGGCAAGAGCGTGAACCTGCCCTCGAAGGAACATCACCTGGTGCTGCGCGCCGAAGACGTCAACAAGGTTCGTCAGCATGACCTCGACGACAAGGGCATCGCCAAGACGGCCCGCGAAGAAAAGGTCCGCGCCCGCGACGCCAAGATGAAGGACGACGCCGAGAACGCGCGCATGATGAAGCTCTATAAGGAGCACGTCCTGGGCGAGAAGCCGGTAGAAGGCGGCATCGTCCCGATCTCGTCGATTCTGCCTGCTGCTCCGAAAGCCGCGGCGGCCAAGGCTGAAGAAGAAGTCGGCAGCTTCGGCGATTAATTAAATTAGTAGGTTGGTTTTACAAAAGGGCTGCTCGCAAGAGCGGCCCTTTTTGTTTCGTTGAGCCGCCGGTAGATCGTATAATGGCGTTGCGTAATGTCGGACGACAAAAATCAGAACGCTGAGGCCTCCACTTCGTTCAAGACTTTCTTAGAGTCTGTACCCCCTGGAAGAAGCGTCTCGGTGCACAGCCTAGATGGGCCAAGCCTGAATAACATTACTTTTGCGCTTAGGCTTCCAACGATTGAGCTCTATTGCCCTACCGAAGCGTGCAACGGAATCCGTTTTTTTGAACCGTTAGAGCACCCAACCTGCCACTACGATTCCGGAAACCGAGTCTTCGTCGTGTATGAGTGCAGGAACTGTAAGGCCTCACAAAGAGTTTACGCGTTGGGCATCTCCAAGGAACTCTTTGGAAGTGACGGCTGGGCGCTTAAATTCGGTGAGGATCCCCCGTTCGGTCCTCCGACACCGGCGAGAGTAATAGCGCTTGTTGGGCCGGACAAGGAATTTTTCCTCAAGGGGCGCCGCGCCGAAAACCAAGGAATGGGGATCGCGGCATTCGCCTACTATAGGCGTGTCATTGAAAATCAGAAGAACCGTATTATAGACGAGATCATTAAGGTTTCCAAAAAGCTTGGCGCTGACCCTGGCCTTATCGCCGATTTGGAGAAAGCAAAGGCGGAGACACAATTCACTAGAGCCGTCGACTCCGTAAAACACGGAATACCGCAGTCGCTACTTATTGACGGCCACAATCCGCTTGTCCTTCTTCACTCCGCGCTGAGCGAGGGGCTTCACGCGCAGACCGACGAAGAATGCCTTGAACTGGCAACCCATATCCGCGTTGTCTTGGCTGATTTGGCCGAACGCCTGAGCGCCGCGCTGAAGGACCACGCCGAATTAAATAGTGCCGTAAGCCGGCTGATGCAACGCGCGACGCCGAAATCTTAATAGCAGATCCTCACCCGCGTCGTCATAAGAAGGTCGGATTCGGGATGACCGGGCTGCAGCGCAAATTGCCAAACGCGAGGACGTCCTCCCCTTTTTTGTGACGCTCCACAGCCGGGTCATCCCGAGTAGCAAAGCGACCGAGGGATCTGCTTTTGTGGGGCGAGCTTCAGCTTGCGGCAGGCTTTAGCCTGCTCTGCGACAAGTTGGCCCAAGCCACCTAAGCCGCGCGCACCACGATCTTCCCTGCCCTCCGTGAACGAGGTTTATCGCGGATCACGATCTCCACATCCTGATCGAGCGCGGTCAAAAAATGCATCAGCCTCTCCACGGAAAACCCTTCGAGGCGGTAACTCAGCAGTGCCGAGACCTTGGGCTGATTGATCCCGAGCCGCCGTGCGGCCTCCGTTTGCGTCCAGCCAAAACGCTCGATGATCGCGCACAACGCGGCCGCGAGCCGGACTTTCGTCTGCCGCTCCTCGGCGTCCTTGAAACCGAGGTCGGCGAAAACGTTGCCCGAACTCGCGACGATCCGCGGATTCGAGTTCGTTTTTCGCGCCTTAATTTTTTGTTCCATATCGGCTCTCATAGTCCTGCTGCGCAAACTTCAGGCGCTGGCGGATCAACGCTACATCTCTTTGCGCGGTTTGTTTTCCCTTGGGCGATTTCTTCTGGAATGCGTGTAACACATAACAGGCTTCCCGGAAGCGAACCGTGTACACCGCGCGATAGGTGTCGCCCTTGAAATCGTCGACGACCTCAAACACGCCGGCTCCCTCGCCCTTCCATGGCTTGGCCGCCGGATGCTTGCCCCCGAATTGAGCCACGCTCAGCGCCGATCCCATGTTGTCTTTGACCAATTCCGGAAATTCCAACAGATCTTCCCGTGACGATCCGACCCAGAACAAGGGCTTCTCGCCAGCCACCTTCGGCCGCGTCATTCTATCCTAGATCTAGGATATATCACATTCTGGCCGGCATTCAAAGTGTTTGCCAACTCGTGCTCCGCGCGTTCGACAACTCGCTGAAAATCAATTCGTTGAAAATAGGAGCCCTCGCAAGGCCCTGGTTAAGGGGTAGGGTGCTGAAAATCGCGGCGTGCGCTCCTAGGGCCGCTAGCGCCTCAGGAAACACGTGTCCGGTATACGGGACAAAATGGGGCGGTCCACTCCTTCACAGTCGGGGTTCGGTGCTGTTTCGCGGATGCCAGTGTCGAGCACCGAACCGCGACCCGTTAGGGAGCGGACAGAGCCGTAGCATCTCGTTGCCAAGGCCGCTAGGACTTCTTCGACCTACTACCCGGTGCGGGTTTAATGTCCACAAAGTCCTTCCGCACTTTGTTGAAGCGCTTCTCGTAATTGCGTCCATCGCCATACGGCAGGAAGTGGTCATAGCGCGAGTGCGGATGCGTCAGTTCCGTGTGATGCTTGATGGGACAAAAGTGCTGCTCGGTGCGCGCGGTGATTTCGCTCACGTAGGCAAGCAGTCCATTCGCATAGGAGCAATAGATGCAGCCGGCCTTTTCGATCCAATTGAGATACGGCAGGCGGCCGCGGTCGAAGACGATGTAATCCTGACGGCGCACGCGCGGAATTCCATTGCCGCGAAAACACACCGCTTGATAAACGGTGACGTAAAGATCCAGCGCGACGAAGAAGAATGCCCCGGCGTAGATCAATGGCGAGGACCACAGTACCTTGCCGCGCGCGTCCTTGAGATGTCGCCAGATGCTTTTCGGCGAAAGGACTTCTACAATTTCTTCGACAATCTCTTCGACGACTTCTTTTACGTCCGGCTGCTTATCCGTCTTGTCCGACTTATCCATGCATGGGCCACCTCCCTCACTGTAAAGCAAGTGGATGACCATGGGCTGAGGCGGACGTGCCGCAGGTCCGCTCGTTCTTTATTTCGAACGGATATTATTCTTGCCGGAGAGCTCGACGCAGTTGTAGGGCACGTAGGGCTCGTCGGAGAGTTGCATGTAATCCTTGCCCGTAATCGGCACCTTCCAATAAAGGGGATCTTCGGCGACGTAAGAACGCGTCAGCGTCTTGGCTGCGGCATCCACATCAAACCGCTCGACGACGTGCAGTTGATCGCTGTGCATCACGCCGTTGATCGGAATCGCCACTCCCGGCAGAAAGCCGACCGTGTCCACCACCATCGTGTCGCCATCCCACTTGCCGATGGAGTTGCCGCCTCTTGAAGGCTTGATGACCTTGGGATGCGAGGTCTGGTCCAAAGCAATGGTGCGGACGAAATCCATGTAGCCATACTTCATGGTGATTTGTTTGTCCGTCTGAATGATGTCGTTCACGTGGCGATCATGCACCCAGCCAAAAAGGATGTTCGCGGGATCGCACTTGATGGCCGGATCGTCAAACGGTTGATCGTACTTCGCCGCCGCAGCCTTGCCGGCATCCGTTTCCTCGGGACGAGGCGGACCGCCACGGCCCGGACCCTTCTTGCCGTCGGCTCCTGGAGGCGGACCTTTCTTGCCTTCTCCGCCAGGACCACCGGGCCCGCGACCTTCTCCGCCGATGCCCACCCACGGGCCTTGCAGATTCGGATGTCCGCTCGCCGTGCGCGCCGGACGATTCGCATGCGTCGCGGCAATGGTCGCCAGAGGATTCGCACCGCCCTTGGTGAAGTCTTCCGTGCGGCCGATCTCGCGTCCATCTTCAAACACGAAGGAGTTCATGAAGCAGACGTTCTCTTCGTTGCGGCCGGGAGATCCCTTGATGGTGCCCTTCTGGCCCGGAGTCAAGGTTGTCCTGGTCCATCCCACACGCTGCAGAGACGTAACGGCCGGCAGTTCGCAGCGTCCCGTGATCGTCTTGCCGCTCGCGTCCGGCATAGAGAAAAACACGTACGCGTGAGGATTCACGAACTGGAACTGCGTGACAGTGACCTTCCACTCGATGTGTTTGCTTAGGTCGTAGGCCGTGGAAGAGTGATGCGCGCTTGCCGTCATCGCCGTGAGGGCAATCGCCGCCACAAGTGCTGCGGGGCGCATCGCGACGTTGCCCATGGACAACGTCGTGGAAAATCTCGGTGACAACCAACTACCAATTCGACTCATTGAAAAACCCTTTCCTGCTTCGCGATGCAAGGCATTTTACAAACCGCCCGTGGAACCCAACTCCGCCACCTCAGAAGACGCATGCCTTCGCTGTATGTTTACGTCGGAACATTTACGCCCTCATTATTCTAGCCATGAGTTGTAAAGAACCCGTAGAGTCTGCCGAGTAAATTGTAAAGGAAGTGTAAAACAGGCCGCATTTTGTTCGTTTTTGAAAGCACCGCAGTCACAAACACTTTCATCGAACGAACGACGTGCCGACAACGTTATTCTCTATATAGTGTCTGCATCTGCCGCGTTCTCTGAATATGCAATCGAAACAGAAGGCCTCACGAAGGTTTTCCGCAACCGCTGGTCCGGAACGGAACTGCGCGCGGTGGACGATGTTTCGCTGCGCGTCCCGCGCGGCAGCACATATGGCTTGCTCGGCCCGAATGGCGCAGGGAAAACGACGTTCGTAAAAGTACTGCTCTCGTGCGCGCATCCCACGGCGGGCAGCGCCAAGGTGTTTGGACGCGATACGCGAGAGGCAGAAGCGCGCAGGCCGATCGGCTACCTTCCGGAGAACCATCGTTTCCCTACCTATATGACGGGCTGGAGCATGCTGGATTTTTACGGCGCTCTCTCCGGCATGGATTCCGCAGCGCGCCAACGCCGCATTCCGGAGCTGCTCGCGCAAGTCGGGCTCGATGAACGCGCGCATCATCAGCGATTGGGAAAATATTCCAAAGGCATGCTGCAAAGAGTCGGACTGGCGCAGGCGCTGATGCACGCGCCACAATTGCTGGTTCTGGATGAACCGAGCGACGGCGTGGATCCGGTAGGCCGCAAGCAAATTCGCGATGTCCTGACGGCACTGGAAGAAAAGGGCGTGACGATCTTCATCAACTCGCACTTGCTGCAGGAGGTGGAGTTATTCTGTCACGATGTCGCGATCATCCAAAGAGGCCGGCTAGCGCTTTCCGGCTCGGTGAAAGAACTGACCAACGGCAGCGGCTACTCGGTGGAAGCCCTGGGAGTTGCCGACAACTTGCGAACCGAACTCGCAGGCCGCGCTCGATCGTCCTCAGGGTTCGACTCGGGCAGCGACAAGAATGTGCGGCTCACGTTTGAAACGCGCGAGCAAGCAAACGAGGCGGTAGATCTGTTGCGCGCGCATCACTGCGAGATTGAATCCTTCGCGCGCACGCGCAGCACGCTGGAGGAAGTATTCATCAAGACGGTGGAAGCATCGAAAGTTCCGGGGGTACAGCAAGAAAGAGTGGAGCAAGGAAGGGTACAGCAATGAACGCATCCATTTTGACGCCAACCCTGGCTCTAATACGTGATACGTTCCGCGAAGCCTTCGCGCGGCGCATTTTCTGGGGATTTTTTGGCTGCAGTAGCGCACTGCTGGTCTTCTTGCTACTAGTCACGAAAATCGATGTGCGGGTCGGAGGGCTGCCTTCGGCGTCGGACATCGGCGGCGCAGCCAGTCCAGAAGCGGTTTATTCAGTACTGCAAACGCAGAGCATCATCGCGATGGTGCTGTACTATGCCGGAACCGCGCTGGCCGTGTTCGCCTCCGCAGGCTTGGTTTCCGCGATGTTCGAACCGGGCCGCATTGAATTACTGCTCTCGAAACCGCTGTCGCGCACGCACTTATTGTTGGGCCGTTACTTGGGAAACGTGCTGGTAGTGGTGGCAAACATTCTCTATCTGATCGTCGGCTCGTGGATCATTTTCGGCCTGAAGACGGGAGTGTGGGGCGCGGGATTCCTACTCTCCAGCGTTTTCATCATCCTCAATTTCAGCGTTCTGCTCGCGGTGATCGTGCTGGTGGGTGTGCTGTGGGATAGCTCGGCGGTAGCGATCATGGTCACGTTCGCCCTCATGATCATTACGCCAATCTTGGCGCAGGTCGCGAGCATGGATCAAGTGCTTGGTTCAGAAACTTCGCGAACGATCGTGCGTGTTCTGTACCAAGTGCTGCCGAAGACGTCCGACCTCGGCTCCATGGTTCGGAGCACGATCCTACATCAACCGATCGAAAGCTGGATGCCGGTCTGGACCACAGCGCTGTTCGGCGCCGTCGTTCTGGCGCTGGGAGTGCGGCGGTTCAGCCAACGGACGTTTTGACCAAGCTTGCATGAAGCAAGCTTGTCCGATGAGACTGGCTTATCGGAAACGCAAGAAAACGAGCTTACTTGCGCGCGCCGCGGACCGTACCCTTCAGCTTCGACTGCCGGCGCTTGCTGGCCTTGCGCTTGGGCTTGCTGATGATGAAGGTACCGCTGCCGATGTACTGCGAGGAATAGAGTTTATCGTCTGCCATGATGAAGTTCCAGTATAGCGCAGTGGCTGCCGGAGTATGCGCTGGCTCCCGGTAGGGCGCACTACCGAAATGCACGTGTTACGCTGGTGGCGGAAAATGTTTCGCCCGCCTTTATTCGCCGTAGTATTCGGGACCGTTCTCGCGAGTCTTCCGGCAGCGGCGCAACCGCACACGGCTCTGTTTGGCGAAGTCGACGGCATCGTCAAAACGCTTTCCGAGATCACGGGCTGGCAGGTGCGCCGCAAGGTTCCGTCGGAGATCGTCACGCGTGAATCTTTTCGGAAATCCATTGAGGATCACACCAAAGGACGATCCGCCGAAAAGGAGATCCATGCGGAAGAACTGGCGCTGAAGCTGTTCGGATTGGTCCCGCAGGATTTCAGCTTGGCGCGAGAAACCGTAGATCTTCTGGACGAGCAGGCTGCTGCGTACTACGACTATAAAAAGAAGCGGCTGTTTATTCTCGACTCGACGCCCGCGGGATCCGAACAACGCATGGCGCTGGTGCACGAGTTGGCGCACGCACTGGCGGATCAGCAGCATCCTTTGGGAAAGTATCTGGATAAAGGCAAACCCGATAGCGACGAATCCACTGCACGCGAAGCCGTGATGGAAGGGCAAGCGACGTGGCTCACGTGGGCGTATGAAGAGAAGCTCGCGGGGCGCAAGGCCGAGCCCTCGGAAGATGTTCTGGCCCCGCAGGACACGGACGCTCCGAGCGACGGAAGTTTTCCGGTGCTGAACGCAGCTCCTTTATATGTGCGCGAATCGCTGCTGTTTCCCTACGATTCCGGAGCTCGGTTCCAGGATGCCGTGTATCACCGGCTGGGCGCGAAAGCATTCAACGAAGTGTTCGAGCGCGGCCCGGCCAGCACACAACAAGTCCTGCACGCGGGGGATTATTTCGACCACAAAGAGCCGAAGGCTCCGGAGTTGCCAAAGCTCGCGGTCGAACTCGGCGCGCAGGCTCGCGATTATCGCGCCTTGATTGGAGGAGCGGTGGGCGAATTCGACCACGAAATCCTACTACAGCAGTACACGGACCGCGACACGGCTCGAGCCGCGGCCATGCAGTGGCGCGGCGGAGAGTTCCGCGTATTCGAACACAAGAAAGAATCCGCCCCAGTGCTGCTGTACGCCTCGGAGTGGGATTCGCCCGAAGCCGCGCGGACGTTCTTCTCCTTATATGAGCGCGTTTTGCAGAAGAAGTGGAAGACGATGCGCGTTGCATCGCGCACGGCGACCGAGATCACAGGCACGGGCGATAACGGAAAATTCACGGTGCGAATCGTAGGCTCAGGCGTCCAATCCATCGAAGGCTTCAAGTGATGAGGGCCTCAAGTGATGCCCCGGACGGAGGGCCAAAATAATCCGCGCCGGACTGCAGTAAACTAGGTTGGAGACTCCAGTGGAGGAAACTCGAGTGGGGGACTTTCAGCAAGATCGAGGTAAATAATCGCTATGCGACTCATCGCTTCCGCAATACTGGCATGCGCCACTGTACTCGTCACGGTCCCGGCATTCGCCGCCCCTCCCGGAGCTGCTGGCCCAGCCTATGCTCCAAACACTCCGCGCAAGTCGCCGGAATTCACGATCACGGACCCGGCCGGCAAACAGATCCTCCTTTCCTCTTATAAGGGAAAGGTGCTGGTGTTGCCGTTTATGTTCACCACCTGCCCGCACTGCCAGCACGAAGCGCAGATGCTGACGAAGCTGCAGACGGAGTTCGCGTCCAAGGGACTCGTCGTGCTCGGCACCGTGTTTGACGACGCGAACGGCCCGAAGGCCGCGCAGTTTGTGAAGGAATTCGGGATCGGTTTCCCCGTGGGCTACGCCACGCGCGATTCGGTGATCAGCTACATGAACATCCCGGTGATGGACCGCTGGGTAGTGCCGCAGATTGCGGTGATTGATCGCAAGGGCAACATCGTAGCGCAGAGCATGTCGACCGGGACTCCGGAGCTGCAGGACGAAGCGTTCCTGCGGAACTTGTTCGAGAAGCTGACGAAGGAAGGCGCCACCGGCGCGGCTCCTGCAGCGGCCAAGAAGGCCGCTCCGACTGCTGCTCCGGCCGCCACGAAGTAGTTAAGGCAGCAATGCGGCTGTTATTGTTTGAGTAAAGTGGCGATCGCTTCGGCGATCGTCTTGCCGTGAAACCTGCCATTTTCGATAAAGATCTCGTTGGTGTGCATCCCCGCGACCAGCACACCAGCGAGATAAATTCCCTTCCGGTCGCTCTCCAACGTGTCCTTATTCGTGTAAGGACGTTCCGTTTCCGCATCGAACACTATGCCGTGGGCCCCTAGGAACGTCGTATCCGGACGATAGCCGGTCATCGCGAAAACAAAATCGTTCTTGATCGTTCTTTCGCCATCGGGGGTTGCGATGCGCACGAAGTCTTCGGTGATTTCCACCACGTGTGATTTGAAGTACGCCGTGATCTCGCCGTTCTTGATGCGATTTTCGATATTCGGCTTGATCCAATACTTCACGTTCTTGTGGATTTCCCCACCGCGATGTACCAGCGTTACGCGTGCGCCCGTCCACCAGAGTTCGAGCGCGGCAATGGCGGCGGAGTTTTTCGCGCCGATCAC
>CAITIX010000450.1 GCA_903892565.1 uncultured Acidobacteriia bacterium
ACATCGGACCCGAGCCGCGACCAGAGGGAGCGGTCCAGCGCCGCTGTCTGCCCCTGCCTCCTCTCTCCCCCGTCATCCCGAGCGAGCGAAGCGACCAGGGATCTGCTGTTAATCACTTTGTTCCAGTTGGGGTCGTTCGAACCGCTTTTTTGCGTACTTCAACGGCCTCCGCTCTCCGCCCCAGCGCTTCGAGCATGTCCGCCCATCTGTCGTAGGCATCTGCTTTGTCCGCCGCATTGGTGGCCAGAGAGGCGGCCTTCTGGAAGAGCTCAATTGCCTCGGAATACTTTCCTTGACTGGCTAGAGAAAGTGCCCAATTGTAGTAAGTCTCGAAGTGAGCCTGCCCGGATTCGGCGGCCTTCTGGTAGAGTTGGATCACTTCAGTACGTTTTCCCTGTCGCGCCAGGATTAGTCCCCAGTTTGTGTAGGCGTCCGCTCGGTGCGGATCAATCGACGTCGCCACTTTGTAACGCTCGATAGCTTCGGTGTTCCTTCCCAGGCGCTCTAAGGCTAGGCCCCAGGAATAGTAGCCATCCGTCAATTTGGGGTCGAGCATGGTCGCTTTCTGGAACAGAGCGATCGACTCCTCGTTCCTCCCCAACCCCTGCAAGGCGATTCCCCAATCCAGATAAGCGTTGACCGAATTTGGATCCAGCGCGACCGCCTTCTGATATTTGGCTATGGCCGAATCCCATTGCCGCAGCCTTGCCAGCGCGAGCCCCCAGTTAACGTACGCGTCGGCATTTTTCGGATCAAGGATCACAGCCTTTTCCAGGAGCGGAATCGCCTCCGCGCTCTTTCCCGTGTTGACTAGGGCGAGCCCGAGATTGACGTACGCTGCCGCATGCTTTGGGTCGAGCGTTACGGCCTTCCGCAAGATAGTGATGGCCTCTGCGTTTCTCCCCAATTTGGACAGTGCGGCAGCCCAATTGCTGTACGCCTCCGGAAGTTTGGGGTTGAGCGAGATCGCTTCCTGTGAGATAGAGATCGACTCCTCGTTTCTCCCCAGTCCACTCAAGGCGACTCCCCAACCCTGAAAAGCGAGGCTCGAATTTGGATCTAAAGCGATCGCCTTCTGAAACTTGCTTATTGCCAAGTCCCATCGCCGCAGTTTTACCAGCGCTTGCCCCCACGCGACGTACGCGTCGGGATCTTTCGGATCAAGGCCCATAGCCTTTTCTAGGAGAGGAATGGCCTCCGCGCTCCTTCCTGCGTTCACTAATGCTACCCCGCAATCGACGTAGGCCGCAGCGAGTTTCTGGTCAAGGCTTATAGCTCTCCTGAAGGCAGGGATGGCTTGATCGTACTTCTTAAGGCCGAGGAGCGAGGATCCCCAGCCAAAATACTTATCAGCGGATTCTGGCTCTAGAACAGTCTCATTTTGGAAGAGACGGCCTGCCGTCTGGAAAAGCGGAATGGCTTCATCGCGCCTCCCCAGGTTATAGAGTGCATTGCCGATTTGTAGATATACATCCGCCGATTCAGGATCAAGAGCGGCTGCCTTCTTGAGCAGAGGGAGTGCTTCTTCGTCCTTATGTAGTCTTTGAAGCGAGCCTCCCCAGCCAAGATACGCGTCCGCATAGTCTGGTTCGAGGGCTGCGGCTTTCTGGAAGAGTGGGATTGCCTCCTTGTCTCGATGCAGTGCCTGGAGCGAAGACCCCAAGCCAACGTATGGAATCGCCGATTTGGGAGCGAACGCTGCTGCCTTCTGGAGGAGAGGTATCGCCTCGGCGTTCTCGTGCTGCCGCATAAGTGCGACGCCCCACAAGACGTATGAATGAACGGCGTCTTTCGTGCTTCTATTGGGCTTTTCGGATATTTCTTTTGCGATAGCGATCGCTCCGTCGTAGTCCTTCGCCTCATAACGATGAACGCCGAGCGGATATGGGTTAATGACACCCAGTATTGCCTCTGCGGTTACTTGCGCGACGCGCTTCGGGTCGTCAAAAGCCCCTTTCGCCGTGAGCGGTTTGCCGCTGTCAGCACCATTTACGATTCGGATCGTCACCTCGGCTTCAGTACCTGTTTTCAGCGGCAGGGCGATGATTCCCCGGACACGCTTCGTATCCCTACGCAATAGTTCCCTTGCGAATTCGACAAGTGTTTGCATGCTTAGCTTCGTTCCAGGGACTTCGATGTCGAGTGCGGCAGGACGGTCGGTAGCTAGCACCAGTCGGTCTAAGGTCTGCGTCGTCTCAGTTTGGCGTTCCATATCCACGAGATCGTCGGCGATCAGGCGGCTTAAGTTTTCAGGGGTGTACCCCGCCTCCTCCCAACGCTTAGGAATTCCGAACGGTTCGACAATTATCGGGTTGCTAAAGAACGTTTCCTGGATGAGATAGATAGCCGCCGCAATGACCACAATCGACCATAGAGTCACTTTAATGGACGAGAGGAGCACTTTCGCACCGCGCAACAGGCCACCCGCTGTGATTCCGCCCGTACGCGCTTTGATGATTCGAGAAATCTTTGCAGCGACGCTTAACTTCGCGGCGGGCAAATCCGGGCGCCAGATCGGGTATCTTTTTCTCATAACGATAAAGCCACCTCGAAATTCTGCCTCTCCGCGCCGGCGCATCCAGGATAAACGGACACAATAAGCCTTTCCCTGGCGTAATTCATTCTAACTTCTAAATTCAAATTGCCGATTCACCGTTGATCGGCCTTCACAGCCCTCCCCCACCCTCCATCCTCCACCCCCTCAACCACTTCCCACTTCCATTCACCACGCACCGCACAACGCACCCCCTACCTTCTATGCAAGGAGTTCGCGTGCTCATCCATCGGAGGACCGAATTGACCAAGACTGGTTTTCTAGATAAATCAGGGCGGGTTTGCGAGTGATGGAAGTTCTGTTGGTCCTAAACCAACCCTAGCCACGAAAAGGTCAACGTGCGCGGCGCGGTGTTCGCTTGAAACGACATCCTCTCAACCGAGAGAGTCAAAAACGGCCGGAAGAGCTCTTCTGTAAGCTTTTTGCATGTTCTTTGAAAACCCGTAGTGTGTCTCAGCGCACCGCGATGCACCACGTTGGCGTTAGTGGGGCGGGGCTTCCGCCCCGCACACCCAGCTTCCGCTGGGTGTCTCCGGGCATCGTCGGCACCGCCGTCAGGCAGCCTTCCGCATCACCCACGTCGTCATCGCGCGCTGATTCTGCACAATCGTAGTCTTGATCGGATCCGCGAGCTCTGCTCCCAATCGCGCCGTGTGCTCCGCAAGCACCGCGTCATCCACCAGATAGCGCTCGGATCCGTCCAATGATTTATATCTACGAGATTTGTAGCGACGACCTTCGATCAGTTCCACCTGATGCTCAATGCCGATCTTCGATGCCAGGCGGCTGAAGAAAAGCCCGCCCGGTTTCAGGACTCTCCACAATCCATCGAGCATCGCCTTGAAGTGCGCATCATCCTTCGCAAAATGCAGCACCGTGTTGCTGATCACAACATCCGCGCTCGCATCCGCAAACGACATGTTCTCGCACACTTCCACGCGAAAATTCGTCGCAGGAAGCCCCGGCGCCAACTTCGCGGCCAGCGCCTTCACCTTCTCCACCTCTTGAGGATTCGGATCCGCCGCAAACACGTTGTAGCCTTCGCGCAGCAGATAAACAATATTCCGACCGGGCCCGCACCCCGCATCGACAATCGTCATTCCCGGCGTAATGCGCCCTTTTAAGAGCTGATCGAAAAGATAAATATCAATTTGGCCGAATTGTTCCTGCAGCGTTGGCATGGCGATTCCTCAAACTACCACACGCATTTATCGTGCGAGCTGCGTCAGTGCCGCCAGCACTTCTCCGCTATGGCGTGACGGCGAGACGCCCGTCCACGCCTTCGCGATCTTGCCTGTGGGATCCACCAAAAACGTATTCCGCGATGCGATCTTGTAGCCCAAAATATTGGTGATCGATCCGTATTGCGCGGACACCGTCTTCTCCGTATCCGCCAGCAGCTTGAACGTAAGCCCCTGCTTGGCGCAGAACTCCTTGTGGCTGTCTGTGGAATCCACGCTCACGCCGACGATCACCGCTTTGCGCTGTTCGTACTGCGCGATGTCGCGCTGGAAGTTGTGCGCTTCAATCGTGCATCCCGCAGTGCCATCCTTGGGATAGAAATACAGCACCACCCACTTTCCCTTGAAATCGTGCAGGCTGATCTTGCTCCCATCCTGCGAGGGCAGCGTGAAGTCGGCAGCCGCTTGGCCGACTTGCGGCACGCCTTCTGCCGCATACAGCCCCACTGCAAAGACGAACATCATCCATAGGCCGGTTTTCATAAAGATCCTTTCTCGCAATACATTTTCGTGACGCGATGCCGTTGGCGAAACATGTCCCGCAGGCCGAGTTGCACGGCCCAACCGAAGATGCGGTTGATCCACACGCCTCCGGGTAGTTGAAACTCCACCCGATCTGTTAGACGCGTGCCTTGGTCCACGGATTCGAATTCATGACGATGGACCCACTTCGCGAATGGCCCCTGGATTTGCTCATCCACAAAAAGTCGATTCTTCTCGTACTCCGTGTGCAGCGCGGTCCACAAGAACGGGCCGATTTTGAGTTCGACGCGGGAACCGCGTTCGATGCCACCTGTTGTGCGAATCAATTGCAAGGGCGGAAACTTCGGACTCAACAATTGCAAGGCATCCGGCCGTTCGTGAAAACCGAAGACGGCTTCGATCGGCGCGTTCACGAGGACACTTTTCACAAAAGTGGGCATGGCTACGTATTTGCCGCCACGGTTTGTCGTTGATCTGAAAAGAGCTGATCGATGCGTTGGCGGCGATAGTCGAAAATCTTCAGTACATCGTTGCGCACCTTGATCGCGTGAACGAATCTGCCGAGGATACCGAAGGGCAGCGCATAGCGCACGATGTCGATCATCTTCGTGCGATCGCCATGTGCTTCAAAGCGATGCGTGTGATGCCAGAGCCGGTAGGGGCCCGATCGCTGCACGTCCACGAAACGATACGGCGGATTCCATTGACGAATTTCGGTGCGCCAGTAAATCGGCAGGCCGTGCAGACGCAGGCGATAGCGGATTTCCGTGCCCTCGCGAACTTCGTCCGAGTCCACTCGCAGAATGCGGAAGCCGAGCCAGGGAGGCGTGATCGTCTCCAGATTGTGGGCATCGGCAAAGAACGCAAAAACGGTTTCGATCGGCAGATCGATCCATTGCTCTCGTCGCAAGGTGTGGAACTTCACGTCGGCCGCCCGTCTGCGTGGACCGCTAATCCAAGAGCCGCGGGCACGCCCACGCGATAAGAAGGATATTGCAACGTGATTCCCAGCAGCTTGCGAATGGCCGAGCCATCCACGCGGCGATTGTTCGCGAAGCGCGGCATGCGGTCCGCCTGTTCGTGTCCGCTGCCCGTGACGGGAATATTCAGCAACTGCGCGCAGAACTCGGCAATTTCACGCGACGTGCAAGGCTCTTCGTCCGCGACGGGATAAGCGCCGGTAACATCCGAAAGCAATGCTGCTTGCACGTGCGCCGCAAGATCGTCCACATGAATGCGGCTGACGAAGCGATTGCTCAGGCTGTGTTCTCCACGCTGAATGGATTCCTGCACGCCGCGTCCGGGTCCATAAATTGCGGCAGGCCGCAGGATCAGCGAAGACCATGGCCCGTCGGTGATCTCGCGTTCGGCGTCTAGACGGGCTCGCGCTTTTTCAGTGCTGTCATCTACGGGAGTATCTTCATTTACGACGCTTGCCGGACCGTATACAGCAGTTGATGAAATGTAGACGATTCGCCGCGCGTTGCCTTGTAAGGGTGCGAGCAAGTCGGTCGGTCCATCGGGAGGAATGGAATGGACCACGAGCAGTTCCGGGCAAACGTGTTGCGCGAGGGTGCTGGCGTCGATGATTTTGGCGCCGAGATCCGACAAACGCTGCGGGTGTCTCGTCGTCGCGACTACGCGCGCGCCTCGGGCAAGGAAGTGCCGCGCCACGCGCTGACCTGTGTAGCCGCAACCGAGAATCAGAATGTTTAACGGTTCGCTCATTTGCTGTTGGCGGTTTGCGTCCGTTCAAAGAGATAGTGCGACACGATCCATTCTTTGCCTTGGCGATAGCCCCACAGTTCCGCGCACGCCATGAAGAAGATGCGCCAGCGGACGAACCACTGCAGAGAGTTCTTTTCTCCATACACCTGCGAGAACAGTTGCAGGATTTCGTCGCGCTTATGATCCATTTTGACGAGCCATGCCTCGGCTGTCTCTTGGTAATGGCGGCCATCCACGGCCCAGTGGTCGCGAATCTTGACGTCGTCCTGAAAATACAGAAGCAGATCGTGGCTGGGCATTTGCCCGCCGGTGAAGAAGTGCTGGGCCATCCAATCGCTGGCGTCGCGCACCTCAAAAAGATACGCGAAGCGATGATGCGTAAAGATGTGGACGAAGAACAAGGCTTCAGGGTTCATCCAGGAAGCCACTTTGTGCAGAAGGCGCTGGTAGTTGCGCACGTGCTCCATCATCTCTACCGAGACGATGCGATCAAAGCTGCGACCGCAGGTGAACTCCAGCGCGTCGAAGTCGTTGATATCGGCGGTGACGATCCGCAGATTGGTGAGGCCGCGCGTGGCGGCTTGGCGTTCGATGTATTCGCGCTGCGATTGCGAATTGGAGACGCCCAGGATATTGCTCTGCGGAAAATGCTGCGCGGCATAGAGTGAGAACGCGCCCCAGCCACAGCCGAGATCGAGGATGGAATGCCCATCTTCGATCTGCGCGCGCTGCGCCGTGAGATCGAGCATGCGGAGCTCTGCTTGATCGAGCGAGTCTTCTGTTTGCCAGTAACCGCAGCTGTACTTGCGATGGCTTCCGAGCACCTGCGCAAAGAATTCCGCGGGGACTTCGTAGTGCTGCTGGTTTGCTGCTGGCGTATGTATCGCAATCGGGCTGGCTTTCAACTGCGCCACGTATCGCATGAGATGAGCCTGCTGCGTTTCCGGATCGCCCTTGTCTTCCTCGCGCAGGCGCTCCGAAAGCAGGCGTCGAATACCCGCGCGAAGGACGCTGTCGGGAACGAGATCGCGCTCCACGAGAGGCTCGTACCAGGCGGCCTTTGTGGGTGCCGGATGTCCGGCGGTGGAAAGACTAGAAGCTTGCATGGATTGCTCCTCTCATTGGGTTTCATTGCGGTGTAGCAGCGTTTCCAGTGAGTCCTCCGGTTTCAGGCGGTGGAGCTGCAGCAGCATATAGAAAGACATGGCGATGTTGCCGAGACACAGAATCAGAACCAGCCAGAGGATGCGCAGCCACATGCTTCGTTCCTTATAAGCAACCCATACCCAAAACGTGATGAATCCGAAATAGGCGTCGTACAAAGTGGCGACGGCCCATGGGTTGCCGGAGAATGCGTTCCACGAACTCCACAGGCTGACCTGCATGCTGGTGCGAACGGTCATCACGACCATCCAAATGAAAATCGCCGCGAAAAGAATCTTCAGCGCCGTTTTCATGGCTCATGCCTCAACATCTGACACTGGTTTTCGAACGCCTGCAGATCCGGCAAGAGCACGGCTTGGGGCCCGAGGGAGGAAACGTTGAGATCCGCGCTGCTCGCGCCGCCGATCCATAACTGTGCATGTTCCGGCAAGTGATGGGCAAGCTCCCGCACTTCCGCCTCCGTTGTTTCGTTCGCGACTGTGATGCCGAGAACAATAGCGCGCGCAGAAACACGTTTCGCTGCCTCCGCGATTTCGTGCGCCGGAAGATCCGGTCCCAGATAGACCAGCCGGATGCCGCCCATCGCTGCCAGCATCGCGGAGCTCAGGATGCCGAATTCGTGCGATTCGCCTGAGGGCGTCGCGAAAATGACCTTGGGGACGCCATTCGCATTGGCGGTTGTCGATTGAAACAGGCGGATCATGCTCCCGAGTAGATTACGGAGCGCCTGCGTAACCAGATGTTCCTGCGCAATCGATATTTCGCCGGCGTGCCAGCGCTCGCCTACGGTCCGCATCAGGGGCACAACGACTTTGTAGACGAATTCGCGAGGCGCCAGAGTTGCTGCCAGCCGGTTCAATTCATCTCCCGCCGTGCTGGCATCGAACGCATCGATTGCGGTCAGTACGCGCGATACGAGATCGATTTCAGTGGCTTTCGGAAGACGGCGGTTCCCCGGTTCCAGCAGCAAGCTGCCGAGCTCCGCGTCGGTGAGCGACGCAATCCCACCGATGGCGTGGCCCTTCTGGACGAGCTGGCTCAGGACGCGCAGCCGTTCGATATCCGCCGTGCCGTATTGGCGGCCCCGGTTCGACCGCTCAGGGACTACGGCTTTATAGCGGCGCTCCCAGGCGCGCAAGGTATCGAGGCTAATGCCCGTAATTTTTGCGACGGCTCGAATCGGATAACGGGTCTCCATCCGTATCCACTATATCCGGGCTTGGAAATAGATGTCAACGATTTGTATTAGACAAAGGATTGACAATAGCTCGCGAATCGCTAAGAATGAGGATGTGAACATGCCCAAGACGAAATACCGGTTCGGGGCGGTTTTCTTTTTCGTGCTGCTGCACCTGGGCGTAATCGCGGTGTGGTGGACGCCGCCGACGTGGCCGCTGGTGCTGCTGCTGGTGGCGACGTATTCGATCCGCATGTTTGGAGTGACGGCGGGCTATCACCGCTATTTCGGGCACCGGAGCTACAAGCTCAGCCGAACGGCCCAATTTGCGATGGCGTTTCTGGCGCAGAGCTCGGCGCAAAAAGGAGCGTTGTGGTGGGCGGCGCATCATCGGCGGCATCACCGGGAATCCGACCGTGAGTTGGATGTCCACTCTCCGGCGCGTCGCGGATTTTGGTGGGCGCATATGGGCTGGGTCATCTCGAACGATTTTGACGACTACGACCCGCGCGCGGTGGGCGAATTTCTAGCGTTCCCGGAACTGCGTTTTCTGGATCAGCACCACTGGATTCCCACCGTGGTGTTGGCGGTGGCGATGGCGCTGATCGGCGGATGGCCGGCGTTTCTGTGGGGCTATGTTGTATCGACCGTGGTGCTGTACCACTGCACGTTCGCTATTAATTCGCTCGCGCATATATGGGGCACGCGGCGTTTCGATACTCCCGACGAAAGCCGCAATAACTTCTTGCTCGCGCTTGTCACCTTCGGCGAAGGATGGCACAACAATCACCACTTTTCTCCCGGCAGTTGCCGCCAGGGAGAGCGTTGGTGGGAAATCGACATCACATACATGGTTCTGAAAGCGCTCAGCTGGTTGGGGATTGTCCGCGATCTGCGCCCCTTCCGTGGGACTGCGCACATCCACGTTGTTCCGGTGTCCGGCAGGAAAGTCACAGCTTAAGGTCGACCAGTGAAGCGAATTGCAGTGATTGGTTCCGGCATCTCGGGGTTGTCCGCCGCTTATTATTTAAGCCGGCGGCACGAAGTGTCTGTGTTCGAGCTGGACAATCGCGTCGGCGGGCATACGCATACGGTGATGGTGGATTCCGAACAAGGACCCATTCCGGTGGACACTGGCTTCATCGTTCACAACGACCGCACGTATCCAAACTTTTGCCGCTTGATGAAAGAGCTGGGTGTGGAGACGCAGCCGAGTGACATGTCTTTTGCCGTTACGGGCCACGATGGAGGATTCGAGTACTCCAGTCGCGGCCTCAGCGGCTTTTTTGCGCAGAAACGGAACTGCTTTTCGCCGAATCACTACACGTTGCTGCTCGAGATTCTGCGGTTTAATCGCGAAGCTCCGAAGTTGCTGGAGCGTCCTTCGGCCGAAACGCTGACGCTCGCGCAGTTTCTGGATGAGGGGCGGTATTCGCACCTATTTGTTGATCGATATTTGATTCCGATGGCTGGCGCCGTGTGGTCCATGGCTCCGGAATTGATGCCGAAGTTTCCGGCGCTGACGCTGATTCGCTTCATGCAGAACCACGGGATGCTCGGAATCAATACGCATCCGAAATGGAAGGTGCTACGCGGCGGCAGCCATTCTTATCTCCCACCCTTGACGGCGCCGTTCCGAGAGCGTATTACAACGGACGTGAAAATCACGGCGGTGAAGCGCGACGAACACTGCATCACGCTCGAATTCGCAGGGCGCCCCGCACAGCAGTTCGACGAAGTGGTCTTCGCCTGCCATGGCGATCAAATTCTGCCAATGCTCGCGGCGCCGACGGATGCGGAGAGAAACGTCCTCGGCAGTTTTACGACGAGCCGCAATGAAACATGCCTGCACACGGATTCGGCGATGCTCCCAAGACGCCAAGCGGCAAGGGCTTCGTGGAACTATTTGCTGGGCGATTCGGGCAAGGTCACGCTTACCTATGACATGAATCGCCTGCAGTCGCTCGATACCGTGGAAACTCTTTGCGTGACGTTGAATGCGAACGCGAGGATCGCTCCAGGCCGCGTGTTGCGGCGGATGATGTACGAACATCCTTTATATACGAGCGCTGCGATTCGTGCGCAAGCACAATGGCCTGAAATTAGCGGCAAGCATCACACGCACTTTTGCGGAGCCTATTGGTTTTACGGTTTCCACGAAGACGGCGTGCGCAGCGGCATCCGCGTGGCGGAAGCGCTGGGGGTGGCTTGCGCATGACGCCGACAATTCCCGAGCCTGGGCTCTATGCCGGCAGTTTACGGCATCGCCGCTTTTCGCCGCGCAAACACGAGTTCACGTATTCGCTCTTCATGGCCTGGCTGGATATTGACCGCATCCCGGAGCTGATGGCCCGGTCGCCATGGACCAGCTACAACCGCTTCAATTGGGCGAGCTTCGATGATCGAGACCATTTCGGCGATCCACAGCTCTCGTTGCGCGAACGCGTCGAACAGGACGCGCGGTTACATGGCATCGATTTGCCGGATGGTCCGATCTATTTGCTGACGCATCTTCGCTATTTGGGGTATTGCTTTAATCCGATTTCGTTCTATTTCTGCTATGACCGCGCGGGCGGACTGGAAACGGTGCTGGCCGAGGTCCACAGCACGTTTGGAGAACGCCGTAATTACTGGCTGTCGTCGCACAATCGGCAGGCCTCGCGTGCGACGCTCCATTATCGTTGTCCCAAGGACATGCACGTATCGCCGTTCATGGGCATGAAGCTGGATTACGAATTCGTCCTGACGAAGCCGGCCGACAAATTGATCGCGCATATGAATACGATGCAGCGCGACGAAACACTTGTATCTCGAACCTTCTTTGATGCGACGCTCGCGCTGGAACGCGAGCCCTGGACAGCGCGAAACCTTGGCCGCATACTGCTGCTGCATCCGTGGATGACGGCCAAGGTTATCGGCGCAATTCATTGGGAAGCCTTGCGGCTGTTCCTGAAAGGCGTTCCCGTCTTTACTCATCCCGCCCGCGTGCGGCCACCTGTTCCGGAGGTAAGCAAACCATGAGCTCGAGCTTTGCGCGAAAGGCTGTATTTCGGATGCTGGAAAACATCCGCCACGGCACGTTGGACCTGCACTGTTCCGACGGCACGTCTCACTTCGGTGAAGAAGGAACGGATTTGCGCGCCATTATCGCCGTACATGACGAGCGATTCTTCGCGCGCGTTTTGTTTGGCGGAGACGACGCGGCAGGCGATGCTTACGTCGATGGAGACTGGACGTCGCCCGATCCTGTGGCCGTGATCCGGCTCATCGCGCGCAATCTGGGGACGATGGAATCGGGCAACGCGCTGTTGACTTCGGCCAGCCGCATGTTTCACAAGGCGCGGCATTGGATGAATCGCAACACGGAGCAGGGAAGCCGGCGCAATATTCAGGCGCACTACGATTTGAGCAACGATTTCTTTCGCCTGTTTCTGGATCGCAACATGGTGTATTCGAGCGCGGTCTATCTGCAAGCCAACGATTCTCTGGAAGCGGCGCAAGTGGAGAAGCTCGATCGCATTTGCCGTAAGCTGCGTTTGGGGCCCGAGGATCACGTCCTCGAAATCGGCACCGGGTGGGGAGCGTTCGCGCTGCATGCGTCCCGCAACTATGGTTGCAAGGTGACGACCACGACGATCAGCCGCGAGCAACACGATCAAGCGAAGCAATCCTTCGCGGACGCGGGCGAGGCCGGCGAGCGCATCACGCTGCTGTTGGAGGATTATCGCAAGCTGAAGGGCTCCTTCAACAAGCTCGTGAGTATTGAGATGTTCGAGGCCGTGGGTTTGGAATTCTACGACGCGTTTTTCTCGGCGTGCGACCGTCTGTTGACGCCCGATGGCTCCATGGTGATGCAGGCGATTACGATGAACGAACACCGTTTTGACGCGTATCGCAAGCAGAGCGATTGGATACAACGGCGCATTTTCCCGGGCGCGCAATTGGCTTCGGTGCGAGAGATCCTAAGCTCGCTGGTGCGGTCCACGCGCTTGTCGATGTATCACGTGGAAGACATCGGGATGCATTATGCGTATACGTTGGCCGAGTGGCGTCAGCGGTTTCACGAATCCATCGAGGAGGTACGCGCGCTGGGTTTTGATGAGCGCTTCTGCCGCATGTGGGATTACTATCTGGTCTATTGCGAAGGTGCGTTTCGTGAGCGCCACATTGGCGACGTCCAGCTCATGCTGACGAAGAACGCGAATCCAGCGTCGCTGCTCGGCGAGCCGTGGCGGCAAGTCGAGGAGGCCGAAGTCGTAGCTGGTCCGCTGGCGGCCCAACGCTGGAGGGTTGGCGCTTGATACCCCTCATCTCCGATTCTTCTTGCGGAGGAACTGTTCGGTTGTTCGCGGAGAGCCACTAGTCGCCCAACTTTTGAACGCCTATACTGGGCAAAACAGTTCCAGGGAGGAGTTCGCATGGCACGCATCACGCGCAGACGTTTCGGGAAGCATTTGGCAACGGCTGGGGGATTCATCTTGACGATCCCGCGCGCATCCGCAGCGGAGTTCCGCATGCGGCAATTTCACAACCAGCCGGTGGAAAGCGCACTGCATCAACGCCTGACGCAGATGTGGGACGCGGTGAAGGCCGAGACGCGAGGGCGTGTCCAGGTCGATATATTTCCGCTGAACAATCATTTCAAGGATGGCGATCCTGATCCGCTGGATCTGCTGGTTCGTGGAGAGCTCGAGTTTTACACGTTGGCGGGAAACGGTTTGGCTGCGATTGTGCCGGCGGCGAATGTGCAGGCTACTCCATTTGCGTTTCGCACGCAGTCGCAAGTGTATCGCGCGATTGATGGCGATATCGGCGATTACCTGCGCGAAGAGTTGCAGGCCAAGGGCATCCACATGTTTCCGCGCGGAGGCTTCCAAAACGGCTTTCATCAGATCACGTGTGCCACGCGTCCTATCCGCGGCGCCGCGGATCTGCAGGGCCTGAAGATTCGTGCGCCAGGCAATGCGGCATACCTGGAATTTTGGAAAGCGTTCGGTGCGCAACCGGTGGGCATGAACATCAACAAGATGTACGATGCGCTGAAGGCGGGCACGGTGGAGGCGCAGGAAGATCCGCTAGATGTGGCCGAGCTGTTTCACTTGTACGAAGTGCAGAAGTATATGAGCATGACCAATCACGGCTGGTCCGGGTATAACGCGCTCGCCAATCTGAAAGTTTGGCAGGGGCTGCCGGATGATGTTCGGAAATCGATTGAGCGGAATGTCGTGAAGTTCGTGAGGCTGCAACGCGCCGATACGGCAGCGTTGAATAAAGAACTGCGCACAAAGCTAACGCAACAAGGTATGGTCTTCAACGATGTGGACGTCGCTTCCTTCCGCGCAAAGCTCGGGCCGTTTTACGCGCGGTGGAAGGATGCGATCGGCAGCAAGGCTTGGTCGTTGTTGGAAGGACACGTCGGGACGCTGGCGTGAGGCGGGGAGTGGACCGAGGCGCGATGCGTGGCGCCCCATGTGCCGAATCACCGTGTTCCCTTAACTCCGCCAGGTAAAGATCGAGAATCTTCATCACTTCTTCAGGGCTTCTCGATGACTTCTTCAGGCCTTTGCGAATATGCTCAGCGTGTGGATCAATGAGGTCAATTCAAATTATCTATTGGCAATGCTTTCAGGCGCTGGTTAAGATCAGATGAAACGCACGCTTTGCGAGTACAAGCCACGCCGCTTGTTGCGATCCAAATCCCAGAAAACTTTAGGAGGTTCTTTTGAAAAGAACACATACCCTTCGTGTATTTGCAGGCACGTGTCTGCTGACTATGGCGTCTCTAACCTATGGACAAGCACCCGCGCCTGCTGCGGACGCACCCGCTGCTCCGGCAGCGCCGATGCCCCCTTCCTCGCCTTCGATGAGCGGTCCGCTTGCGGACCAGCCGTCTGCCATGTTCGAAGCGGGGCCGTTCGGCAAGCTTGCCGTAAACGGATTTCTCAGCGGCTTCGGAATGGTGCAGAGCAACCACATTTCGGGCGACGACAACAAGCAAGCGGCGCTGAGCAATGGCCAGATCGTCATTCAAAAGACGGATGGCACGTTCCAGTTCTACTTGCAGGCGGGTGGCTATAACCTTCCGTCTCTCGGCGTGCCCTTCTTCACGACCAACGACACTGTGTCCGGCTTGTTCGGACCGTTGCCGGTGGCATACGCGAAGATCCAGATGGGCAAGAACACGTCCTTCCAGATTGGCGAACTGCCGACCTTGATCGGCGCTGAATATACGTTCACCTTCCAGAACATGAACGTGGAACGTGGCCTGTTGTGGAATCTGGAGCCGGCGGTGAGCCGCGGCATGCAGATCAATCAAACGATGGGCAAGGTAACGGCCTCGCTGAGCTGGAATGACGGCTTCTATTCGAGCCGCTATTCCTGGTTGAGCGGGTCGCTCGGCTATTCGAACGGAACGCACGCCTTGGCGTTCGTCGGTGCCGGTAACGCCGGACAGACGGCGTACACGACGTTCGCGTCCTCCGTTCTCAACAACAGCAAGATTTACAACGTGATCTATACCTACACCAAGGGTCCCTGGATCATCCAGCCTTACTTCCAATACACCGATACACCGACCAATAAGTCGATCGGCGTGGTGGATGGCGCGAGCACCAAGGGTTTCGCGATCCTGGCGAGCTATGCGACCAAGAAGGGCTTCTCTCTTCCGGTGCGCTTTGAGTATCTAACGAGCTCGGGCAGCGTGAAGAACGGCTCGGTCAACGTCCTGTTCGGTCAGGGCAGCGGCGCGACGTCCTTCACCTTCACTCCCACGTACCAGAACGGTGGATTCTTCGTTCGCGGCGACATCTCGTTCACGCACGCGATGGATCTTGTTCCGGGATTCGGATTCGGTCCCGCGGGTAACGATGCAAGCCAGTTCCGTGCCGTGGCGGAAGTGGGCTTCATCTTCGGCGACAACATCGTGAAGAAGTAGTCACAAGCAGTGTGAGGGCGCGCCCCCAGTGGCGGAGGACCACCGAGGGCGCGCCCATTTCGATCGCAGTATTTTGAGAGGGTTCTGCTGTGGCCCTCTTTAACGCTTCTAAACTCGAATGTGGCTAAACTCGTTTTACGACCGAGGTTCCTATGCCAGCAGCAAAGCATCATTGGACAGTCGTTTGTTTCTTCTGGACCGGCGTAGTCATGAGCGCAGCGTCTGTTCTGGTTGTCTTGGCTCGTGAGACGAAGCTGATCTGGCGCTTCGAGCAGGCCGATTTCCCGTTGTCCGGAGTCTTCGCGGCGCTTGCCTTCCTGGCGTTTCTGGCCACGGAGCTTTGTGATTCTTTGCGCCACCCTACCCCAGAACGTTCAAGATCCATCGGCGCTGGCTCTCGAGCGCGAGACTAGCACCAACGCCGGTTCTGACCCGCGTGACGATGCAGGCAATGCTGCAATGCACCGCGTCTCAACTCAAAAAAGTCCTCCCTGCCGGAAGTCGATCCTAAACTATATAGCCTAAAGCAGTTTTCCTAGAGTGCGCTTTGCCGCGAATACGCGGTTTGCGGGTTAAAGTGCTGATGAAATAGGGATGATAGCTCTATAGCGGTACATGAGTTTCGTCATCCCCATGAAAACGCTTAGGCCCGACCGCGACACCCCTGCTCCTTTGTGCGCGGACGCATCTGCGGGGTTGCAAAGCCAGGATCAAAAAAGCAATTGGGGGAATCCTGCACCGCTTCCAGCGCGCCGATGCCAGCGCTCGCGGGACAAGCCGCTGTGGCTGCCGATGAGATCGTCGACGTGAGGCGCAGTTTCGGCAAACGGACCGCCATCGATGGCCTTACGTTGACCATACAAACGGGAAGCGTCGTGGGAATCGTCGGACCGAATGGCGCGGGGAAGACCACGTTGATCGATATGATCTGCGGTCTGACTCGTCCGTCGAGCGGCACGGTGAAGGTGTTGGGCGAAGACGTCGTCCGCGGCGGCGCGGCTTTGCGTGCGCGGATTGGCGTGCTTCCACAGGAAACGGCACTCTACGAAGAAGTGACGGCGCAGCAAAATCTCGATTTCGCGGCATCGCTCTATGGGGTACCCAACGCAGTCGCTCGAACTGCCGAGGTGTTGGATTTGGTGGGCCTGCGGCAGAGGGCACACGACGTCGTGCGTGGATTTTCCGGCGGCATGCAACGCCGGCTGGCGATTGCGCGCGCGCTGCTGCATAATCCGTCCTTGCTGATTCTGGACGAACCAACGGTGGGCGTGGACATTGAAGCGCGCCACCAGATTTGGGCGCACATTCGATCGCTCAAGGCGATGGGCCGCACCGTTGTATTGACCACGAACTATTTGGATGAGGCGGAGGCGCTTTGCGATCGCGTGGCGATCCTTCGCGCCGGAAAGCTTTTGGCGGAAGACACGCCTGTGGCACTCACCACTCGAACGGGGCGATGCCTGGAGCTAGAATGCGCCGCAGCAGGCGTTGCCGTGATTGGCGATGCGTTACGCGGCCATGCGGATGTCCTGCGCGTGGAGTCCGCCGATTTCGGTTTGCGGACCTATCTCAAAGCGGGCGTTTATCCGGAAGAAGTCGTGCATTTTGCGCGAGGCATTTATCCGGTCAATGGCTTTCGCGCTCGCTCGCCCGATTTGGCGGAAGTATTCCGATCTTTAACCGCCGAGGGCGTGACCCCATGATCTGGACGCGCGCGTTCTTTGCGAGTGCGACGCTTGAGCTAGCGCATCTGAAAAGCAATCGTGCATTCGTGGCATTGACGGCGTTGGCGGCGGTGAGTTTTCTCGTGATGGTCCGCCTGTTCGGGCTTACGGGATCCCGCGCGCCCATGGCGCTGATTAACGATGACCGCGGGACGTATTCTCAAGGTTTGATCGACGCGCTGCTCGCCGCACATCACTCTTTTGCGCTGAAAAACATGAGCGAGGAAGACGCCGCAAAGGCGCTGGGTGCGGGACGCCTGGTCGGCATCATCAAAATTCCGGCAGGATTCAGCAAGAATGTGGAACGCGGCAAGACGATTCCGATCGACGTGCAGATCGATAATGTGAACGTCGATCTTACGAACGACGTGCAACGTGCGCTGCCCGCCGCGATTCTGGCGTTCGGACACCGCTACAATTTTCCCGGGGCTCGCGTGCAAGTGGCGGAGCACGATGTTCTGTCGCACGACACAAACTATATTCCATATCTGGTCGTCAGTGCATTGGCGCTCGATGCGATGGTGATCGCCGGGATCCTGGGCGCGTTGGCGACAGCGCGTGAATTCGAGCGTAAGACGATCAAACTGTTGCGCCTTTCGCCTGCCTCAACGGGTGCTGTGCTGGCGGGCAAGCTCATTGTCGCGGCTGCGGTGGCCGGAACGGCCTTAGCAATCACGGTGCTGGCCATAGTGCTGATTTACGGCGTGGTGCCCGTCGCTCCCTGGATGGCCTTGCTCACGCTCGGCGGCTGCGTGGCGATCTTCACGTGTTTCGGAGCCTGGCTGGGCGTGCAGCTCCAGCGCACGTTGGCTGCCGTGCCACTGTTGTTCGGTCTGGTGATGCCTTTGTACGTGGATAGCGGAGCGCTGGAGCCGACAAGATTTGATGGTGAGTGGATCTGGAGAATCGCTCACTTATCGCCCATCTATTACGCGGTGGGTGTCTTGGAGTGGGCGTATCACGGCATTCGCGTGACTCCAGAGCCCGTATATGTGGATCTGCTCGCGTTGGCGGCGATGGCGCTGGTCTCCGTCGCGCTCACTTTAGGCAGACTGCGAAAGAGAGGCGCGCAGTGATCGCATCCGTGTGGGGTATGGCGCGTAACGATCTTGCGGTCTGGCTGCGATCTCCCGCGGCGATTGCGGCCGCGCTGTTGCCGGCGCTCGGCATGGGGATTCTGGTGGCGGTCCTCACCAACTCCGTCGGCCAGCAGCCGGTGGCTCTGGTCACGCAGAGCAAGGGCAGGCTCGGCGCGCGCATGGGCAAGATTTTAGAGGCCGACGCAGAGGCGTATCTGATCGAAGAGATGACGGCATCCGAGGCCGAGCGCGCGATTGGCGATCAACGCGTCGCCGCGATCATCGTGGTTCCCGAAAATTTTGACGAAGCGGTCGCCGGCCGAAAAGCCGTCGTCGATCTCTATCTCAACAACGTCGATATCGATCTTGCCGACGACATCCGCCGCAGCGTTGCGCGCTCCATCGCGGAGTTCGACGCCCCGCAGCTGGGATTGCTCGGCGAACTCCACGGTCCCTCGGAAGGTATCCTGCTGCCGAATCCGTACCGCGTCGCCGTCGCGGAACACAACATGCGTGCGACGAACGTCTCGTTTCTCCAATATCAGGTGATCCCCATTGTCGTGCTTGTGATCGTTAGCATCGGCCTGCTGGGAACGGCCTTGCTGACAGCTCGCGATTTCGAACGCGGGACCGCCAAGCTGATGATCCTCAGTCCAGCAGGTCGCCTTCCGTTGGTCGTGGGAAGATCGCTGGGCGGATCGCTGATCACGATTGCGCTTGTTGCGCCGTTGGTAGGGCTTGGCTTTGTGACGCATTACATCCCCTATTGCGCGGATACGTCGGGTGCGCCCCGATGGGTGACGATCCTCTTTAGCGCGCCGTGCGCCTGGACGCTATCCGTCCCGTTCTGGTCCCACGCTGTTGCGCTGATCGCACTGCTGGCCGCGGTCACTCTAACGACAGTAGGGATGGGAATTCTGTTAGGGATCGCCGTACGCGATGAGAAGCTCGTCACGATGATCGGGCTCAATGCCGCTGTCTACTTGTTTTTCCTGGGAGGTGGATTTACCACGGTGGCCTTCCTGCCCGAATGGATTCAAACCGCGAGCCGCTTCGTCCCCACCAGCTATGCGATTGAGGGATTGCGCCAGGCGTTGTTCTATCCCGATCTGGTGGGTTTCGGAACAGATTTGGCGGTCTTATCCGCATGCGCGGTGCTATCACTCGCGCTGGCTTCTGGAATGCTGGCGCGTGCATGGAGAAAGGGATGAAAGGATTTAAGCTTCTCGCAACTGCGGTTTCTCTGTTTGCGGTTTGTGTTTTTATGGTCGCCTGTGAGGAAGACCCGGCGCGCAAAGTGAAGGTGGAGAGCCGTCCGGCTGTGGTGCCTCCGCCCATAGTGACGTCCGTTGTTACAAATCCGCCGGACGATCCCTCGCTTGCCGATCCCAAGAAGCTGCTGGAGTTTTGTCCTTCCATCGACGCAAAGGCCTTGGAGCCGGACGTGTTCACGGCGAGTGGTCCGTGCGCCCTGCAGCAACAGGAGCCGGTGCTTTGCAATTCGCTGCAGGACGATTTCCTGGTTGCGTTCACGCGCAAGATGGAGCACGATGCCACTCTCGTGGCTTACATGAACGTGGAGTTCTATCACGGCCCCGGCAGTTACAATCATGTCGAGATGTTCGAAACCTTACAGCATGGCGAGAATATTTATCGTTGGTCCAACGATGTCGGGCAAGCCACGGTTGGTCCGCATGAAGCCTATATCACGCTCCCAAAGGTGGAGCTTGAGGCGGAGCCCATGCTGTTCAATTGCACGAATACGCTAGGACCCGCGACGAACTATCAATTCCAGTGTGGCCGCAGAGGGCCGACGATGCTGGCCTCGGTGGTCTATTCCGGGAAGCTGCAATGTTTGGCGCCATCGAAGCGCGTCAAGAATTGAGCTCGGACAAGCGCTGTGACCTGCTGTGCATTGCCACAATTAACCCGCGCCCTAAAGTGACGCTTTTCTGGAGAATTCACACGAAAACGCCGATCACTGCAGTACGGGATAGCCTACGGGAAAAACCCGGAAAATCCGATGTGTATTGACGTTTTAACGGGCCTGAAAAGATCGTTCGCCGTGGGGATGGTTGTGCTAACCACGCAAGGAATTGCGTTCAGCGTGGAGCAGCCCTTAAGCCTGCCTGCGTGGTTGACTAACGATCCGCAAGCGAAGATTCAGGCAGAAAAGCGTTTGCCCTGGTCCGCGAGCGTCGAATACGCGGCGGCCTCGGTCACCTCGACCGTGGTCACCCACTATAAAGAGCAATTGCAGAAGGCCTCCGTCACGTACTCCGCGAAATTCGATGGAGTCGGCACCACGATTTCCGCGAACGCAGATGGTACGTCGTGCGTCGTCCGCATTTCGGAAGCCGACGCGGGATCCGCTGTGCGCGTGAACTGCGCGCCGGAAGCGCCGGTCCCTGGAGCACCCAATTTTCACCCGATGCTTCCGCCGCCACCGGCCGTTACTGCGCCGGTCGAAGCCGCACCGTCTGCGCTCGCGAAACCCGCTCCGAATCTTCATAAAGTCGAATACTCAGTTACGGGGAGCGTCTACAAAGTTGTGATGTATGGGCGCGATTCCAAGGGCGCGCTGGAGAAAGAAGTAGACGTTCGTCTCCCCTACTACCGGACCTTCGACGCAGTGCCGGGGACGCCGCTCTTCCTCAGCGCGGAGAAGTCTACCGTCCGCACTGCTCCCTTCCAGGTTCCGTACAGCGCGTTCGGCGGGATGGCGCTGGTCCCACCCATCTGCCAATCGCCCGAATTATCGTTCAGGTTGTTCGTGATGTCCGTAATGAACAGCGCTGGCCAAATGGGCCTGCCAGAGGTGTTCCAGGAATACGACGCGCTGTAAAGCCCGGTGTCCGTGCCATTCTGGTCGCCCGTGAGAGCCGTGGTGCCGACGGCCAGGGGAGCGGTGGCGTTGACGGCGAACATGCCGGCAGGCTGGGTCGTGATCGCATAGTTCGTGGTCGTGCTGTTCGCACTCGTTTTGACAATGACTTGTCGAACGCCTAAGGTCATGGCACGCTCGTCACTGTACCAGGCGCTGAGCGTTCCATGCGGAAGAATGAAATTCGGCCCGAACGCAGCGAGCGTAATGCTCTCATTGATGGGGCGCTGGTTTTCGCAGGCGCCGTTCCAGAGGGATATCCAAGGACGCAAGGGGCCAAGTTGTACGCGGTTTCCGTGCTGAACGCTCCCACTTTCGTGGCGCCGTAGCCCAGGAGCCGCCCCAGGAACAAGGGCACAGTCGACGTGGCGGAAACGTTGATCGTCTCCGTAGTGGACGTCGTCGAAAGAGTGATGGTCGGGGTAATGGCAGTATTGAACCAAAAGCCAGCGGGCATGTTTGCCGCCATGTACTCCGTGGCAATTTCGGTGGCATTCGCTCCGGTGCCCAGCAGACGCATCGCGCCTCGTGCCGCGCCGTCGGTGGCGAGTTGCAGCTGCGCTTGCACGATGTACTGAATCGTCAAATCGACCGCGAGTCCCACGATCAGTGTGATGGCCGGCAGCAACACCGAAAAGAGCATCAATGCTGATCCGCGCTGGGCTGGCCCGCGCTGGCCCCTCTTCATCCGATTGAATTTAGGCATAGGTTCTCCTTTTGATCGGTCAGAACAATCCATATGAGTAAGTCGAGGAGGCCGTATACGGGTACATCGCATACGTCGTTGCCGCCGCCTCGGTGATATAGAGAAATTGTTTGGACGGCAGACCTGTAACCACCCCGTCGACCAGAGAGTATGGATTCACAAGGCTGAAATTTGCTACGGCACCCGAGGCCGTCACATATTGCGAGGCGGGAATGATGCCCGTGACAGAGTCGGGGATCACCCCGGTCGGCGTGTTTGTCAGTGGGCTGCCTGTAGTGCTGGATCGTATCGATGAATTTCCGACAATCAGGCGTTGGGCAAAGACCCACTTGTTGTAATTCGTGCAGGCAGACGTCGGGACACCGTTGGAATCTAAAAATCCCTGGGATCCACATTCGTTGTCGTCCACGTAGATCAAGGCCGTGAAAATGATTTCGGAGTTGCCTTGCCCAGCGGTTGCGCTCAATCCGATCGGGGCTCCAGTTCTGGTCAGAATGGTCTGGTTGCCGGGCAATGAGAAATCGAAGCCGCGCGCGTACAAATATCCCGCTTCGCGGGCCAACTGGATGGTCTGCTGCTGGCGGATCATGTTGATTCCCATCACGCCTGTGCCCACCAGGATGGGCACCAGGAACGTGAGGATCAGGCCGAATTCCATCACCGACCCGCCGCGTTGTCTTCTGCGGTTTCTCCTACGCATATCTCCGTTAAGGGGCTGTTCCGATGCAAGGCGAACTGGAATTGGGCTCCATCATCCCGGCTGAGTACACCGCAACGGTTTGGGTGGCCGTGTCTGGGGCGCTATAACCGTTCACAATCCGCGGTATCAACTTCGTGAGCGAATAGGGCGGCACAGACACCTCGATGACATTGCCGGGTGAATTGCCGGTAGACTGCGCCGAAACATCGACCAGCGCGGCCGTGGAATTGGGGTTCGGCGGTTGAAAATAGTGGACTTTAATCTGAGCTAGCCCAGTACTGCCTGCAAGAAACCCCAGGGCATTGTTCTGGACCTGAGTTTTGACGTTGTCTGTAAGGCACCCACTGGCGATTTGGCTTGATGTGACTGTTTTGCCGTACGTCACACCGACGCGAACGGCTCGCTGAAGCGTGGCGTTGGCGAAAATCTCCCAGCCTACGCCCATCAACGCGGTGATTCCCGCCATGAGAGGGCCGAAGACCAATGTAAATTCCAGGATCTCGTTCCCTCGCCGACGTCGATTTTTGGGAGCTGAGCCTAAGAGATGTCACCGGATATTCCCTGTCTTTCACGGATCATGTTAGGATACGGAGCCTTCTGCGTATCTCGAACAATTACCTTAACGTCCCCGAGAACATACCCGACTTGCGTAAGGCGAATTCACTAGCAGCACTAGATCTCATAGACCATCTATTACATTTCCGTGCTTGGAACGTTTTTGTACCAATATGGCCATAGTACGCATCGTGTCTATTCCGTAAATTGAATCCATCGGAAAGAAACATCCAAGGAGATTCAAGACATGAACCGCTTATCCACCAGCGCCGACCAAAAGGCAAAACGATATTTCAATGGGCGTGCGTATTCGTCGCTTGCGATCCTTGCGATGGCGGCATGCTTCCCCGTCGCTCAGGCAGATACCTTAAGTTTTGGCACCAGCTTTCTTACGGACGCCAATCAGCCGGCGAGCGCAACCGCCGATTTCACATACGTAGGGCCGAATACCCTTTCCATCACCCTCACGGACACCACCAAGAATCCCATCTCGGACGCTCCGAATCTGGCGGAAATCGGGTTTGCCTTCAGTGGGCTGACTAGCCTCAATGGCAGTTCGGCCACGGGAGCAAGCGGCCAAGTGGTTTCGGGACTGGCAGATAACACGGCACTGACGCTGAATCCATACGCCAGCGGTTCCCCCTCGGGCGCTTACGTATCAGAGCTCCGGCTGGTGGGGCACTTCTGGTTTTGAGCTCAGTTCGGTGACGCCTGCGGGTCCGGTGGCCAGCGGTTGCGTGGCGAAGACGGCCCCCTACAGCATTGTCGGCGCACCCAGTAACAACGGCACGTATACCGGTGCTGGAAGAACGTCGATTGGTTCGGCCAACGAAATCGGCAGCGGCTGCGACGAAACCATGTTTTACGAGTCCGCCACCTTCCTGCTGACCATTAACGGACTGACGGCTACCAATTTCGATAGTTTGTCCACAGTAGCTTTCGGCTTCGGCCCGGACGCTCCCGGCAGCCCGGATCGCGACGACTGGTCAATCGGCACGCCGATCAGCACCACGACCTCGACCACTCCGGAACCCGCATCCATGGCGCTGATGGGTACCGGTCTCGTTGCCATCGCTCTAGCGCGCCGAGCGAAAAAACTCACGTGCGCGTGCCTTAACGACAGCGGCTGGCTGGTCTTCCGAACATAGATTCTAGTGCGCCACTTGCTTCCGGCGGTATTATCGAAGGACAGGATCGAAGGACAGGATCGAAGGACAGGAATGATGAGCTGTGGTCGCGGCCGATTATGGTTTGCTTTTGCCTTCGGAGCGTTTGTTATCGCTCCGATTGCCCCGGCGCAATCCACCATCTGTCTGCACGTTCGGATGTACGAACGAACGGGCTCGGAGAAGAACCTCGATCATGACGAAGCGTATCCCAAAGACGGCCCGGTGATCAACCGCTGGACGGAACTGGGCTACCACGTTGTGCGTCCTTGTGCCGGTGCGCAATACCAAGTGGATTTGGAAATCCGATTCAATGGTGCTTCCAGAGATCCGCAAAGCAAATTGAAACTGGCCGTAGTCGGGAAATCCTTCGGGCGCGTGGAAAGAGCTGAAATTCCGTACAACGGTGGATTTCGCGATGCGGCGGAACGAGCGAAGGCCGGGGGCGTGATTGGTCCGGCGGCAGCCGACATTTTGCTAAACCTGGATCCTACGTACAAGGCAAGAGCCGTGGAGTACAGGCGGAGACATCCAGAGAGTCAGCCGATGATCACCCGGTAAAGAGTGGCGTAATTCGCGCTAGGGCAAACAGTCGGTGAGTTTGCCTGCGTCGTGCGCGCTACTTTCCGTAAAGCTCATACGGATTCCGTTCTTCGGCCGCAGGATGACCATCGGGCGCGGTTCAATCGTCTGTCCCGGTGTCAGTTGTAGATCGTATTTCTTCAGCAGCGCACCCAAAATCATCAGGATCTGCAGCATCGCATAGTTGCCCCCGATGCAGCCTCTCGGTCCTCCTCCGAAGGGCAGGTACGTGAAGGGCGCGTGCAGCTTTTCGTTCGCTTTCGTGAAGCGCTCCTCATCGAAAGCCTCGGGATTCTGCCAGTAACGCGACGCATGGTGCGCGCCGTACACAAAAACAATCACCGTGGATCCTGCGGGTATGGCGACGTCCCCTGCCTGATCGTCCGCCACGGCCATCCGGTCGACCATCCAAAACGGCGGGTAGAGGCGCAGCGTCTCCTGAATGACCTGCGTCGCATACTCGAACTTCGGCACGTCACTGAACGTGAGAGGCGCTCCGCCCAATACGGAATCGAACTCCTGCCGCAGCTTTTCGACGCACTCGGGACGCGAACTCAAAATATAAAAAAGCCACGAGAGGCCATTCGACGATGTTTCGTGGCCCGCGACTAGCAGTTGCATGCTCTCGCTGAGGATGAGTTCATCGCTCATGCCTTCGCCATCGCTGTAACGGGCGTCCATCAGGATCTGCAAGAGATCGTTGCCCGGCGCTTCCTGGCGGCGGCGTTTGATGTATCCCATCAATATGGCATCGGCGCGGGCGCGCATCTCTTCGTGCTTGCGGAGTTCGCCGGAGGCGGCGAACCAGGGATTCAGGTAGGGCTGAATGGTTTGCCGCACCATGAACTCCTGGACGGTCGAAATCGTATGGCTGATGAGCTCGATGTCGTCGTCCTTCAGGCGGGCGCCGAATAGCGAGCGCGCCACCATCGAGAACGTAATCTTCATCAGTTGCGGATAAATGTCGACGGGGCCGATGCGCGCTTGTTTGTCGAACCCCTTCAGCGAATCCTGAAGAGAGTCCTGCATGATCGACGACAAAACTTCCAGCTGTTTTCGATCGAAACCCTTCTGGATTAGCCGCCGCTGTGTCTTCCAGGGTTCCCCGTGCGTTGTCAGCAGACCTTTGCCCAGGAAATGGCCCATCCGCTTCACTTGAATGTGGGACTTTTGATAATTCTCCGCGTTCGTCTTCAAGACGTGCTGAATCACGGCTGGATTCGTGGTGACAATGGCCTCTTTCAAGCCGCCCAGGTAGAACTTGAACGTGTCGCCATACTGTGCGAGGTACTTGGACAACACCTGCACCGGATTGGCGGCCATGGCGCGCGAATCGGCGAAGGACTCAAATCGGGAGACAGCGGGTATGGGTTGCGGCAACGTCAGACCTCAAATAAAGTATGGCAGTTCAAAAGATAAAGTATGGCAGCTCAAAGCGAATCTTGATTCCCCAACTGCTTCAGCAGCAAGAGATGATGCCGGATGGCCTTGGTCATCGTAGGATGCTGCCGGTAGGGAACTCCAAACTCTGCGGCGGTCTCTTTCACAATCCGGGTGAGCGGCGCATAGTGCGTGTGACAAACGAACGGGCACAGATGATGCGCGATGTGATGGTTCAGTCCTCCGGTGAGCCAACCGACCAGCGGATTTTCCGTCGCGTAATCCGCCGTGGTCGCGAAGATGTGATACACGCCGTTGTCAAACTCGCTGCGGTCCGAGGGAAAGTAAGTGCTGTCGATCGTGTGCGTGGTTTGGAATACCAGTGAGACCGTCAAACCGACGATCAAATGAACCAATAAGAACGACACGCCCACCAGGAGCGGCGATCTACCCAGCACCATGACGGGCAGAATCAGCATGTAGCTAATGTAAAACGCCTTGCTCGCAAACAGGATGGCGTATTCCTTCGCCGGATGCTTGGTGCGTCTCAGATATTCGTGGGATGGCCGGAAGAAAGACTCGAAGTCCCTCACAAAAACATAGTCGAGCGAGAACAGCGCGTAAAAGAATAGTCCATAAATGTGCTGGAATCGCTGCCAGGGCATGCGCGGTTCATGCGGCGTAAAACGAAAGATGCCGCGTCCCGTAAGCGCATCGTCTTCGCCGTGCAGATTGATGCAGGAATGGTGGCCGCGATGATGCAGGATGCGCCACATGTACGAGTTGATTCCGCAAAGATCGAAGACATAGTTCAGCGTTTTGTTGATCGTCGGCACGGATGAGATGGCATTGTGGTTGCTGTCGTGCGCAATGTTCAGCAACAGGAATGTTTGCGCCAAGCCGCCTAAAAGGTACAGGATCGTAAATCGCCAGGAATCCGGCCTGAGCGCGTATATCGCAATCCAACTGCCCAGGAGCACGGCCAGACCCACTGCGATCTTGGTCCACATCGCAGGGTCGGCTTTGGGAGAAATGTTGCTGTCGGCGAAGAATTTTTCGAGGCGCCGGCGTAAAACTTTGGGGAAGGAAGCCGCACCGGCGGCATCGCCCGCGACCTGACGTGGCGAGGCCTCATGCGGCACAAGATCATCAATGTCCGGTTTCAGATGGGTTAATACTTGGGTCTCGGACGTCACCGGCCCCTCCGTAATCCTTGTCACGCCAGCTCGGCGCATACCGGTGGGTAGCTGCGGGAGCTTGGGCCAGCAGCGGACTTTCGCCCCGCCGCGGGCAGCGTCAAACCTCGATGTTAGCGCGAAAACTTAAAGAGAATCAAGGGAATTCGGATCCCTCGGAGCCTTGAAAAAGCCCGCTGAGGCGAGCCCGGTACGTCGCATTGTGATTCGGCTCTGCTAAACTGGACCGATGGATCGTTACGGAACCATGGCGTTTTGCATGGGGCGATTGAGCGGCCTGTGGGGCTGTGAAAAATTTGTCCGCGCGGCCGCACCGAGCGACGCATCGTTACAGATAAGTTATGCCTCTGTTGTTAAAGTCGGTTTGCAATCTTAATTCCGCCGTCCGAAGATCCGAACTCCGCGATGCAATCGTTTTTCGCAGCACCAGGGTACGAGGAGTAGCAAGGCGTTGCATATTTTCAGTAGTTGCGAGTTTTCTCATATGACCTTGGAGGTTAGCGCTGAATGACGGCGTCGATTTTGGACAAGCTGGATAGACTGGGCGATGAGCACCCGCACAAACTTCTCTATTCGTTTCTCGATCTGAACGGCAATCAGATCGAAAGCTACACTTACGCATCGTTCCTTCGCCGGACGAAGGCCATCGCTGAATATTTACGCAAAGAACGGCATTTTGCGGCCGAAGACCGCGTTCTGCTCGCCTATCCTCCGGGTCTCGAAATGATCTGCGCGTTTTTCGGCTGCGTGCGCGCCGGCTTGATCCCCGTGCCTGTTTATCCGCCCAGTTCCCATGGATTTCAGAGTGCGTTGTTCAAGATGATCCACATCGCCAAGGATTGCCAGGCGAGTGGTATCTTGACCAGCCGGGAATATCAAAGCTCTCTCAAAACCAACCTTGCCAGAAGCGGCGTTGCGGCATCGGGAGTCGATGTCGATTACATCTCGGCGCTGCCCTGGATCGTTACGGAAGATCTCATCGAGCCGACTTCGGATGAGACGTACCCCACGACCTCGAAGCTCCTGTTCCTGCAGTACACCTCGGGATCCACCAGAGAGCCCAAGGGCGTGATGGTTACGCACGAAAACATTTTGCACAACGGCCCGCTCGTGATCGATCATCCGGATCCGGTGGTAGTGTCCTGGCTTCCGCAATATCACGACATGGGGCTGATTGGCTGCTACATCTATCCCGCACTGCAAGGCGGCACCACGTACGGCTTCGCTCCCACCGATTTCATTCAGCGTCCCATCCTGTGGTTTGACGCGATCAAACAATATCGCGCGACCGCCTCTGCTGCGCCCAACTTTGCCTACGACTATTGCCTGCGCGCCGGGCGTCTATCGGCGGAGGCTCTGGAAGGGTGCGACCTCAGCTCCATCAAAGTGTTGCTGTGCGCCGCCGAGCCCGTTAAGCCTGTTACGTTCCGCCGCTTTCTCGAAGCGTTTCAACCCTACGGCCTCAAGGCCGAGAGCTTTTTTGTCGCGTATGGTCTCGCGGAAAATACGTTGGCCGTGTCGCTTCATGGCCGCAAGATTACTTCGTTGAACAAGAACGCCGTCACGCTGGGGAAGGCTCGCAAGACGACCGAGGCGTCCGAAGTGGGCGTCGCGACGCAGATTGTCAGTTGCGGTACGCCGCTCCCCGGTTTGGATGTGAAGATCGTCGATCCCGAGAGGCACAATTCTCTGGAGCCCGGCCACATTGGCGAAATTTGGGTTGCCGGAGCCAGTAAGTGCCAGGGCTATTGGAACAATCCCGAACTCACGCTCAAGATGTTCCGCGCGCGTCTCGTGGACGATAGCCCTTATGATGATGGCTACCTGCGAACGGGCGACATGGGATTCTTCCATGATGGCGAACTCTTTGTCTGCGGCCGTTTGAAGGACATGATCATCGTCCGCGGACAGAATTATTATCCGCAGGATATCGAAGAAGTGGTGGAGAAGGCTTCAGGGCTCATCCGCACCCATTGCGTCGCCGCATTCCAAATTAACGAAGACAGTGAGCCGGCACTGGCGGTTGTTGCCGAAGTGAAGAATCCCAAGGCGCTTCCGGATCCGCTGGCCATCGCCGTCGCGGTGCGAAATTATCTCAACGTGGAAGTGGCGCTGATCGCTTTCATTGCCCCGCGTGCCATCCCGCGCACGAGTTCCGGAAAAATCATGCGCCACAAAGCCAAGCGCATGTGGCTCGAAGGCGAGTTCACGGTTCTCACCGAGTTTTCGCGCGAGAAAGACGCGGACGCCGTAGCGGCCGCGTGCGAGGGCCAATCGTCATTCGATGCGCTGAAAGCCCGCTACAATCTGACCGGCACGGAAACGTATAACTTGATCGAGGCTGGGCTGGATTCCATGGATCTGGTCGTATTCATGCATGAGATCAAGGAGCTCTTAAAGAATAAAGGCGCCGAGATGCTGGCGCGGCAGGTCGATATCAGCCTCATCCAGCGCGTGAGCGTCGCCGAGCTATTTCAGATGGCAGCGCAATTGGAGACGGCTCCCGAAGAGGCATTGACGCTTCTGCGGCATTCGCTCGCAGCCTTCCGCGAAGAGCAGCGCGCCGCGGAACGGGAGATGATGAGCCAGGACCGCAAGCTCGTTTTCGAGCCTCACGCGCCTGCGCCATTGCCTGAGATTCCCGTCATGGATCAAGTGCTGCTCACCGGCGGCACCGGATTTATTGGGCCGTTTTTGGTGAAGAGCCTGCTGGAGCAGACGCACGCGAAGATCCACGTTGTGGTCCGCGCGTCCGACGAGAAACAAGCAGGGCAGCGCTTGCGGGCGGCGATGGAATCCATGGGGCCTTGCCCCGCTGGATTAATGCAGATGTTCGAGGAACGCGTGGTTCCCATTTGCGGCGACCTCGGGCAGCCGAGCCTCGGCATATCGCCCAAAACGTGGGAATTCCTGGCGGGCGAAATCGATACGATCTTCCACAACGGCGCGACCGTCAACTACCTGTTCAATTACGATCGCATGCGCGACGCGAATGTGATGGGGACGAACGAAATTCTCCGCCTTGCGTTCGAAGGACGGCCGAAAGCGTTCAACTACGTTTCGACGACCTTCGTGTTCGGATGGGCCGTGAAGAGCGTCCTCAACGAGACCGACTTCAACGAAGATTTAGCGCTGCTCGATTTCGGCTACAGTCAGTCGAAATGGGTTGCCGAGCAAGTGGTGGCGGACGCGCGCAGCAAAGGCCTGGAGACGCGGATTTTCCGGCCTGCTCTGGTGAGTCCCTCGGTGACGGGCGGAGGCAACAACTTCGATATCGCGGTTCGCTTGGTCGCGTTCATGGTGAATCACGGCATCGGAGTCGATGCCATGAATCAGGTCAGTTTCGTTCCTGCGGACGTCGTGGCGAACAATATCGTCGCGATTTCCAACACCCCCGGCACGGCGAACAAAACCTATCATGTGGTGCGGGACGATTACGCCAACATGATGGACATCACGAACCTGATCACGAAATCTACCGGTCGTCAGTTCGACATTTTCAATGTTCCCAACTTTGTGCCCGAGCTGATTCGCAGATGCCGGAAAGAAGATCTGCTCTTCCCGCTCTTGGACTTCCTGGTAGGCTCCGTGGATAACATCTCGGGGATGGAGTTCAAGCGTTACGACAACAGCGAGTATCAGGCGGCGCGCAATGCATCGAAGTGGGGCGTGCCGGATCCGCCCCTGGAAGACGTCGTCAACGGGATCCTGAAATTTATGCACCGCAAGGGCATTATTTCCGTGGCTCCGCGTGAGATGAATACGGTTGTATCCGTCCGCTAAGTGAGCGGACGGCCGGGACTACGGCTGTTTCCGAAAGATAATGGTTTCGGTCACGCGCTGGCCGGTTTCGAGCGAACCCGTTGACGTGAGCGTCATCTGCTGTCCATCGGCGGATACCACCCATCTGTCTTTTTGCGCCACTTTGTCGTCGCGTTTGTAAATGGCGTCCACCGTGTGGGCGTCCACAAGTTCCAGCGTCACGGTATCGTTGACGGAATCTTTCAAGTCGTATGCCTTGCCGTCAAAGCGCGCGGTGTAGCTGAACTCGCCGGTGAAGCGGACCGCGTCGTTTCCGCCTGCCTCGATCTTCAGCACCAAGCCTTGCCGCAGACGCGTTTTGCTGAGATCCTGCGTCCACTCGCCGGCGAATCGATTGTCGGCAACTTTTGCGCCTCCCGTCCGGGTCCACACGGTGACCTTCGTGGCGCGGCCTTTTACGGTAGTTGTGGTGGTGAGTTCCTCACCATCGGTCGAAAGCTTATCGCGCACGGTCGCCACCAACGCTCCATCCTTCTTCTCTTTTACCTCGGCCTGGTTCTTGTCGATGTGTCGCAGCTCGATTTGGTTGAATGCCGGGTTGCTGGGCACGGCCGTTTCATGCCCATCCCACTTCGCCGTGAAATCCATGCGGGTCTCTCCGGACATCACCACATGAACTCCATTTTGCAGTGCCGTGATGGTGAGCTTGTTCGGCGGATCCAGTGTCGATACTGCGGAGAGCGGCGTCCAGGAGCCAAGGCGGGGGTCCGCGGCACTCGCGGGAACCAGCAGTGGAATGGCGGCGATCAGCGCCAGCAACCAGAAGTTACGCATCGATTCTCCTCACTGTCATGAGATAGCAGCCTTCATCAATTTTCGCAGATTCATATGGATGCTCGAATGCACGCGGAGGTCCAATGCAGGCGAAGATTCAATACAGGCGAAGAATGGTCAAGTGACGGCCGTGCGGTGTATCCTTAGCACTAGCAGTACCGCATCATCGCCTCTTGTATGTTGCGAGCTCGGGCGGAGCGCGGCACGGTAGTACCTGACTCGCATGCATCACACTTGACACTATGAATCTTGTGCATCTGCGCCGATTTTGGTTGGCCGGGGTCGTCCTTGTTGCTGTCCTCGCCGTTCTCCCCTTTTCGTTTCACGCCGAACGCCATCTGGAGACGGCAACCCGCGTCGAAGGCAGCGAAGCGGAAGTTGTCACCGAGGCGTTGACCACCCGTTTTCATTCGCCATTCGTGGATCGTGTTGTTCTGGTCGCTCAGGGACTTCCCCCCGCGGATTCAGAGGACGGCGAGCAGGCACTCGCCATCATCGTGGCGGGCCTCAGAGAAGAGCCCGGCGTGTCCGGCGTCGTTTCCCATCTTGAGTTGCGCGACCCCATCTTCGTGGGAAAGGGCGGGTTGGGAAAAGGCGGAGGAACGTTTGTGCTCGTGGGCCTCGCGTCAACCGAGGGTCCCGTGGAGTCGCTCGTTCCGAAGCTCCATGATCGGGCCAACGCTTTGCAAAAACAATTGCAGGGCCGTTATCCGGCGGTGAAGCTCGAACTCACCGGCGAGCTTCCTCTGAATTTCGATATTCGGAAAGTCAGTGCCGATGATGTGCAACGCGGCGAAAGCCTCGTGATTCCAGCGACGCTCATACTTCTACTGGTGGCTTTCGGAAGCCTTGTCGCCGCGCTGATTCCGTTAGCCGTTGGCCAGCTTGCCATCGCGACCACTCTCGCGATTGCTGGATTCTTGGCCGCGCGCTTGCATCTGTCGATCCTGGTTCAGAACCTGGCCACCATGCTTGGCCTAGGCTTGGGAATCGACTACGCGCTGCTCATGGTCAGCCGTTTCCGCGAAGCGATTTCCGCTGGATTAGACGGACCCGCAGCCTCGATCATTGCGGCCCGTCAAGCCGGCCGCACTCTGATGATTTCAGCGTCCACCGTGGCCATTGGATTTCTCGCTCTTTTAACCGTTCCGATTAGCGAAATCCGCTCCATCGGCATCGCGGGATTTCTCGTCGCCGGAATTAGTGTGTTGCTTGCCAACACACTTGTTCCGGCCGTGATGGGATTGCTCGGCCCGCGCATCGATGCCGGTCGTTTGCCCTTTGTTCCTCGGTCGGATGCGCAAGGGGCCGAGCGCACGGGCAATCGCTGGAGGAAGTGGGGCAGAGTCATCGTCGCGCATCCTTGGCTAGCGATCGTTCTGGCCGGCTCTCCCTTGCTGTTGCTCGCCTGGCAGGCCACGCGGCTCGATACCAGCCTCCCCAAGGGCGATTGGCTTCCCGCAGCAGCGGAATCGGTCCACGCGCTGCACGATCTCGAACGAATGGATCGAGCCGGCATCGTGCAATCGTTGCGTGTGATTGTCGAACTCCCCACGGATTCCATCACGCAAACCGACGCAGGTTGGGCCGCACTGGATCGTCTCAGTAAACGTTTTGCGAGCGACCCTCGCTGTGACCGCGTCATTTCGATGACGACGATTGCCGATGGCGACCGCTCCTTCCTGACAAGCATTACGCGTGAGACCCGTCGATCGTTCCTGAGTAGCGATGGACGCGCTGCTCTGCTGGAGGTGTTGCCAGCCACTTCCGTTTCCCTGCGCGAGCAAGTCAATTGGGTGCGGGAGCTTCGCAAGACCGGAGCCGAGGCGCTCACGGGAGTGCCCGGCGCTACGCTGCGCATCGGCGGCATCCCGGCGCTCAACGCCGATTACGAGTCGATTATCGACCAGCGCTTTCTCTCGGTGATGGAGTTGGTGGTGGGTGGGACTCTCATCGCGTTGCTGGCTGGATTCCGCTCGCTCTTTGCCGCAGTGAAGGCGATCCTGCTGAATCTGGTTTCCGTCGCCGCCTCCTTCGGAGCGTTGGTGTTAGTGTTCCAAGACGGCCACGGGAGTCGCTTCCTCGGCGTTCCTGTGGGGACGGGCAGCGTCTTCCCACTGGTTCCGATCGTCGCCTTCGCCATCGTCTTCGGACTCAGTATGGATTACGAAGTGTTCCTGGTCGCGCGCGTCCTCGAAGCCCGAAGAGCCGGGCTGATTGAAACCGAAGCGATCCCCGAGGGCTTGGCCAGAACCGCAGGCCTTATTACGAGCGCTGCGGCCATCATGATTGTGGTGTTCGCCGCGTTCACCTTCGGAAACTTCCTCGTCGTCAAGATGATCGGCTTTACACTGGCCGTGGCCGTGCTCATTGACGCGACGCTGGTTCGCATTGTGATCGGCCCCGCGCTGCTGCGCATCGCAGGCGATTGGAACTGGTGGCCTGGCGGCCTGGCCACCTCTGGTAAGGCACCCGCCATGGCTAGCGAAGCCGATGATGACTAGCGAAGCCCGCGAAGACCAGTGAGAGCAAGTGAAGCCCGCAGGGCCGGACGCTGCGGACTTCAGGCCTACGGCTGGTTGAAAGTCACTTAGCCTTCTTGGTGACGTTGCGCTTGTCGACGACGATCTTGCCGCCCTTCAACACGACTTTCGTCTGCAACATGTACTGGATCCCATCCAGTGGATTCCCGTCGAGCAGAATGATATCCGCCAACTTCCCTTGCTCCAGCGTTCCAATCTGATCCGACATGTGCAGATATTCCGCCGTATTCGGCCCGATGATGCGGAAAATGTCTGCCATGGAGAACATCACGCTGTACGACTTCAGTTCGTGTTCCAGAACCAGCTTGTCGTCGTAGTTCTGATCCGTGCACCAGCCAAGCGCCCGGCCGTTGCTCGCGTCCCAGATCGTGCGCGCGTTGACGATCGTGTATCCGGCTTCGGTGCCCGTCGCCCGGCCGGCGGCGTCGCGGTTCGCTCCGGCGATCGATTCGGGCCACGGCTTTCCGTCGCGGAAACGGGGCGAATCGTCCTTGGGAAATTGCACCTGCGCGGGCGGCCCGGAGAAACGATCGACGACCGGCGCTCCAAACGCGAGCAGTCCCAGCACGATGGTGCGCGTGGCGTTGATTTGCTTGGCGTCGTCGATGCCCATGAAGTCCTTGTTCGGCATGTGAACCTGGTGGTTGACGCCTGCATTGACAGCGCCCATCATGGCCGGCGTGGAGACGGCATGCACATTGATCTGCACGCCCCTCTCCTTCCCTTCTTCCACGATGGCTTTCATGGTGGCAACATCCTCGGGGCTCAGACCGCCCGGAGCCATCACGATCTCGCCTGTGTGCTTGATGCCCTTCGCCGCTATGTCACGGATCGCCGCGCGCCCTGTTTCCGGAGTGAACCCCGTAAGGGCTCCCCTTGCCAATGCGGTCTCGAAACTGCGCGCCATCACGGGCAGCGATGCAGCGGGGATGATACGAGGTCCGTTGAACGCGCCGGATTCGATGTTTTCGACAAGCTTCAGGTTATTCTCGGCGGTGCCGCCGGCCGAAAGGATGGTGGTGTAGCCGGCTTCGAGCAGCGATTGCACCTGCTCCTTATTGAACCGATCGACATGCTTGTGCGCGTCGATGTAGCCGGGCATGGCGCTCATGCCCTTGCCGTCGATCACCTTTAATCCTTTCGTATCGGCGGAGCCTGCGCTTCCCGATGCAACCACCGACGCGATTTTCCCACCGCGAACAACAATCGTCCCGGACGGAATCACCGCGCCGCTGCCAACGATGATGCGGACGTTGGTGATCGCGACATTCTGCGCGTTCGCGGTTTGAACAAGCACGCTCGCCATCGACAACAACGCCAGACTCGCAACCGCGTCTCGTACAATAAACTTCGTCAAGAAACGACCGGTGAACCGCTCACTCATGTGAGGTCTCCTCTCCTGAAAATCGACAACCATACTAGGCCCTATCGCCCACGGGCGCACGCAAAAAATCGCACTTCAAAAAAAAGTGCGTCTCGGGCAACGAATTATTGTCCCTCACGCGCCATCCGCTGATATTCTAGATTCCGGTACAGGAGAACCATGAAACTGACACGAACTCTCGCCCTGACTATGGGCATTTTGCTTGCGAATACGGGATGGGCACAGATCATACCCCCTAATGGCCAAACTACCGGACCCGGCGTACAAGCCGCGCAGGATTCCAAAGAGCCCGAAGTGCTCAAAGCCTGCAAAGTTCCTCCTCCGGCCGGACGTGGTGGACGCGGACCCGCACCAGCCGGACGCGGCCCCGCTCCCGCACCCGTTGCCGGACCACGCGAATACTCCGTTGCCGCCATGAACGGCGTGATTGCCGCTGGGCAAAAGTGGACCGATGTTCTACAAGTGGACGGCAACAACGCCGACGGTATCGTCGCCACCAAAGACGGTGGACTGCTCACGGCTCAGAACGATAAGAGCGACATTTTGAAGATCGACCGCAAAGGGAAAACGTCGGTCGTCTACAGCGGATTGAATACCAGCGGCTCGCTCGCTCTCAATTCCAAAGGCGTCCTCTTCGTCGCCAATCGCGGCTTGAACGCCTCCATCGACGAGCTCGCGCCCCAGCGCAAGGCTTTCGCCAATAAGATTGATGGCGATCCTCTGGATTGCATCGGCGGCGTGCTGAACGATATTTCCGCCGATAGCAAGGGCGGCGTTTATTTCACGCAAGGCGGACTCTTCTATGCCGATCCCAAAGGCAACGTGAAACGCTACGGCCAGAACCTGGGCACCAACGGCATCATCCTGACCGCGGACGAAAAGCACGTCTACGTAACGAACGGCCCCACAGTCGCCGCGTTCGACGTCCAGACCGATGGATCTCTCACCAATCAGCGCGAGTTCGCCAAGCTCGAAGCCGGAGGCAATGGCGACGGCAGCACGTTCGACGCCGCCGGACGCATCTACGTCAGCTCCAATCCCGGTGTGCAGGTCTTCTCTCCCGATGGAAAATATCTGGGACTGATCCCCACGCCGCGCGGCATTATCAGCCTGGCCTTCAGCGGTCCCGGCCGCAAAACGCTCTACGCCGTGGTTCGCGAAGGCGCCACGAACAAGGACTGGATCATCTCGATCCCCATGATCGCGCAAGGCGCCAAGGGCCGCGGCAAATAAAGTTTGAACGGGCGGTCTGACAAGCTACAAAACTGCAAAAGCAGTCCGAAAACTGATAGCGACGGATCGCCCGGCCCTTGATACAATATCGAAGCTCGGGAGGCATTTATGGAATATCCGGTAAGCGGCATTCATCACATCACGCTGTGCGCGGGCGGCGCCCAGGAAGATATCGATTTTCTGACGCAGGTGTTAGGACAGCGGCTGATTAAGCAGACCATCTTGTTCGATGGCCGCTATGCTCACTATCATTTGTACTATTCAAATGCGAACGCCGAGCCTGGGTCTGTCACCACGACATTCCCCTACAGCCGCGTTCCCGGACGCCATGGATCCGGACAGATTTCCTCGACCTGTTACACCATCCCGAAAGGCACCGCGAAGTTTTGGGCGGATCACTTAAAGCACCACAAGGTGGAGAACTCCGGGATGTTGGAACGCTTCGGGCAATCCTTCGTGCGCTTCAAGCATCCCTCCGGCCTGCAGTTCGAAGTGATCGAAGAGGAAGACAAGCGCGTGGGCTGGACCACCGACGAAATCACGAAAGACGTCGCAACGCGGGGCTTTCAAGGGGCCGTGCTCTCGGTCCGCGAAGTCGGCGAAACCGAGCGCTTTTTCGTGGACGCCCTGGGCTTTCGCAAGTCCGGCGTCGACCGGAACTATCATCGCTTCGAGGTCGGCAAGGGCGGCGCGGCGCGCACCGTTACGCTCATCCATGAGCCGGATCTTCCGCAGGGAACCTGGATCTTCGGAGCCGGCACGCCGCATCACATCGCCCTCGAAGTCGCCGACGACACAGAGCTCCAGAAGCAGAAGGATATCTACGACGAACTCGGCTACACCGATTGCTCCGAGATCAAGGACCGCAACTACTTCCACTCCATCTATTGCCGCTGTCCCGGTGGAATTTTGGTGGAATGCGCGGCCAACGCGCCCGGCGGATTCGCGCGCGATGAGCCTTTCATGCAGCTTGGTTCCAGCCTCTTGCTGCCGCCCTGGTTCGAACACCGCCGCGCGGAAATCGTCAAGATGTTGGAGCCCATCCAGTTGCCGGAATATCACGCAGCAACCGCTACCGAGCCCGGCCGTACCGTTTCGCGCCGCACCTCGGCCGAATTTATCCCCGCCGCCAAGAATTAGACCTTTTCTGCATTCATGGGTGGGGCGGAGCTTCTGCTCCGCATGCCAGGCTTCTGCCTGGCATCGGCCCGAGCGGAAGCTCGGGCTGCGGGTCGGAAGACCCGCCCCACATCGAATGCTGCGCCAAATTTCTGACGCAGGGCGCTAGCGAGCCGCCCCACTGCCCCACAATTTCTCCGACGCGATTTTCGCCCCATCCGCCATCGCCCGCAGCTTCATCCAGCAGAACGCCGGAAATACGGCGCCGAAGCCCGCAAACGTCCCGAAGCCGCAGTCCGATCCGGCCATCACGCGTTCCCGCCCCAGCACGTTCGCGTAGCGTTCGATGCGTTGCGCCACAACCTCGGGATGCTCCACGTAATTCGTATTCGCGCCGATCACGCCAGGGATCAGGACTTTATCATCCGGCAGCTTTATCGTCTTCCACGCTTCCCATTCGTGCTCATGCCGCGGATTCGCGCCTTCCACCAATAGCGCGCGAGGCTTCACCTTTACCGCGATGGGGAAAATCTTCCGGCAATCCATATCATGCACGTGCGAGCCTTCGTAATTTCCCCAGCACACGTGCAGCCGTACGCGATCCGCCGGGACGTTGGCCAGCGCATGATTCAGCGCCTCCACCTGCAATTCCGCGTAGCGCAGGAATTGTTCGTCACTCAAATTCTTGAACCGCGTGTGACGTCCCATCGCCAGATCCGGGCAATCGAGTTGCACCAGCAAGCCCGACTTTACGATCAACTCGTACTCCTCGCGCATCGCATCGGCCAGCGCCGCAAGATACGTTTCATGCGAAGGATAATGTTCGTTCGGCTGGAACACTGCGATCGTCCCCGGCGATACCGAATTCAGAAATCCTTCGGCGATGCCAGCCTTCGCCATGGCCGCTTTCATGCGCGCGATGTCGCGCTCCACCGGCTTCAAATCCTTCACCTTCACCGGACCCCTGCACACCGGACGCTTGTACGTCGCCGAATGCCCGGCCTTCACCAACCGGTCGCGATACTCCGGGAAATCGTCCAGATCCTGCGGCGTGGGCCGCGCGGAATCGCCTTCGAAGCCCGTCAAGCGATGCCGGATATAAGTCGCATAGCTGATCTTGCTCATCTCGCCGTCGCTTGCGATATCCACGCCCGCTTGCGCCTGCCGCAACACCACGTCGTCCACCGCGCGCGTCATCACGGCCTCGAACTGCGCCGCGTCCACTTCCTCGCCGCGATCTTGCGCGAACAGTAAATCGACAACGTCCTGAGGGCGGGGAAGGCTACCGACGTGCGTCGTCAAAATGCGGTCTGTGCTGGTTCTCATGTTCGAACTCTTTCCTGTTTCGATAAAAAAAGCGGCTGCCCCGAAGGACAGCCGCTGATTCTAGATCTTCCCATCCGGCACAGGCGTCAGTCCGTTGTGCCGGAGGTTTCAAATTTAGAACACGACCTTCAATCCGAGCTGTACCTGCCTCGGTGTGCTGTTGGTCGCCGTAATACGGCCCGCACTGGCGTTGAATCCGGTGCCCGCGAAAACCGTGTTGTTCGGATTTTGGAACGTCGGGTGATTCAGCGTGTTGAACGCTTCCGCGCGGAACTGAATGCGGAATTGTTCGGAGATCTTGGGAACGGACCAGCTCTTGCTCAGCGAATTATCCATCCCCCACAGATTCGGTCCAATAATAATGTCGCGCCCTGCGTTGCCATACGTTCCCGCTGCCTGCAGAGTGAAGCAGTTCGGGTTATACCATTGCGTCAGCGTTTTGTATCCGGTATACAGATCGCAACCGGCCACTTCGTTCGGCCGGCCTGTGCCGCCCGTACCCGCATACACGCGATTCGTCGCCGAAAGTGGCGTGGTCGGGGCTCCGGACAAGTATGTGTACACGCCCGTCACCTGCCACCCGTTCACCAACTGGCCCACGAAACCTTTCGCTACGTTGGGCACCGAGTAAATTCCGCTGATGCGGAGGTTGTTCGTCCGGTTGAAATTCGAAAGTCCCGTATCGCAGGAAAGGCACGTGGAATTGGTTCCGGCCACGGCCAGACCACCGCCGTCGATACCGTACGTGCCGGAGCTATCGTCGATCGACTTCGAGAACGTGTACGATGCCTGCATCTGCCAGTTGTGCGAGAAGCGCCGGTTCAAGCTAGTTTGCAAGCCATGATAGTGAGAGGAGGCAATCGAATTGGCGAAGATCAGGCCGCCCCATTCGGGATTCAGCCGGTTCGTGGATCCAGCGAACGTCTGCACGCCATTGACAATGGTCTGCACCGGCGGATTGAAATCCAGCTGCATGAACAGGTGATAGGCGTGCGCGCCGATATAAGCCACGCTCGCCACCGTCTCCGGGGCGATTTCGCGCTGAATGTTGACGTTCCATTGAATCAGGTTCGGCGTGTTGCTGACGTAATAGTCGTTGGAGTTCGGCGGGCTCACCAGACCGTTGGTGGGAATTACGCCTGGGGCGATCGGCGCGCTGACCGGCGAACAGCTGCTGGCGCACGTACCCAAATATTGCACGCCCTGCGCCGCCGTCTGCGTCGCGATGAGGAAAGGAGGCTGTAGCCAGTTGTTCAAATCGCGCGAGTAGATCACGCTGTGGAACGTTCCAAACCCCGCGCGGATGGACGTCTTGTGATCGGAGAAGGGGTCGAACGCAACGCCGATGCGCGGATCAAAATTCTTAAGCGAAGGATTGGTCTCCGTGCTGCTGGTTTCCGGCGTCCAAGTATGTCCGTACGGGGCATTTAACAACTGTAATTCCACGTGGTTCACCTCACCGATTTTTGTGGTCGGCGAATAGCGCAGGCCCAGATTGACGGTCAGCTTCTTCGATACCTTCCATTGATCTTCCGCGTACATGTTGAAAGCCCAATAGCGGTAATCCTTGGTGGCGTCCGACTGCGGATACTGTTGGTCGGAGAGCTGGGTGACCACCTGCGCCGGTGTCCCGGCCAGAAAAGTAGAGAGCGAAGCGAACGTCCATACGCCGCCCACGTCGAACGGTGCCCAAGTATTCTCTTGCAGCCTTGTCGCCGCGCCGCCGAACTTCATGCTGTGTGCGCCGGAGGTCCAAATGAGGTCGTCACCGGCAGCATACTTGTTCGGCACCAGGTAGAACGGCAGCGTCGTGATGCCGCCCATCGCCGTGATGCCTGAGAACGTCGCGATATTTCCGTCTTCGCGCGCCGCCGTGCTACCGAAGAACTGCAGCGGATGGAGCCCGGCGCTGCCGACGGTTCCTTGCGAAACCACGCCGTTGGCCACGGTGGGCGAATTCGGAATGTTGGCCGCTTCATACGTGCGGGAGAAACTCGCGTGCGCGGAGTTCACCAACGTTGGCGAAATCACACGACGCTCTTCGAGGGAAATAAAGTGATCGCGCGTGGTATCGTTTTCCGCCCAATAAGGAATGTTCGTCGCGGCGACGCGGGTGGCGTAATCCGCAATGTAGCGCACGAACACCGAATCCTTGTCCGTCACGTTATAGTCCACGCGTCCCAAAAGATAATTTTCGTGGCCGGTCAGCGGATCGAGCACCGCCGCCTGTCCCGTTCCGCTGGGACTTCCGGCCGAGAGCAATTCCGCATTGTAGTTCGGCAGCGGATAGAGCGCCATTGTGTTCTGAATCGCCGCCGCGATGACGGGATTCGTGTTCTGCGCCACGGGAGCTCCACAGCCGCCGGCCGCCGTCGCCGTCGACAAAAACTGATGCGCGCACGCGTCCGGCACCGTCACGATCGAAGTCGTGCTCTGCGATTTCCGGAAGCCCTCGTAATTGGCGAAGAAGAAAATTTTATCTTTTTTGATCGGTCCGCCGATGCTCGCGCCAAACTGATTCTGGTGATACGGCGGAGCGCCGCTTTGTACGTCGAAGAAATTACGATCTTCCAATTTGTCGTTGCGCAGGAATTCGTACACTGTACCGTGATAGGCGTTTGTGCCGGATTTCGAAGAGGCGTTGATCACCGCGCCCGCTCCGCCGTATTGCGCGGTATAGGTGTTGGTCAGCGTCTGGAATTCGGCGATGGCCTCCACGCCCAGCGATTTACCCAAGCCGCCCGCGCCCGGTCCGTTGTTCCAGAAATTCACCATGTCCTGGTCGTCCATCAGGTACGCTTGCCCCGACGGCCGTCCGCCAGAGATCGAGTAGCGCTGCCCGTTGCCGTAGAACGTGCTCGCGCCACCCGCCGCTCCCGTGGGAATCTGCGTCACGCCCGGCGCCAGCACCAACAATTGCGTGAAGTCGCGTCCGTTCAGCGGGATTTCGCTGATCTGCTTATTCTCAACCAGTGTGCCGACCGCGGTCGATTGAGTTTCCACCTGTGAAACTTCGCCCGAGACTGTCACCGTTTGCGTTTGCTGACCAATGGGCATAGAGAAATCCACTACTGGTTGGGCCCCGACCGTCAGTGTGACGCCTGGGCGATTCACCGTGGAGAATCCCATCTTCGACGCCGATACGTCGTACGTTCCAATGATCAGCTCGGGGACGATGTAGCGCCCCTGCGTGTCGGACGTCGCCGTCTGCGTGGCCCCCGTGCCGCTGTTCTTCACTTGCACCGCCGCGCCGGGAACCGCGGCACCGGACGAATCCGTCACCGTGCCCACGATCGTTGCTGTGGCTTGCGCATTCAGCCGATTCACGCCCGCGAGCGCGACCAAGAGCGCGAATCCTGCGAGTGCACGTGCACACATTAGAAATTGTTTCTTCATGCGGACTAACCTCCCTAACCCCATCTTGGGGGCATTCTGACCTTCTCGGTGCACCGGCAGACCACACCGGCGCAAAATTCCACCAATCCCGTTACTACCCCTTACTGCTACCCGTCACTTACGAAACTTTGCTCTCGACCCAACCGCGAATCGCATCGAAAACTTCTTTGCGATTGCTCTCGAGCATCATGAAATGGCCGTTGCCCATAATACCCCGGTCTTTCAACTGCATCTCTTCCGCATCGCACCCGGCCTGCTTCAAAAACGCCACCACCTGCGGACCTTGCGTGCGTCCCGATCTTTCGGCGGTCACGAACACAATCGGAATGCCCGCCAGATTTTTCAACTTGCGGACTTTTCCCTCGGCCTGCAACTTGTACGCCGGAGCGCCGTTATTGGCCCCGATCTCCACCGTCACAAAGTCCTCTGGCTTTGCCACCGCCGGTTCGTACGCCAGCGGCACATCCGTCAATCCCCACGGCGTCTGCACGGTAAACGGAGCTCCCGCGCCTTCCACGTTTACGATGGCCTTCACCAGCTTCGGCCTTTCGTTCGCGACGATCCAGCTAAACGGGCCACCCGCCGAATGCACTTGCACGATTGCGGGACCGATGCGATCCAGCAACTCTGCGCCGCCGCTCGCCCACAGTTTGTGCGCCATCAAATTGTCTTGCGGGGCTGCGTTCAGGCTCGCCATAAATTGATCCACGCCCGGATCGCCGATTTCTCCCGTGCCCATCCACTTTCCCCCGGGGCGCCGGTTCGGGCCATTTGCCGAGCGCCGGAAATCCTGCGCACTCGTTTCATAAGTCGGCTGCGGTCCGATCGGCCCCAGCGCATCCGGATGATACGGAGCACGTCCATGACCCGGACGATCCACCATGTATACGCGATATCCCGCCTGCAAATAATAGTGCGCCCAGCCCGCCTGCCCGCCGCCGTTGCCCATGTAATGCAGCATCTGACCGCTGCCGCCATGCACCAGAACCACGGGATACGGATGCTTCACATCCGCCGGCGTCCAATGCTCCACGTACATCTGCCCGGCGACGATGGTCCCGTAGGCGAGCTTGCGACGTTCCACGCCAACCCAGAAATGTCCGTGGCCCGCCGTCTTGATTGCGGTTTCCAAAGTGTTCGCGGTTTCCGATGTGCGAGCCGCCGCGGCCTTCGCGCCTTGATTCGCGTTCTTCTCGATCCAATCGAAAATAGGCTGCAGCACTTCGCGATTGTTTTTCTCCATCATCATGAAGTGCGCGTTGCCGTGGATCCCCAGCGCCGGGAGCTTTACGTGATCCACTTTCACGCCCGCTTGCTTCAAATACGCGACGCTGCCGTCGTCGTACGCCGTGTGATAGGAGGCTTCCGACGTAAAAACCGCCGCCGGAATATTCTTCAGATTCACCAGCTGCCGCGCCGGTTCCGCTTGGATCAAGTAAGGATCCACACCCGGCGTCGTGGGCGTAACTTTCACCGTTTTGATTTCGCTCGCATCATTTGCCGGAGGATCGTACGTCAGCTTGCATGCCGCCAGTCCCCACTTCAGCGCCCCAAACGGAGGACCAGCCGGCTCCACGCCGATCATGCCTTTCACTAATTGCGGCCGCACCTCGCCCGCGATCCATGCATTCGGACCGCCCATCGAGTGGCTCATCACAATCGCCGGACCGGTCTTGTCCAGCAACTCCCCGAGCCTTTGCCGCCAAATGTTGTGCGTGGCTTCCAGGTCCGCGATGAACGATCCGCCTTGTCCCGCGGCTACTTGATCCACCGATGGATCGCCGATCGCTCCCGTGCCCGGCCATTGCGTGTGGAGCTTTGCCTGCTCTCCGTATGGCTTCGCCACTTTTTCGGGAGCCGTGAACTGCCGCATGACCACTTCATACGTTGTCGCGCGCTCCGGAAACGGACCCTGCAGGTCGGGATGGTACGGCGATCTTCCGTGCCCAGGGCGATCCACCACGTACACGCGATATCCCTCTTGCACGAAATAATCCGCCCAACCGGGGCGCCCGTCCGGCGTGGACATCCAATCCAGCCCTTGCCCTCCGCCGCCATGCACCATCACGATCGCGTTAGGATGCCGCACCTCGCGCGGCACCATGTACTCCACGTACATTTGTTTGCCGTTGACGACGGTTCCCTTGGCGAGCGATGCGCGCTCCACGCCGAGCCAGAAGTAACTCCATTCGGCCAGGTCCAGAGGAAACGCGGATGCGGTCGATGGACTCTCCGCTACTTTCGTTGATTGCGCGCGCGCCTGCCGGGGTCGTAAAGCCGCACTCGCGATGCCAGTCGCAACAGCAGTTCCCGCGACAAAATCGCGGCGCGACATCGGCTTGTTTCTGAATTTACGCAAATCTCCCCACCCCTGCCCAATGCAGGTAACCGCCGTAACATAACTTAATACCGATAGCGGGAGATTGCAGAATCGCGCGTCGCTGAACAGATTTGTGACTTGTTCGAAACCTGGGGAACAAAAATGCGTTTAAGTCATGATCCTGCTCACGCAGCGGAAATTCTGCAAGCCTTCCTGTGGAAGAATCGCATAGCGTCAAAGTATATACGGCGGACCCATAGCGTCATCCCGGCGGTCGGAACGTCTCCGGTGCCGGAAATTTCGCCCCGGAGATTCAACCGTGGTTCCGCAAGGTAACGCGCGGGCCGCAAGACGCGCGATAATAATTCGGTTCGTCACGACACGCAATATTAGGAAATACGTTTAGGAGATTCCATGGCCACCAACGAAAGCGCCCTCCCGACCGAGCAGCTTCCGGTCTTCCGCTCCAAGCCCTACACCGGCGCGGAGTACCTCGAAAGCCTGCGCGACGGCCGCGAGATCTGGATTTACGGAGAACGCGTCAAGGACGTCACCACGCACCCCGCGTTCCGCAATACGGCTCGCATGCTGGCGCGCTTGTACGACGGGCTGCACGATCCCAAGCATCACGATAAGCTCTGCGCGCCTACCGAAACCGGTAACGGCAGCTATACGCAGAAGTTCTTTAAGGCTCCTCGCAACGTGGAAGAAATGGTCGGCTCGCGCGATGCCATCGCCGAATGGGCTCGCATGACCTATGGATTCATGGGCCGCAGTCCCGATTACAAGGCCGCGTTTCTCGCTACGCTCGGCGCCAATCCTGATTTCTACCATCCCTTCGACGCCAACGCCCGCCGTTGGTACAAGAAAGTCGTCGAAGAGGTCACCTTCGTCAATCACGCCATCGTCAACCCTCCCGTCGATCGCAACAAGCAACTGGAAGAGGTCCGCGATGTGTACATGCACGTCGAAAAGGAAACCGACGCCGGGTTGATCATCAGCGGCGCGAAAGTCGTCGCCACCACATCCACTCTCACGCATTACAACTTCATCGCGAATAACGGACTCTTACCGATCAAGACGAAAGATTTCGCCTTCGTCTGCATCGTACCCAACGATTCGCCCGGCTTGAAGCTCTATTGCCGCCCGTCCTACGAATACATGGCAACCGCCATGGGTAGCCCCTACGATTACCCACTTTCCAGCCGCCTGGACGAAAACGATTCGATCATCGTTTTCGACAAAGTCTTCGTGCCTTACGAAAACGTGTTCGCTTATGGCGACATCGATAAGGTCAATAACTTCTTCCCGCGCTCCGGATTTCTGCCGCGCTTCATGTTCCACGGCTGCACGCGCCTTGCCGTGAAGCTCGACTTCATCGGCGGCCTCCTGCTCAAGGGCATCGAATCGACGGGCTCCAAGGATTTCCGTGGCGTCCAAGCCGCCGTCGGCGAAGTGCTTTCGTATCGCAACATGATTTGGGCGCTCTCGGAAGCCATGGCCCGCAAGGTGTCGCCCTGGACTCCCGGCTACGTCTCGCCCGACATCGAAGCCGGCCTCGCCTACCGCGTCGCTTCGAACAATCTGTATAGCAAGTTGCGCGAAATCGTCGAAAACGTCCTCGCCAGCGCGCTGATCTATCTCCCCTCGCACTCCAATGACATGCGCAATCCCGAAGTGCGCAAGTATCTCGATCCCTACGCCCGCGGTTCCAATGGTTACGACGCGGAAGAGCGCATTAAGTTGATGAAGCTCATCTGGGACGCCCTCGGCTCTGAATTCGGCGGACGCCATTCGCTCTACGAACGCAATTATTTCGGTAATAATGAAAACATCCGTACCGAAGTCATCCACGTGGCGGAGATGATGGGCGAAGCGCAGAAGATGAAAGGTTTTGCCGAGCAGTGCATGTCCGAATACAATCTGGATGGCTGGACGGTGCCCGATCTCATCAATCCCGACGACATCAGTTTGGTGATGCGTAAGTTCGCAAAATAGGGAGAATCGTCATCGATAGCACGATGGACAGCACCGAAGCATCCAAGCGGCCGGTGGAAGCACCGGCCTTCGACAAGCGCCAGTTTCGCAATGCGTTGGGACGTTTCGCCAGCGGCGTCACGATCGTCACCACGCGCGATTCTGTCCGTACTCACGGCATGACCGCGAATTCGTTCGTCTCGGTTTCGCTTGACCCGCCGCTCATTCTCATCTCGGTGGATAACCGCGCCAACATGCACACGCTGCTTCCCACGACGCGCTATTTCGGCGTCAGCGTGCTCGCCGAAGAACAGGAGCTGCTCAGCAATCACTTCGCGGGACGCGAAGTGGAAGGCATTCAGATTCCTTTCGTCGACAAAAACGACGTCCCTGTAATCGATGGGGCCGTCGCGCATTTCGTCGCCCGCGTGGTGGATGTCCACCCGGCCGGAGATCACACGCTCTACATCGGCCACGTCGAACACTTCGAAGCTCGCGACGGCCGTCCGCTGCTCTTCCACGCGGGAAACTATCGTAAACTCCACGCGGATTAACGTGGGCTGCCATCCAAGCGAGCGAAACAACGAGGGACGTGCCGTCTGCGCGCCGGTGAACGGAGGGGGGATTCGGGATCACCGGGCTTTTGTGGGAAGAGTCAGCGGGATGACGTCCTCAGCCCTTTTTCGCGTACTCAACAGCCTGGTCATCCCGAGCGAGCGCAGCGACGAGGGATCTGTTGTTCGGTCCGCCGTACCTCATGATTCCGGGTCTGACTCCTCTTTCCTGTGTACGGTTCTCTCCCGGTTGCCGTCCTGTCCCAGTGGCGATACAGTAGATCCTGGAGAGCCCTCGCAGGGATCCCCCTGTTCGGGAGCTTCAGAAGTCGGTTGTTGGGTGCAGTAAGGGGTCCAGTAATATGATGCTTGCCAAGAGTCCAATATTTCGGATTCGTGAAACGCACGGGCGCGCTGGACGCACTGCCAATCGTGTCGTCTCTCACTCCGAGGAGCTTGGTTGGACTTCCCTTTACGCGGCCATTCTCGAAGAGAGTCCCTTGGATGCCGAAGAAGCGCCCATCCAGCATCCGTCGTTCATTTACCACCTCAGCCGCCCCACCGACGTCATGCGCCAAGTGGAAGGGGCGCGCAAGGAACAAGCTCTGATCGGTCCGCGCCGCATGTGCGTCACGCCCGGCGAAGCCTCCACGCATTGGAAGCATTCCGGGACTCCCGAAATCCTGCAGGTGTATCTGCGCCAATCCGTGTACGAAGCCGCCGTCAATGAGATGTATGGCGCCGAGGCCTCCAGCACCTTGATCGTCCCTCGTTTCGCCATCCTCGATCCATTCCTGGAGCAGATGGCTATCGCTACCGCCACCGCACTGCGGGAGCGCCGCGAAGACGGCTTGTATATCGAATCGCTCGCGCAGATGATCGCCGTGCATTTGGCGGCCACGCATTCTTCGCGATCCAAGCGAGGCACGATCCCGCAAACCGCCGCCAGCCTGCCGAGCTGGAAGATGCGCCGCCTCATGGAATTCATCGAAGTGAATCTCGATGGCGACCTCAGCTTGGAGCGCATGGCCGCCGAGGTCGATATCAGCCCGCTCTACTTGCCGCGCGCATTCAAGACGGCGTTCGGCCAGTCGCCGCATCAGTACGTGCTCTCGCGCCGCATCGAACGCGCCAAGGATCTGCTCCGCAGCACGGCCGATCCCGTCGTCGAGATCGCGCTCGCCTGCGGTTTCTCCTCGCAAAGCCACCTGTCGAATTGGTTTGTGCGTCAGGTCGGCCTTTCGCCCGCCGTGTATCGCAAGCAGGGCTGAGGGACTACATCCGGCCCCTTCCATTTTTTGGGAAATTGGCGCACAATCGTCCCAGCAATTGGTTTCTAGGAGGGGCGATGCCATCGACCGAAATCCTGCAAGCCGTTGATCGAGCCTCGCGCCGCGCCGCGGCGACCGCCTATGAGGACATGCGACGCAGACTGAACCATCTCGCGACCATCGCTGTCCTCGCGCCATTCGCAGGATTTTTAGGGACTGCCGCGGGAATAGCGAATTCTTTCGTGGGCTTAGGCGGCAGCAAGGGCGCAATTCTCGGGGCAGTGTCAGAATGTCTTTCACAAGCGATGCTGCCGACTGCCCTCGGCCTTCTCTTCGGCCTCACGTCTCTCGTGTTTTACCGGTACCTGACCCACATACTAGAGCGCGTCGATCTTGAGATGAACAGCGCCCGCCTTGATCTACTCAACACCTTGAGCCGCATCCGTCTGGGCGCGTAAACGCTCTCGATCTGCCCCCCGCCGAGTCACAATTCTGTTCACCCGTAACCCTTTTCTGCAATCCCCACCCCATTGGATTTCAGTACCGTAGGCATGATGCGGCAGTCGCATTGCGCTAGCTTGTAAGTGGAGAGTTTGCACATGAACAGAAAAATGATCCTGAGCGCCCCGCTCGCTCTTACTTTGGTTTTCTCTGCCGCTCCCCTGTGGGCGCAGTACGAACCCGTGGGCGAATGGGCTCCGCGCTTCCACGAAGATCAGCCCGAGCGCATCCCCGGCCCCGATATCGGCGATTACCTCGGCCTCCCCATCACCGACGCTGCCCGTCTTCGTGGCGATAGCTGGGACGCGTCGCTGCTGACGTTGCCGGAGCATCAGTGCAAGCCGCATCCTTCCGATTACGGCGTGCGCGGCCCCGCGAACCTGCGTATCTGGAAAGAAGTGGATACCGATTCGCAGAAGGTCATCGCCTATCACACGCACATTTCCTGGCAAGCGCCCGAGCGCACCATTTGGATGGATGGCCGTCCGCATCCGCCCGAGTATGCCGCGCACACCTGGCAAGGATTCTCCACCGGCAAGTGGGAAGGCGACATGCTGACGGTCACGACGACGCATTTGAAAATCGGCTGGATCCGCCGCAACGGCATTCCGCGCAGCGATCGCGCCACGGTAACCGAACACTTCATTCGTCACGGCGAATTTCTGACCGACGCGGTGATCATCACCGATCCCGTCTATCTCACCGAGCCGTTCATCCGCACCACCGATTGGCAGGCCGACCCGCGCCAAGCGATCGCCCCGTATCCGTGCGAAGCGGTCGTGGAAATTGATCGGCCTCTCGGCGCCGTGCCGCATCACCTGCCTGGTACAAATGCGTTCTTGAAAGAATTTCCGGAACGGTACGGCGTGCCGGAGCAAGCGGCGCGCGGCGGCGCGGAAACCATGTATCCGGAATACCGGCTGAAGATGGCGACACAGAAGTAGTGGGGACCATGCAGATGAAATTGTTTTTCGGATCGATCGCGACGCTGGCGCTGGGTGTGGGCATAGTATGTGCGCAGCAGAATCAGAACTTCGATAACGTCGAGGTGCATGTGCTGCCCGTGCAAGGCAACGTCTACATGCTGGTGGGCGCGGGCGGCAACATTACCGTGCAGGCCGGCAAAGAAGGCGTCCTGCTGGTGGATACGTCCTTTGCGCCGATGGCTGCCAAAGTATCGGCGGCCATTAAAACGATCAGCGACCGCCCCTTGCGCTACATCATCAACACGCACGCGCACGGCGATCACACCGGCGGCAATGAAGCGCTCGCGAAAACCGGATCCATCATCGCTGGCGGCAATTTCGCGGGCACCACGACCGACATCGGCAACAGCGCGTCGATCATCGCGCATGAGCGCGTGCAACAGCGCATGTCCGACCAAAAGCCGGCGCTCGCGTTCGGCATGCTGCCCACCGACACATACTTTACTGCGAAGAAAGAATTATTCTTCAACGGCGAGGCCATTCAGATTCTGCACCAGCCCGCCGCGCACACCGATGGCGACAGCATCGTGTTTTTCCGCCGCTCGGATGTGATCAGCACCGGCGATATCTTCACCCCCGGCGGCTATCCCGTGGTGGATCTGGAGCGCGGCGGCAGCATCAACGGGTTGCTGGATTCCTTGAATCGGATCATCGATATGACGGTGCCTGCCGACAAACAAGAAGGCGGAACCTACGTGATCCCCGGCCACGGACGCCTGTGCGACGAAGCCGACGTGGTGGAATATCGCGACATGGCCACCATCATCCGCGACCGCATCCGCGATATGGTCTTCAAGGGCATGACGCTCGAACAAGTCCGCGCCGCCAAGCCCACGCGCGATTACGATCCTCTCTACGGCGCCACCACCGGCTTCTGGACCACCGACAAATTCGTGGAAGCGGTCTACAAAAGTCTCAGCCCGAAAAAGTAAGGCAAGTAGACAGAAGTCAGGAGTCAGCAGTCAGAATCAAGAGCGCGAACCGAAGCCGCAAAACCATCTCTATCGGACCCGAGCCGCGACCAGAGGAAGCGGATCAGCGCCGACATCCCACCCGGCCCCCGTTTTCCGTTCTATCCCCTACATTGTCATCCGGAGCGACCGCCAGCGCACAGCGAATGCGTTGTGCGTTTTTCAATCAAGCGACGAGGGATCTGCTGTTTCTTATGTGGCAAGCTTCAGCTTGCTGCGCGCTTCAGCCCGCCTTGTGGGGCAGGGCTTCTGCCCTGCGGACCGAGCTTCTGCTCGGTCCCGTTCCGACAAACCCCGTAGCCCCTTTACTGTGGCTCTCGCCGACATCCCACATAACTCATGCGTCTCACAAATCCCCACCCTTGTCATCCCGAGCGATAGTCGAGGGATCTGCTGTTCATCAATCAAAATCCCCCGCACCAACGGCCCTGCCGGGTCACCACGGGCTTCAACATCGCGCGTCCTACCCGTACAATAGTCTCTTGGCTGACATAAAACTCTTCCGAATAGACAGCGGCTCAGTTGCCGAGCTACCTGCCGAATCCGTCGCAGTGGAGAAATCCCTCCAATCAATGCTTGAAAAGCATCTTGAGGCCTTCCTCGACGTTCGATTCCTCGCCACGGAATACGTGACGGGGAAGACACACGGAGGTCGCATAGACACGCTTGGACTCGACGACAACAATTGTCCCGTCATCATCGAATACAAGCGAACTCTGAACGAGAATGTGATCAATCAGGGGCTGTACTATCTGGACTGGCTGATGGACCACAAAAGTGAATTCACCCTACTTGCGATGAAGAAGCTGGGCTCGACCGTCGCCGATCGGATCGAATGGAGCAGCCCACGTCTCCTTTGCATCGCTGGAGATTTCACCAAGTTCGATGAGCACGCTGTTCAGCAGATCAATCGCAACATCGAGCTCCTTCGCTACCGACGTTATGGGGACGGGCTCTTGCTCCTAGAACTAGTAAACGCCAGTTCTGCTGCTACGACCCAGTCGGAGCCAGGCGTCACGGTCTCCGACATTGGCAAGGCGAAGACCCAGTACAAAGGCTTCGGCGACCTACTCCCGCTCTGCTCTACCGAGCTCCAAGATCTCTGGGAGTCTCTGCGATCCTACCTCCTCGCGCTAGGCGATGACGTTCAGGAAAAACACCTCAAATACTACGTAGCTTTCCGCAGAATCAAGAACTTTGCCTGCGTCGAAGTGCATCCCCAGTCCGGCGACATGCTCATCTACACTAAAGTCGATCCGTCCATGGTCCGTTTGGAAGAAGGATTCACGAGAGACGTTAGCGAAACCGGACACTACGGCACTGGAGATCTGGAAATCCGCGTGCGCAATGCGCCTGAATTGGAACGTGCCAAGGACTTTCTGATCCAGGCCTACCGAGGCAATTAGCCGAGTAGGAGTTTGGCCGTTTCGCACCTAACGCGGACGCCGTGTTTAGGTTCATCGTTCGGAAGTGCGCCCGGGCGCATTCGGAGGGGACATTTAGTCAGCTGCGGAAAGTTGAGTTTGTGAATAGCAATGCCCGACTCTGGCCGAAGCCTCAAAACGCTGCTTCTGGTGCACCACGTAGCTCGCGTGGCGTGCCGGCCTGCCGGAAGACTTCACTTAACCCCCGAAGATATTATCTCCCCGCCCGTCAATAACTTCCAATTTCGAACTCTACTCAAACCATCACGCCTCTGCTACCCTCCCGGCGTAACAAGTTTTCTTGCTGGCCAGCAAGCGTTGCAAACTTTAATGATGCTGATCTCTCGGAGGCCCTTGAAGCCTTGCGTGCGGTGACTATACGGACATTGGCGACGAGAGACCTCGAAATCGATTTCGTAACGTTAATCGGAGTCTGGGTGACACCAGGCAGCTGTGGCGAAAGCTCTTAATGGAATCATTAGGCGCAATCGTCGCAGCCAAAAAGCGACGCAGCGCG
>CAITIX010000451.1 GCA_903892565.1 uncultured Acidobacteriia bacterium
CCCCCCTACGCAGCCACTGCGTAGGGACCTTCAGCGGGATCGCATGCCCGTTCAAGCAGCGCTCCCGTACCCAGTTTGTGAGCCCCAATTGGCTCTGGAGCTGCGCCACGTCGCCCACCGGCTTGAGGCCGGGCAGCGCACGCGCGGGGCAATTATTGCCGCCGATCCACACAAAACCTTTCGCGTCGATGTGAATGCCGTGCTCGCGCTCCGGCCATTCGTAGCCTGCGCCAGCGCCTCCCCAACCGCGAATGAAGTTGCCCGCGGCGTCGAAGATCATGATAGGCGGCGCTGTTTTGCTTGTTTGATTCGAGCCAGCTTGATCGGCTGGCAGCGTACGCGGGCGATGCAGCACCCAGATGTGATCTTGCGCATCGATCGCGATGCTGGATGCGTCGCCCAGCTTGTATTGCGCGGGGATTTTCGGCCAGGACCCATCGACTTCGAACGTCGGGACTCCAGCTCCGAACGCCGTGACCGCGAACGCGGCACACAACAACACATCTACCCACTTGAAATTGCGTCTTGTCTTCATGACCTAAGTTCCCGGCACGTACGTCTTGCTAAACCCGTTGCGCGCATTTGTCACCGTGAAAGTGCCGTTGGGTTGCGCGGAGACCTTGATCCAATACGCTTTGCCGTTGTGAGCGGGCGGCGGCGGTGCTCCGGGACCCGGTGCGGGAGCCGCTGCCGGATCTATGGGCATGGCCTGTGGCGCGTCCGTCGTATTGGCGATGAACATGCCGGGAACGGTGTACTCCTGGCCGCTGAGCGTGGAGAAGTGCAACTGCCACAGATCCTCCAGGCCGGGCGCGGAATGGATGGTCTTCATCGTCTCGGGATCTCCGCCCTTGCGCGTGCCATTGTTCATGATGGCCGCGCGCGCGTGCAACGCATGCACCATCACCGGCGAATTCGAGCTGCCCACGCCATGATGCAAGCCGAGAAACGCATCGACTGTGCCGAGCAGATTATTCGGACACATCAACTTGAATTCTTCGTTCTTGGAAAGATCGCCCAAATGAACGGTGCGGAATTTGCCGTACGTGACGTGAACGGCGACGGACATCGGATCTTCCATATTGGCTTCCGCTGGCTTGAAGTCCGCGCAATACGGATTCGGCTTGCCCGCGCCCGGCAAAGGCTTCTGGATCATTTGGCCCGCCGAGGCGACGACGCGGATATCCACGCCTGTCATTGAAATCTTGTCGCCGGGTTTCGCAACGGTGTGCTTGGCCTTGGCCGCGAGCGGCGTGTAAACGTCCTTGATGAACGCGTCCGGTCCTGCACCGGGTTGGACATTGGGACCGTGATCGATAAACTCGCGGACCGGGAATTGCGCGGCGACTTCGGCGACGGCTCCGTAGTGATCGCCATGCCAATGAGTGACGATTAAATGATCGATTTGCTTCACGCCTGCCGCGTTCATCGCCTCGGCAATGCGGGCTCCGTCTCGCGCGGCCTGGTTGCCGGCGTTCCCGGCATCGATCAACAGCGATTCACCGGTGGGCGAAACGAACAGCGTGGCGTTGCCGCCTTCGACGTCGATCACATACATATCCAGGGTCTTGGTCTGTGCCGCGAGATGGAACGGCACAACGACAGCGAAGCACCAAAAAACCAGCGCGCGGGCGATCTTCATGGAATGGGCTCCTTCAATTCGCACGGCCGCTGCGCCGTGCATCCTCTCGATTCTAGCGGATCTCCCCGTCGCGGTCCCCCGGGGTGCTCCGCGCCAAATGGATAGATAATGTAGACGGGTGGCTTTATTCTTATGAAGACCTGGCTTGTTGCGGCTGTGCCGGTGGCGCTATTACTAGCGGGAATTTCGTCCGGAGCGGAGTTAACCCCGCCGAAAGCCGGAAAGCCGGAGATCCTATCACTCAAGGACGTGAAGGCCGGGATGCAGGCAACCGCCTGGACCGTGTTTCAAGGGATGAAGCCCGAGCCGGTGCCGATCGAAATCATCGGCGTTTGGCGCAACGCGATGGGCCCGCGTCAAGACGTCATCGTCGGCAAAATGGGCGGCAAGGCCATCGGGACCGGCGTCGCAGGCGGCATGAGCGGCAGCCCGGTTTATGTGGACGGCAAGCTGATCGGCGCGGTGGCGCTGCGCTTGAGCCAGTTTTCGCCGGACGCCATCTGTGGCATCACGCCGATTGAATCCATGCTCGAAATTCAGGATCTGGATCGCTCCGTTCCGAACGATGCGCGAACGCCCGATAAAATTCCCGGCGCGAAGGCCGCCTCTGCAGCCAGCGAAATGCCGGGCGATCTCTACGCGCAAATGGTGGCAGCGGGCGCGAATGCTTCGTTGCCATCGCGTTCGATGATGCTCACGCCGATCGAAACGCCGCTGGTGTTCTCGGGATTCACGGAGCAGACGCTCTCCACTTACGAACCACTGTTGCGCCAGATGGGGATCACGGCCGTGCAAGGCGGAGCGAGCGCAGCTAAGCTCACGGCGAAGCCCGCCGCAGGGTGGGAGAATGCACTGCTCCCGGGCGAATCTGTCAGCGGAGTGCTTGTATCCGGCGACATGTCGATTACCGGCATGGGCACCGTGACGTACAACGACGGCAAGCGCGTGCTCGCGTTTGGCCACCAGTTCTTCGATCTGGGTCCGGTGGATATGCCGATGACGCGGGCCGAGATTCTGACCGTGCTGAGCTCCAGCTATCAACCAAACAAGATGGGCAACGCGACGGAGATCGTCGGCGCGCTGAAGCAGGATCGCTACACCGGCATCATGGGCGAACTGGGCGCGGAAGCTCCGGTCGTCCCTGTGCATGTGAAAGTTCGCGCGTTGGACGAACACGAGATGGTGATCAAGGAACGCGAGCTCAACTTCGACATTTCCGTGCAGCAGAAGTGGACGCCATTCCTCATGTCCGCCACGCTGAGCAATTCTTTGCAGCAGATGAATCTGTACGCGGATGAGATGACCTATCGCATGACGGGCGACGTCACGCTCAACGGTTCTCCTAACATTCACGTATCCACAATGGTGGCTCCGGGCGAAGCGCCCATACCGCTGCCAACGGTTCTGGCTGCGTGGTGGGGCGATAAATTCAACAAGCTGTTTTTGAATCCCGTGAACACGCCGAAGTTGAAGACGGTGAATGCCACGATCGATATCCTACCCACGCGCCGCGTCTTGTTCGTGGATAACGCGTGGACGCCATCGACCGAAGTAGAAGCGGGAACCGAAGTGCCCGTGAAAGTGTACTTGCGTCCGTATCGCGGAGAGACCATCGAGCGCTCCGTGACCGTAAAAATCCCGGCAGGCATGCCCAAGGGCGAGCATCGGATTCTCTTCACCGATGCACAAACGCTGGATCGCACCCAGGAAGCCGCGTTACGCAGTACGCGCTTTATCGATATTCCCGAGACGATCTCCCTTCTCAATCAGGAGCGCGACAACAATCGCCTGTATGTGGCGCTGGTGCAAAGCCGCCCGACGTATTACGCGGACGATAAAACGTTGCCGGACTTGCCGCCTTCGGTGATCAACGTTCTGCAAACGGAACGCACCGCGAACCGCGCCTTGAGCGGCACGGCCGATAGCACGCAGGTACAGCAATCCATTCCATTCGATCAAGTGGTCACGGGCAACTATGCGCTGCGGATCACGGTAAAGTAGGCCACTCATCCATGAAGACCTCGCGCGTTCTAGCACTATTGCTGTCGACTCTTGCGCCCTTGGGCGCCGTTGAGACGCGAACGTGGGACCAATCCGATGCCTCCGATTTCGAGCGCGGAACGATAACCAAGCTTTCGCTCTCGAGCGACGGACGCCTGGCTCCTGCGCCCGTAGTCAAGGAACTATACGACGCGTCGGTCACGTTCCTATGGAGCATTGCGCGCGATTCCAAGGGCAACGTCTATGCGGGCGGCGGCGGCATCGGCGGAGCGAAGGCCAAGCTCGCGCAGATCGACGCGAACGGAAAAGCGAAGACTTTCGCCGAACTCGACGGGCTCGCGATCCAGGCGGTGGCGATCGATAAACAAGATCGTGTGTACGCGGCGACATCCCCCGATGGCAAAGTCTATCGCGTGGACGCGAGCGGCAAGGCGGAAGTTTTTTACGATCCCAAAACGAAGTACATCTGGGCGCTCACATTCGCCAAGAATGGCGACTTGTTCGTGGCGACGGGAGATCAGGGCGAGATCCATCGCGTGACTCCCGCAGGTGCGGGCTCAGTGTTCTATCGAACGGAAGAAGCGCATGCACGATCGCTCGCCATGGACGCGAACGATAACCTGATTGTCGGCACGGAGCCCAGCGGACTGGTGTTGCGCATTTCCCCCGCCGGGCAGGGCTTCGTTTTGTATGAAGCTCCCAAGCGCGAGATTACCGCGCTGGCCGTGGGCGCCGACGGAATGATTTATGCGGCAGGCACGGGCAACAAGGTGGCGGCTCGAGCGCCGGGCGCTCCGGCAGCGGCGGGAGCAGATGCCGCCGTAAATGCGGCAAACGCAGCAGCCGCACGAGCCGGAGCAGCGCCCGCACCAGCGACATTGAACCCCACGGCGGCGATTCCGGGCGGCTCCGAAGTCTATCGCATCCAGCAGGACGGCTACGCGCGCAAGATTTGGAATCACGCACTCGATGTGGTCTACGCGCTCGCGTTAGATGCGCAGGGACACGTAGTGATCGGCACGGGGAATCGCGGGATGATTTATCGCATGGATGGAGACCGCGCCTACACACGGCTTGCCGATCTTTCTCCGGCGCAGGTGACGGCATTTTGCGCCGGGCCGGGCGGCAGGATTTATGCGGCCACAGGAAACATCGGCGAAGTGTTCTCGATCGGTCCGGAAACGGAATCTTCCGGGACCATCGACAGTGACGTTTTCGACGCGGGAGGATTTTCCGATTGGGGACGTTTGACATCGCTGAAACGCGGTCAAGGCAACGTGACGTTTGAAACGCGCAGCGGCAACGTCAGCCGCACGCAAAAAGACTGGAGCCCGTGGGCGAAGCTCAACGGCGAGCGCATCGCCTCGCCCTCCGCTCGCTTCCTGCAATACCGCGCGACGATCTCCGGCAGCACGGAGCTGTACGACGTGGCATCCGCCTACGAAATGCGCAACGTCGCACCCGTGGTGGAGGACATCGAGATCACTCCGGCGAACTACAAGTTCCCGGCCCCTGCCGCGGCGGCCACGACAGCCTCAACGATCACGCTCCCTGCGCTCGGGAAGAAGCCACCTGCAGCGAGCGGCACCGCAACCGAAGCAACTCCCGCGCTCACGTTCTCGAAGGGACAGGTCGGCGCACGCTGGCTGGCATCGGATGAAAATGGCGACGCCCTCACGTTCAAGATCGAAATCCGCGGCGATGGAGAAACCGCCTGGAAGCTACTCAAAGACGGGATCCGCGAACGCTACTACAGCTGGGATTCCACGGCATTCCCCGACGGCAAATATTATCTGCGCGTCACCGCGAGCGACGCTCCGGCGAATCCTCCGGAACAGGCTTTGGGCACATCGCGCGAGAGCGAGCGCTTCCTGATCGATAATTCGTCGCCCGAGATCAGCGGCCTAGGGGGAACAATCAACGGCGCCAAGATCGACGTCCGGTTTCATGCCAAGGACGCCTGGAGCGTTTTGGAAAAGGCCGAGTATTCGTTCAACGGCGGCGAATGGAAAGTGGTGGAGCCCACCACGCGGCTGGCCGATTCGCAAGAGCACGACTATCGCTTTCAGGTGGAACGCGGCACGGGAGAAGCCACCATCGCCGTGCGAGTGAAAGACGAATTCGCGAATGAGGCCGTGGCGAAAACCGTTGTAAAGTAAACGCTGCGCCGCGTTCCCGAAGCGGCGTCGCCAATGGATAGAGGCCAAACTATATAAGATAGAAGCAATGCCTCACTTGCGACGGCGCCTGATCCTGATCACGATTGCAATCGTCGCAACGCTCGCCTTCGGCACCATCGGTTTTGTGGTGATCGAGCACTACCCGCTGTTCGACGCGTTCTACATGACGCTGATCACCGTGACGACGGTGGGGTACAGCGAGATCCTCCCCCTCAGCCTCGCCGGGCGCATCTTTAATTCGTTTGTGATCTTTTTTGGCGTCACCGTCATGTTGTTGGCGGTCGGCGCCATGACGCAAACGGTGATCGAACTCGAACTCAATCAATACTTCGGAAAGCGGCGGGTGAAAGGGATGATCGACAGATTAGAGAATCATTTCATTGTGTGCGGCTTTGGCCGCGTGGGGCGCGGCGCCGCCGAGGAACTCTCCCAAGCCCAGGAAATGTTTGTGGTGATCGACCACAGCGAAGAGCGTGTCGAGCGCGCCATGAACGCGGGAATGCTCGCGGTGGTGGGCGATGCCACGCGGGACGACGTTCTAATTGAAATGGGAATTCAAAAAGCGAAGGGATTGATCGCCACGCTGGCATCCGACGCCGACAACCTTTTCCTGATTCTTTCCGCCAAATCCATCAACGCGCTGCTCCAGCTTTCGGCGCGCGTGGATGAAGAAACCTCGGAAGAGAAGATGCGGCGCGCCGGAGCGAATTTTGTTCTTGCGCCCTATAAAAGCACCGGGCACCGCATGGCGCAGGCGCTCATCAAACCTCACGTGCAACAGTTCATGGATTTCTCGTCCGCGGGCGTTGGACCCAACGTCAGCATTGAACAAGTCAGCGTTAGCACGCGCAGTTCCTTTGCCGGACGAACGCTGGCGGACGTCGATATCCAGAAGAAGCTGGGCCTCATCGTCCTGGGCGTTCGCAAAGCGGATGGCAGCATTTTGTTCAATCCGGTCGCCAATCTGGCGATTGCCGCCGGAGACCACGTGATCGTCATGGGCGAATCGGACGGCTTGCGCAAGCTCGAGAAAATGCTTACGGGGCCCCTGGCATGAGAGTCGTAACCAACGCGCAATCCCGCGCGGCCGACCTGGCGATGTTCGAACGAGGCACTCCTGTGGAAACGCTGATGGAGCGCGCAGGCGGTTGCCTGTTCGAATTCCTGCAACACGAGTTCTCTCCGCTGGTGGATCAGCGCATCGTGATTTTCTGCGGCACCGGAAACAACGGCGGCGACGGACAGGTTTTGGCGCAATTACTGGAACGCCGCGTGGCCGAACTGCAAGTGGTGAACGTCAACGATGTAGCGATTGCCTATGACCGGGACGCGACCATCGTCGTCGACGCGCTGCTCGGCACCGGATATCGCGAGCCCGTGCAAGGGCGCTACGCCGAACTAATCAGGGCAATCAACGAAGATTTTCCCAAGGCGAAGATCGTCGCGGTGGATCTCCCTTCGGCGATGCAGGTACGTGCGGACTATACGGTAACGTTCGCGGCTCCCAAGGTCGAGATGCTATTGAGCACGCGCGCGTCGAACATCGGTAAACTGATCGTCGCCGATATCGGAATTGCGGATGACCTACTGCAATCAGGCCTCGCGTTATCCGAAGCGCAGGATTTCCGCCCCCTGTTCGCGCCGCGCGCTATCGATGCGCATAAAGGCGCTTTCGGACATGTCCTCGTAGTGGGCGGAGCTCGCGGGAAAACGGGCGCCGCGGCGATGGCTGGACTTGCGGCGTTAAAATCCGGCGCGGGATTAGTCACGGTGGCGTGCTCCAGCGCGTCCCGTCTTGCTCCCGAGTTGATGACCGAGGAATTCGACGACATCGACCTCCATCGAAAAACGGTGCTGGCGATTGGCCCGGGACTCAGTGAGTGCCGCAAGCTGGTATCGCGCCTGCTCTTCGAATCGGCCGTACCAAATACTGTGCTCGGAGCAACGGCTGTGCCGAAGTTGACGATCCCGACGGTGATGGATGCCGACGCGCTGAATAGCCTGGCAAAAGAAGACGGTACGGAAACGGATTTCCAGGGACTCGGGGTGCAAACCATTCTGACGCCGCATCCGGGCGAAATGGCGCGGCTCCTGGGTAGAACAAGTGGCACACCCAGCGGCGAGGCAGTCGCCGATCACGATCGAATTCCCGTGGCGCGCGCGTTCGCCCAGAAACATAACGTGTGCCTGGTGCTGAAGGGCTACCGCACACTGATCGCGTTCCCGGACGGCAATGTGTGGATCAATCCCACGGGATCGCCCGCTATGGCAAAAGGCGGCGCAGGAGACATCCTCACGGGATTGATCGCGGGATTGATCGCACAGTGGCCGAACGAGATCGCGCTCGCGGTGCGAGCCGCGGTGTGGCTCCACGGGCGCGCGGGAGAATTTGCGGCAGCGGCACTCACGGAGCAGTGTGTGCTGGCAACGGAACTCTTGACGTTCCTGCCGCAGGCGATCCGAGAGTGCCACTGATCTCCGTCGCGGCACCCGCTGACCTGTAGAATAGTTTGAGGAGACTTCATCATGCAGACGACGGCAACCCTCTCTTTGCGGCTCGCGGACCCCAGCTTGCTCCGGCAGGCCAACTATATCGACGGACAATGGGTGGCCGCCGACAATGGCAAGACCATCGAAGTCCGCAATCCCGCCAATGGCGAACTCGTGGGCGAAGTCCCTGCATTGGGCGAAGCCGAGACGCGCCGTGCGATTGAAGCGGCGAATCGCGCTTATCCCGCGTGGCGAGCGCTGCTCGCGAGCGAACGTTCGGCGATCCTGCGCCGCCTGAACGATCTGATGCTCGAGAACAAAGAGGATCTCGCGCAGATCATGACGGCTGAACAGGGCAAGCCGATCTCGGAGAGCCGCGGCGAAATCGTCTACGCAGCGAGCTTCATTGAATGGTTCGCCGAAGAGGGCAAGCGCGTCTACGGAGACACCATCCCGCAGAACGCCCAAGGCCGCCGGATTCTCGTATTCAAGGAGCCGATCGGTGTTTTCGCCGCCATCACGCCATGGAATTTTCCGGCAGCGATGATCACGCGCAAGGCGGGCCCGGGGTGGGCCGTCGGCTGCACGGCCATTATTCGTCCGGCGAGTCAAACTCCTTTTTCCGCGCTGGCGATTGCCGCGTTGTGTGAACGCGCGGGCATGCCCAAGGGCGTCTGCAACGTAATCACGGGACCTTCGGGTCCGGTGGGCAAAGAGTTGACGACGAATCCGCTGGTGCGCAAAGTTTCGTTCACCGGTTCGACGGAAGTGGGCGCGAAGTTGATTGCGCAGACTGCACCGACGATCAAAAAACTGAGCATGGAACTGGGCGGCAACGCTCCGTTCATCGTGTTTGATGACGCCGACCTGGACGCCGCCGTACAAGGGACGCTGGCGTCGAAGTATCGCAACACGGGGCAAACGTGCGTGTGTGCGAATCGGATCCTGGTACAGGACGGCGTCTACGAGGCGTTCACGGAAAAATTGAAAGAGGCCGTCAGCAAGTTGAAAGTAGGCAACGGTGTCGACGACGGAGTGACGCAAGGTCCGATGATCAACGCCGACGCCGTACTCAAGGTCGAAGAGCACATCGCCGACGCGGTGAAGCACGGAGCGAAGATCGCATTGGGCGGCAAGCGCCATAAGCTGGGCGGCACATTCTTCGAGCCCACCATTCTGACGGAGGTCCCGCGCCAGGCGATGGTGTTCCACGAAGAAACCTTCGGCCCCGTCGCTCCGTTGTTCCGCTTCAAGACCGAAGAGGAAGCGATCGCGCTGGCGAACGATACGGAATTCGGACTCGCCGCGTATTTTTACGCGCGCGATGTCGGCCGGATCTTCCGCGTCGCCGAAGCATTGGAATCGGGAATTATCGGCGTCAATGAAGGAATCATCTCCACGGCGGTTGCTCCGTTCGGCGGCGTGAAATCCTCGGGATTAGGACGCGAAGGATCGAAGTACGGGATGGACGATTACCTGGAGATCAAGTACGTCGCGCTGGGCGGGATCGGAAGCTAGCGGCCCTTCCCAAAGACAAGGCCGTCATCCGGTCCGCTCCCTAACGGTCGC
>CAITIX010000452.1 GCA_903892565.1 uncultured Acidobacteriia bacterium
CCGTCGGACGCCCATAGATCACGGAACTTTACGCGAGTGGGCTGAGATTGCAGAAGTTGCGTCGCCGAGCCGAAATGTTCCGGTACCAGAGACAGAGGATCCTGCGCGGAAATGAATTCGGCCTTCTCCAGCGGCAGATAATAATCGGCAACGTCGAACGCGGCCCCATCGATCGCGATTTGAAAATTCCAGCGGACAAACCTGCCGGAGAGCGCGATCCATTCCCCTGCGAGATTTTTCGAAAGATTCGCGGGTGGAGTTGTCGTGGTTGCCATCTTGCGAACGATCCACTGAATCGAGATCGGCTTGTCGGGCGAGGGCGTGGCCAGGGTTTGACGCGAGTAGATGTTTTTCGCACTAAAGCCAAGCCCGTTGACGTTCTCGAAAAATCTCCCAAATTTGGGGAACGCTGCCGCGGGCGCGTTCAAGCGAACGCCGTGCTGTTGATCGGATAACGCGGGCTGCAGCGAGGAGAGATAAATTCCCAAGCCACGAAAAGGTGCAATCTTGCCGATGGCGTCATCCTCGAACGAATGCCCCGCGTTCTGAATCACTGCCGCGATCGTCAGCGCAGCCCCCCGGTCATTCGGCCCAAAGCCGCGCCCCGTGAAACGGACGTACGTGGAATCCACGTTGAGCTTGAAAGGACTCGATCCGGCGGGCGTGTCGCTGTATTCAAAAATATCCGACGTCCATGTAAGTTCGGTCAAACGAGGACGATTGAATTGCAACGGATCGACGTGCACCGCGCAGCCCACGGAATCGTAGCCGATGTTGGCCGGATTCGCCGCAGCGTTCGCATTGCGCAGCTTTTCGCTGGCTTCGTCGAGCTTGCCCAATTTCACCAGGACACTGGCCAAATTGAAACGCGCATCGAAATCGTCGGCCTTCAAGCGCAGTGCGATTTGGAACTGCGCGGCCGCATCGGCCACGCGACCCAGCGCGTCGAGCGCCGCACCGAATAGCTTGTGTGTCTCCGCATTCTCGGGCTGCAAGCGCACCGCCGCTTCGCCCATCTTCAAAGCTTCCGCAGGATCCGAACGCGCCAACAGCAACGCACCCAATTGCAAATGCGCGGGCAGATCTTCGGGATATTTCTCCACGCGATGCCGCACCACGGCTTCGTCCAGTTCTCTGCGGCGATCGCCGTCACCTCTCGGCAACACCTGCAACCACAGGTGCCCCATCTCCTCGGTCGCTTGATCTCCACCCACCACACGCTTCGGCGGGCTATTGGGATTCCGCGGATTCGCCGTCGAATTGTCGTATTGATAGCGCATGGATACCACCGAACCCTTGGGAAGAAACACAGGCTCGCGATAGTGATACACGCCCTGCCATGCAGGATCCCAATCCGGAATGCGGATCAGCTCTTTGCGCGTTCCATCGGGAAGCGTCGCGAATCCTTCGAGCAGTTTTCCCAGGTAGTGCGCGTGAGGATACACGGCGAGGACGTCCGCATTGAGCGGCATTCGAAAATCGTCGGCGATGCGAAAATTGCTCACTCCTGCGGGGATATCGAGCCATCCATCGTGCTCCAATTGCACCAGCATCGGAAAATGTTGCGGTGGTTTGTCGGTGAAATAGAGGCCCACGGAGGGCCGCACCTGCTCGGGCTTGCCGCTGGGCTGCATGTGCGTATTCAGCACCAGTTCATTGCCGGGATCGAGCTTCCAAGCGAAACCGTCGGGCTCCACGTAAGAGGATCCTCCGGGTTTCCAGAACAGAAAATGCCCGTCATCGGGCTCGAACACGGTGCGCTCGTTCGTCGGATCCATGCCAGGAAATCCGTCGCCCGAATTGTTCGCTTGGCGGCGCGCCCAGCCGGTGTGATCGATCAATAAATTCGCGTGATGCACCAGCCGCGTGTTCCCCGATCTTCTTACCCGCTTTTTC
>CAITIX010000453.1 GCA_903892565.1 uncultured Acidobacteriia bacterium
CATTCGTGCCCATGCTACCGAGACCGACAGCGCCGCCGTTGACCCAATCCTGCGCCTGCGAGTAGTAGAAGCCGAGTTTGATCCCGTGGTTACGGCAGGCCTCGGCAAGCTCTTTAAGCGGGTCTTTGCCGTAGGGAGTGGCCTGCACGATGTTCCAGTCGCTCGCCTTGGTCTCGAACATCGCAAAGCCGTCGTGATGCTTCGTGGTGATCACGATGTATTTCATCCCCGCGTCACTGGCCGCCTTCACCCAGTCCTCCGCGTTGTATTTGACAGGATTGAACTGCGGCGCAAACTTCCGATACGCCTGAACGGGGATACGACAGCTCCACATCAGCCATTCGGAAAATTGAATGGAGCCTTTAGGTGCTTGTTTTCCTTGGTAGACACCCGCCGGCACGGAGAATACTCCCCAGTGAATGAACAGGCCGAATTTCGCCTCGCGCCACCACGCCATGCGCGCGTCGCGCTGGGCGGCCGTCTCACTGGGCAACGAACTGACTGGCGCGTCTTCGGCGCGCAGCATGGCCAGCGAAGGACGCGCATTTGTTTCACCGGCCAAAGCCGGCGCAGAGTTGGTGGTGGTTTCCGCTTGAAGCCGGGCCGTGGCCAACAGCAGCAGGCCAAGCGCGAGGGAATGTGGACTGATTGGTTTCATGAAATTTGAAATGAGGTTAGAGAATGATATGCAGAGCAACTTGGAAAATTATTTCTTACCGCTTTCTAAAATGTCCGGCACCGCTTCCGGCACGGGCTGGGCTTGGGTGATGCGAATCACAATCGGGTTTGGCCATTTGCAGTCCGTGTAAAGCCGTTGCACCGGCATGGCGCGGATGTGCAGGCCGTCCTTGTCCTGATGCCAGGTGGCCTTGCAGGATTCGTCGGCCCAGCAGCGATTGTCGCCGGTCTGCCCGACAATCTCGATTTGGGTGGCAGCCGTCGCGCGCACGGATTTCAGCGTTAACTCCCGCCACGTCGCCCATTCCCATGGCACTTTGGTTTCAAGGGCGTAAACCGTGTTCGTCTCCTTCGCTTGCGTGAACCACACCGAACCTTCGTTGGCCACGATCCAGGGCCGCACATCATAAATGGCGTCGCGGTTGATGAGCATCCATAGCGCCAGCTCCCGCAAACGGCGCGTTTGCTCGAAGGGAATCACGCCATCCGGGTCGGGGCCAATGTTCAGCAACAAATTGCCGCCCTTCGCCCGGGTCTCAATCAGCATTTTGATGAGTTCCGTGCCGGATTTGTATTCTTCGTTGGTCGGCTTGAACGGCCATTCCGTGCCCATCGTAAAGCACGCCTCCCACGGGCCGGGCAACGGTTTGCCCGGCAGCTTTTGTTCCGGCGTTTTGATTTCGCCGCGCGTGACGATGATGGACGGATCAATCTTCCAGGCGAGTTGCTTGAGCTGGGCCGGTTCGCCGTCGAAGAAAATGATGTCTATCTTGCCGTAGCCCGTCAGCAGTTCGCGGACCTGCGCGAGATTGCGCTGCATCAGCTCGGGATTGTTGGTCGGATTCGCCTCGGGCCGCGTTCGCGAAATCGGATGGCCTTGCTGATGCAGCATCCAGAAGTCGTCCGGGGAAAAATAGACGCCGATGGCGATGCCCTCGGCGCGGAAGGCGTCGAACACCTCGCGCGTGATGTCCTTGCCGTAAGGCGTGTGCATGACGTTAAAATCGGTGGTCTTGGTGTCCCACATGCAGAAGCCGGCGTGGTGCTTGGTGGTGAAGACGACGTATTTCATGCCCGCCAGTTTCGCGAGCCGCGCCCAGTCGTGCGGCTTGAATTGTTCGGGATCAAAAAATCCGGGCATCTCGCGGTAAAACCGGTCTTGATATTCCCGCGTGGAGCCGACGAGATGATGGCTGATGACCGAGCCGAGCGGGCAGTCCACGCCCCAATGAATAAACATCCCGAGCGCCTGATCCTGAAACCAACCAAGCCGCGCCGGCTGGTTGCCGCCGGAAGGGCTGGAGCCTTGCGAAACGGATTCCGTTTTCAAGCCCTCCGCTTCGCTGGTCGGCACAGCCGAACACACGTTGGCGAGCAATAACGCGCCCAAAATAATTACCTTGGTTGAATTCATTTTGTTATTCATGTGGCACTTCGGGTTCAGGTCATTTGTCGGACGCGGCAACATGGATCAGGTCGCTGGACACAGTCACGGGCCGGTTAGCGATTTTGATTGGGGCTGGTGTTCCATTTCACTCAGGACTTAGAACTCGACCCGGAACGTCGTGACAGGCACTTCAACCTCATTGCGTTCCGGCACCGTAAGTGCCAGTCCGTTCTCGTTCTGCCGCCATGTAATCGGTGCTGCGCTCCCGAGGAGAGTCACCTTTTTGACGCTGCCCCGGGCGGAACACAAGCTCTTCACGTTTAGCTGACCCGACCGCCAACTCCGGGCAAAAACATAGACCGTGCTACCCTTCGCTGTGAAGCGCAGGTCGGGACGCGTATCCTGGGAGGTCGTGTCGTTCAGCGCATCCTTCATGGTGGCCGCGGTTTTCTCAGGCTTCGCGACCGTCGGCGTTTTCGGCGCCGGGCGGGACGCTACACCGAGCGACTCGCTCTGAACCGTCCAGGGCGCGCAGCCGTAGATCGCCTCACCGTTTGCCTGCATCCAGCGGCCGATTGCAGCCAGACGTTCGAGGGCGGGTGCCGGCATCTCGCCTTCACCCGTTGGCCCGACATTCAGAAGATAGTTTCCACCCTTGCTGGCGACGTCTACCATTTGCCGGACGACAACCTCCGGAGTCTTCCAGCTGTGGTCGAAACGGTTGAAACCCCAGCCGCCGCTCAGCGTGACGCACGACTCCCACGGACGAAAGCCGGAATCGGTATCGAGCTTCTGTTCCGACACAGCGAAGTCGCCCGCTTTGTTTCCGATTCGTTCGTTCACGATGCAATCGGGCTGAAGTTCCCGGATCATGGCCCGCAGTTCCCGGCTCTGAGCGGCGCTGATGAGTTCCGGCGTATCGAACCAGAGCACGCCGACGGGTCCGTATTGGGTGAGGAGTTCGCGCACCTGGGGTTTCACCTTGCGCTCAAAATAGCGGGCGAAGACCTTCTTATCCTCATCGGGGAAGTCAACCGTGTTGCTGCGGCCACCCTTGACGGGCCAGTTCGTCGGCACGTCCGGATCCTCCCAGTCGCGTCCCAGAGAATAGTAGAAGCACAGGACAACTCCGTGTTTCCGACACGCCTCAGCGAGTTCCGCAATGGGATCCCTGCCAAATGGGGTGGCTTTGACGATGTTGTAATCGCTCGAGGGTGAGCGAAACATCGCGAAGCCCTCGTGATGCTTGGTGGTGATCACGATATACTTCATGCCGGCGTTC
>CAITIX010000454.1 GCA_903892565.1 uncultured Acidobacteriia bacterium
CTGCTGCTGACGAGCGTTTTACCGACGGCTGAGTTCGTGTTCCACTGCGGACGATTGGTCAGCAGGTATTGAATGGCGACGGCCAAATAGTGATTCGGATTCATGAGCCCGGCGGACGGCGTGACGATGCCGTGGCGATCCGAATCCGGATCGTTGGCGAATGCAACCTGAAATCTATCCTTCAGCGCGACGAGCCCCGCCATGGCGTAAGGGCTGGAACAATCCATGCGAATCTTGCCATCGTGATCCACGCACATGAACGAGAACGAAGGATCGATGACGCGATTGACAACTTCGATATTGAGGCCGTAGATGGCGTTGATCGGGTCCCAGTAAGGCTCGGCTGCGCCGCCCAGTGGATCAACGCCCAGCTTGAGACCCGAGGCGCGAATGGCGGCCATGTCGATGATGTTCGAGAGATCGCGAACATAGGGCGTGACGAAATCCTGCTGGTGCGTGGTTGCAGCTTGCAACGCGGAGGCGCAGGGGATGCGCTTCACAGCAGCATTGTTACCACGAAGAATTTCATTCGCGCGATTCTGCACCCAACTCGTGATGTCCGTATCGGCGGGACCACCGTTCGTGGGGTTGTACTTGAAGCCGCCATCTTCGGGAGGATTGTGCGACGGCGTGATGACGATGCCATCGGCAAGATGCTCCTGGCGATTGCGGTTGTACGCGAGAATCAGCCAGGAGATGACAGGTGTGGGTGTCACGCCACCGTTCTCTTGGATGATCACTTCGGCGCCGTTCGCGGCTAGAACTTCCAGCGCGGTACGCTGGGCGGGGGCCGAGAGCGCGTGCGTGTCCTTGCCCATATATATAGGACCATCGACGCCGTGCGCCCGTCGGTATTCGCAAATCGCCTGCGTGATCGCCAGGATATGCGCTTCGTTAAAGCTGCCGCGCAGGGACGATCCACGATGGCCGCTGGTTCCGAAGGCCACAAGCTGCGTGGGATCGCCAACGTCGGGACGACGTTCAAAGTAATCGCGCTCCAAGCGCGCGAGATCCACCAGGAGTTCTTTCGGTGCAGGTTTTCCGGCAAGTGGCGAGACGGTTTCTAGAGAATCGGGCATGGCTTCACGTTCCAGATTTCCGTAGCGTACTCGGCGATGGTCCGGTCGCTGGAGAATCTGCCGGAGGCCGCTAAATTTAAGATTACCTTGCGCGCCCATACGTCCGGGTTGGCGTAGACGTCGCTGATGCGCTGATTGGCATTCATGTAGGACGTGAGATCGGCCAGATGCATGTAAAAATCGCCGTGCGCAAGCAGGGTGTCGACCAGCGGCGCGAACACGCCTGGCTCATTGCGGCTGAAGTGATCGGATTGAATGAGATCGAGCGCGGCACGAGTTTCGGGCTCGTGATTGTAGTGCCAATGAGGGTCGTACCAACCCCGGCTACTGGCGACTTCGGCGGCAGTCAGTCCAAAGAGAAAGAAATTCTCTTCCCCGGCGGCATCGTACATCTCGATGGTGGCGCCGTCGCGCGTGCCGATGGTGAGTGCGCCGTTCATCATGAACTTCATGTTGCTGGTCCCGCTGGCTTCATAACCGGCAGTGGAAATTTGATTGGAGACGTCGCTCGCAGGGATGAGGCGCTCGGCGAGCGACGCGTTGTACTCGGGCAGGAAAACAACGCGCAATAAACCGCGCGTCGCAGGATCGCCATCGAGCGTCCCGGCGACGTTGTTGATCAGCTTGATCACGAGTTTCGCGAAATGATAGGCCGGCGCTGCCTTTCCGGCGAAGAAAAACGTCCGGGGCGGCATTTGCAGATTCGGATTTTCGCGCACGCGATTGTACAGCACGATGATGCGCAATACATTCAAGAGCTGACGCTTGTATTCGTGGATGCGCTTGATCTGGCAATCGAAGATGGTGTCCGGGCTGACCGAAACACCGGACGTGAACTGGAGCCACTCGGCAAAGTTATGTTTGGCCTGGCGCTTGGCGCTCATGCAGGCGTCGCGAAACGCTTTGTCGTCCACAAAATAGTGAAGCTTGTCGAACTGGCCGAGATCCGTGATCCATCCTTCGCCGATGGCGCCGGTAATGACGCTCGAGAGCGCGGGGTTGGCGAGTGCCAGCCAGCGACGCGGCGTCACGCCGTTGGTCTTATTGCTGAAGCGTTCCGGGTACATCTCCGCAAGATCTTTGACCGTGATTTCGCGCAGCAATTGCGAGTGGATTTTCGACACGCCGTTGGTGCTGTGGCTGCCGACAATCGCCATGTTCGCCATGCGAACCTTGCGTTCGGGCTTTTCTTCGATCAGGCTAACGCGCTCCAGGCGTTGCCTGTCGTCAGGAAACTTTTCGGCGACGTCGCCAAGAAAACGTCGGTTGATTTCGTAGATGATTTCGAGATGTCGCGGCAACAAAGATTCGAACCATGCCACGGGCCATTTTTCCAGCGCTTCCGGCAACAACGTGTGATTGGTATAGGCAAGTGTGCGGCGCGTGATGTCCCACGCCTGGTCCCATGGGAGTTTGACGTCATCCAGCAAGATGCGCATCAGCTCGGGTACGGACATCGTCGGATGCGTGTCGTTCAATTGCATCGCGACTTTGTCAGGGAACGTGTTCCAGTCCGTATTTGTGCGTAGGAAGCGGCGCACGATATCAGCCAGAGAGCAGGCGACGAGGAAATACTCTTGCAGGAAGCGCAGGCCTTGGCCCATGCTGGTGGAATCATCCGGATAGAGGACGCGGGTGACGGATTCCGCACCAAGGGTTTCGGCGACGGCACCGACGAATTCGCCATGGCTGAAGACTTGGAAATCGAAATAATCGGGAGCGGCAGCGGCCCACAGGCGCAGCGTATTTACCGTTTGACCGCCATAGCCCACGATGGGCCGATCGTAGGGAATGCCGATCAGGCTGCTCGGGCGATTCGGAATGACGCATAGAACGCCTGCGCGCGCCTCAAACGAGCAATTCAACTTAATTTCGACGCGGTCCTGATAGCGAGGGACCTCCCAGGGATCCTGCAGACGTAACCAATTGTCGGGCTGTTCCTTCTGCCAACCATTTTCGATGACTTGCTTGAACAAGCCATATTCATAGCGCAGGCCGTAGCCCGTGGCGGGATATTGCAGAGTCGCCAAGGAATCCAGAAAGCAGGCGGCCAGCCGTCCGAGTCCGCCGTTGCCCAGGCCGGCGTCAGGCTCTTGCTCCAGAAGTTCGAGCCATTCCAAGCCTTCCTTGCGAACGGCATCCTTGACCATGGGATCGAGCATCAAGTTCATCACGTTGTTGGCAAGCGAACGACCGATCAGAAATTCGAGCGAAAGATAGTAAACACGCTTGGGATTTTGGCGCGCGTAGATGTTGTGAGTAAGCACCCACCGCTGCGAGAGGACGTCGCGGATGGAGCGAGCAAAAGCCTCAAAATGATCTCGCGTAGTGGTCTGCGTGACGCCGGAGACATTGTCGAAGAATAGATGCCGTTCGTAGAGGGCGCTATCCATGCCGGAAAACGGCGCAAAACCGCGATCATCAAACTGATCAAAAGGGCCGGAATCCAAAATATCGGTGGACATATGCGCCTCCCATAAGGGTTATTTCCAACAAGGGGCGTGTCGCACGTGGGTGGACCGCTTGTCCGATTGTAGTCGCGTTTCGACGCAGAATAGTTACAGTTGGCTTAACGACATTCGTGCCAGCCATCCCCAGAAAGAGACAGCCGCAGACGAGGACCGCTTGCGATTCAAAGAATGATCTTCCCAATCATCCTTATATGCGTCTGCCGCCAGGAGCAGATCTACCGGGAAGCGGCGATGTCCCGCTTGTCGACGATATCCGTAATGAATCCGCCGACCGCGTAACCGCCTTCCGCCGGGTGACAGTGGCGTACTTCGGCAACCACCCAATCTTCGCCTACAGGGAAAGTAATGGATTCTCCCGGAGCAATAAAAACCTGGGTGAAAAGTCCGACACCCTCGCGGGAGAGGTCCTGGATCTGCGCCGGGATCAAGGCCGTTGTGGGGAGCACGCGGAGGTTGACGTCCAACCGGTTCGGAATGGGATAACGAGGGAAATCGCGCCGGTCTGCGTTCGCGACAGCGGATCCCTTCGAGGACCGGATTTCTTCGACAGTTGGGAAATTCGCCATAGGGAACGCCACCTTCCACTGTCAGACTAGCTTCGATGGCTACTGGTTCCAATGAGGGAGACGGCTCAATCGCAAAAATATTGCGCGTAGGTCACTAAGGCATACAATCTAAGCCGCCTAAGAGATTCCGCTCGCTCCTGCTCCGCACAAAGGGGGAGAGTATGGCCTTGTTAGGTAATCGGCATCGTGGCAAATGGGCAGAACGTGGTTCCGGTGGACCAGCCCACGGCTTGCCGAAACATTGAGACGCTACAATGTTTGGAGGCTCTGTATCAGGGCCGCGCAAACGTGCAGCATTCCACATTAGTCGCGACAGGCGTGCGCTGGCTGAGCCGCAAGTGCTCCGTAGTGCTGTACGAGTTTGCGACGAACGCGGACGAGAACCCCGATGTGGTTGGATGGGCAGCAGGGGGCGGATCGATCCTCATCGAGTGCAAGCTGACGCGCGCGGATTTTCTGCGGGACGCCAAGAAACCAGTCCGCAAAAATCCAGCAAAAGGGATGGGGCATCGACGCTACTATCTGTCGCCACCCGATGTCATCCAGGTGAAGGATCTTCCACCGCGCTGGGGTCTGCTGTGGATTGCAGGACGCGATGTCGTCGTGAAGAAAGAAGTACGCGGACATCCAGAGCGCAATCTTTTGGCAGAAGTGGCCTTCCTGAGTTCCATGCTGCGGCGCGCGCAGATCCGCATTGGATCGCGTCCGCTGTCGGAATGGTTGCGAGGTGAGAATCGATTCGAGGCCAAGCGGGGCGTGCCCCCGAATCGAAATATTGCAGTTTCCGAAGGGGAACCGAAAGCTCTGCGCGCAAGGCTCCCCTAAATCCCCGGTCTGCCTAAATTCCCCGCTCCAACAAAAACGCGCGAGGATTCCGGCGCACGTAGCGCAAACCGAATCTCTCGGTAGCGATCCTCTGGATGTAGGCCACTGCTTCGTCCGGCGAATCGGTGACCAGAAACTCATCGAGATCCTTCGGGGATATAGCCGCCTGAGCCACCAGCGACGTGCGGATGAACTGGATCAACGGCGCCCAATATTGCGTTCCGAGAAGTACAACCGGGAAATTCTTGATCTTGCCGGTTTGAATGAGCGTGGCAACTTCGAACAGCTCGTCGAGTGTGCCGTAGCCTCCCGGGGCGGCGACGAAGCCGTAGGAATACTTCACGAGCATCATTTTGCGTACGAAGAAATAGCGGAAGTCGACGAACTTATCCAGGTAGGGATTGGGTTTCTGCTCGTGCGGAAGAATAATATTGCAGCCGATGGAGGAGCCCTTGACGTCCTTGGCCCCGCGGTTGGCGGCTTCCATCAGGCCGGGTCCGCCGCCCGTCATGACCGTGAATTTCGCGGCGGCGATCTTGGCGCCAAGCTCGCGGGTGAGCGCGTAATAAGGATGATCGGGCGCAAATCTGGCCGATCCGAAAACCGTCACACAAGGGCCAACAAAGTGAAGCTCACGAAAGCCGTGAATCAGCTCGCGAAAGATCTTCAATGCCCGCAGGAGTTCAAATCCTCTAGAGTGGGGACCTTCCAGGAAGACTTGTTCTTCGGGATCGGAGGCGATTTTTCCCCAAGTGGAATGTTTCGGGGCGCCAGGGTGGAGTGGAGCGAATACGTCGTCGGGCATTGGTGCGATTATCGCGCAGTAGGCGTTATCGCGTTCAGACCAGTCGCGAATTCCCCGCATAAATATTGCAGCGGTCTTCCCGCAGGAAGCCCACAAGCGTCATGCCGAAGCGCAACGCTGTTTCGACGGCCAGACTCGATGGCGCACCGATGGCCGCAACAATGGGGATTCCGGCCATCAACGCCTTCTGCACAAGCTCGAAGCTGATCCGGCCACTGAGCATCAGGATATGCGCGGCCAGCGGCAAGCGGTTTTCGAGAAACGCTGCGCCGATGAGCTTGTCGACGGCGTTGTGGCGGCCCACATCCTCGCGCAACGCAAGCAGCGTACCAGATGCATCGAAAAGCCCGGCGGCATGCAGGCCTCCGGTGTGATCGAACACGGCTTGCGCTTCGCGCAACTTGCGGGGAAGGTCGGGCAAGATGCGCTGGTCAATGCAAGGAACGTCACGGCGGAGCGTCGCGCAACCAGCCGCGCGAAGGGCGTCGATGGAAGTTTTTCCACAAACTCCGCAGCTGGACGTCATGTGAAAATTGCGAACCAGCGAATCGAAATCGATTGGAACACCTTCGGCTGGTCGCACGTGAATCGCTCCACGGCCGTCCTCCACGATTTCGGCAATCTCGCTCGCGTGCCGCAAAACCCCTTCGGCAAACAGGAAGCCCGCCGCCAGCTCCCGATCATGGCCGGGGGTGCGCATGGTGATCGCGATGTCGCGTTCGCCCAGGCGGATCTGCAGAGGTTCCTCCACCGCCACCAGATCTTGGGCAGCGTGTCGCACGCCGTCGTGGACCTTGTGGATGGGAAGCGTGATGATGCTGCGTTTCATGTATGGTGGTTACGGGAACGCCATTTGAACGGCGTTCACAAGAGCTATGGTCGCAAAACCGGATGCGGTAAGCGCAGAGACGCCCCTCGAGGAATCCCCTGTACGGCTGGATCAGCCCAAAACCGCTGCGGGTGGCCTCGCGGCGATCACAGGAGCGATAAAGCACGCCCTGGGAGCGCCAGGAGTGGCCCGCGGAGCGCAAGTTCTTTTGGCGTTAAATCAGTTCGACGGCGTCGATTGCCCGGGCTGCGCGTGGCCTGAGCCGGACGATCATCGCTCGATCGCGGAGTTCTGCGAAAACGGCGCGAAGGCGATCGGCGAAGAAGCCACCGCCAAGCGAGCGACGCCCGAGTTCTTTCGCGAATGGTCGGTTGCGGCATTGAGCCAGCAGTCCGATTTCTGGCTGGGGCAGCAGGGACGCCTCACGCATCCCATGATCCTGCGCGAGGGCGCGACGCACTATGAGCCCCTCGATTGGGACAGCGCCTTTGGCCTGATCGGCGCGCAGTTGAAAGCGCTGGATTCTCCCGACCGCGCGGCGTTCTACACCTCCGGGCGCACCAGCAACGAGGCTGCGTTTTTGTATCAACTTTTCGTGCGCCAGTTCGGCACCAACAATCTGCCGGATTGCTCCAACATGTGCCATGAATCCAGCGGCACGGCGTTGCTCGAGTCCATCGGACGCGGCAAAAGCACGGTAACGCTGGCGGACTTCGACTTGGCAGACGCCATCTTCGTCATCGGCCAGAATCCGGGCACGAATCATCCGCGCATGTTGACCACGCTTGAAGCTGCGGCGCGGCGCGGTTGCCGCATCGTAAGCATCAACCCCTTGCGTGAAGCGGGCCTGAATCATTTTCAGAATCCGCAAGAGCCTCTGGCGTGGTTCGGTAAGGGCACGCCGCTCGCGTCGTTGCACCTTCCTGTACGGATCAACGGCGACGTCGCGCTGCTCAAGGGCGTGATGAAAGAAATGTTCGATGACGAGCAGAGTCGCCCTGGCTCTGTGCTCGATCTTGCGTTCATCCGCGAGCACACTTCGGGATTCGAGCAATTTCGCGCGGCTCTCGATGACGTCGCATGGTCCGATATCTGCGAGCAGAGCGGCTTGCAGCGTTCTCAGATTCGCGCGGCCGCGGAGGTCGCGATGACGGCCCAGCGCGTGATCTGCTGCTGGGCCATGGGCGTCACGCAGCATCGCAATGCCGTGGCGAATATCCAGGAGATCGTGAACTTCCTGATGTTGCGCGGCAATCTCGGGAAGCCGGGGGCCGGAGCCTGCCCTGTGCGCGGGCACAGCAACGTCCAGGGCGACCGCACGATGGGGATTTTCGAGAGAATGCCCGATTGGTTTCTCGACAATCTGGGGCGCGAGTTCGGCTTTTCGCCGCCGCGCGCGCACGGCCTGGATACGGTGAATACGATTCGCGCGATGCACAACGGCCGCGTCGCCGTGTTCATCGCCATGGGTGGAAACTTCTTATCGGCCACGCCCGATACATTACTGACGGCCGAGGCCTTGCAGCGCTGCGCGCTCACCGTGCAGATTTCCACCAAGCCGAATCGCAGTCATCTGGTGACGGGACGCCAAGCGATCATTCTGCCCACGCTCGGCCGCACGGAACGAGACTTGCAAGCGAGCGGACTACAGTTCGTGACGACAGAAAATTCGATGGCCGTAGTCCAAGCGTCGCGCGGCAGGCTTGCGCCGGCATCAAATGAATTGCGTAGCGAGTGCGCCATCGTCGCCGGATTAGCGAAGGCGACGCTCGGCAGTCGATCGAACGTCGATTGGGATTTACTCGTCTCCAACTACGATCGCATCCGCGAACGGATCGAACGCGTGATCCCCGGATTTGAGCGTTACAACGGAAGAGCGCGCAAGCCGGGCGGGTTCTATCTTCCGAATCCTGTGGCGCAACGGACATTTGTAACGTCCACGGGGAAGGCTCAGTTTTCGACGCATCCTCTGCCGGATCTGCGCCTGAGGCCGGGGCAGTTTCTGATGACCACGATCCGCTCGCACGATCAGTACAATACAACGATTTACGGCCTGGACGACCGCTACCGCGGCGTGTATAACGGGCGGCGCGTTATTCTCCTGAATTCAGAGGATTGCCGGGAAACCGGGCTAGCGCAAGGCGATGAGGTCGATATCACCAGCCACTTCGAGGGGCAAACGCGCACGGCCCGGCGCTTTATCGTTAACCCGTATGCCATCCCCCGGCGCTGCGCCGCTACCTATTTTCCGGAGGCGAATGTGCTAGTGCCGATCGATCACGTAGCGGAAAAGAGCAACACTCCGGCATCGAAAAGCGTGGTGATTACGCTGGAGAAATCGATGCCTGTAGAATCCAGCCAAATCGTGGAATGAGATGGCGTCCCCAAGGGGATTCGAACCCCTGTTACCGCCGTGAAAGGGCGATGTCCTAGGCCGACTAGACGATGAGGACTTGCAGGTAAGACTCTTACGAGTTTAGCACTGTTGCGGCGCGAAAGCACTGTGCACCGCACATGCGAACACGCGAATGCAGAACTATAGCGTCTTCAAATATGCGAGAACGTCGTCTTTTTCGGCAGCTTTCAGGGAATCCGCAAACGGAGGCATGGTCTCGCCGCCCTTGTTGATGGTCCCGAGCACCGTGGCGTCACTGACGGGCTTGCCGGTGGCGAGTTTCGCGCGCTTAAACAGGCCCTTCAATCCCGGCCCGACCAGCGCTTCCGTGGACGTAGCGTTGTGGCACATGGAGCAATTTTCGGTGAAGACCGCCTTGCCCTTTTTCGCATCGCCTGCCGCAGCGTTCATCGGAATTCCAACCGCGAGAAACGTCATCAGGCATCCAGCGGCCAGCAGCATCTTCTTCATGGACATGCTCATGATCTATTCAGACCTCTTGCTTTAGTTTACAATTTGGCACATGGCAATCCAAGAGGGCGACAAGGCTCCAGACATTAAAACTTCTGAATTTATATTGGCAGAGCAACGCGGAAAACGGGTCGTACTGTTCTTCTATCCGAAGTCCGATACGCCCGGCTGCACGAAGGAAGCATGCGAGTTTCGCGATGCCGCGAAGACCTTTGCCAAGCGCGAGGCGATCATCGTCGGACTATCCCCGGATAAGGCCGCAGCGCAGAAAAAGTTCTCTGTTAAGTATGACTTACCGTTCACGCTGGTGCCGGATCCGGAGCACGCCATCGCCGAAGCGTACGGTGTTTGGGTGGAAAAAAGCATGTACGGACGCAAGTACATGGGCATTGAGCGGACCACGTTTGTGATCGATGAAAAGGGAAAGATTGCGCACGTCTTCCGCAAGGTGAAGCCGGAGGGCCACGCGGCGCAAGTGCTGGAGGCGTTGGTCGGGAAGTAGACAGTGGAGCCCGCTTTTGGGGCTGAGGCTAAGGTAATGCGCCGGGAACTTCGATAGAAGACTTGGCGTATATTCGTTTGTAGCGAACAGCGTCCTAAGAACGCGGTACCGATCGGAGTAAACCCATGTCCCTGCGCGATTTTCTCGGCAAGCAGTTTATAGACGTCATCCAGTGGAACGAGCCGGAGGATGGCGTGCTTTCCTACCGCTATCCCATGCAAGACATGGAGATCCAGAACGGTGGCAAGCTTACAGTGCGGGAATCGCAGATGGCCGCGTTCCTCAACGAAGGTCGTATGGCGGACGTGTTCGGGCCGGGCTTGTACACGCTCAGCACGCAGACGCTGCCTCTGCTGACCAATCTGATGAACTGGGACAAGGCGTTCCAGTCTCCGTTCAAGAGCGACGTGTACTATTTCTCCACGCGCATCCAGACGAATCAGAAGTGGGGCACGGCCACGCCCATCACGATTCGCGACAAGGAATTCGGCGCGGTCCGACTGCGCGGCTATGGGATCTATTCGTGGCACGTGTTCGATCCGGGCGTTTTTCTGAAAAAAGTCAGCGGCACGCGCGGCGTGTACCGTGTCCCGGATATCGAAGGACAACTCCGCAATACCATCGTCAGCCGCATGACGGATACCTTCGCGGAAAGCTCGGTTCCGTTTCTCGACATGGCGGCCAACCAAACCGAACTGGCCGCGCGCATCGCCGAGGGCCTGAAGCCGATGTTCGACGAGCTAGGCTTGGCGATGGATAGCTTCGTGGTGGAGAATCTGTCCCTGCCCGAAGAGCTGCAAAAACTGCTCGATACGCGCATTGGGATGAATATGATTGGGGACATGAACCGCTTCACCCAGTTCCAGGTGGCCAATTCCATGCCCATCGCGGCGGCCAATGAAGGCGGCGGCGCAGGATTAGGCGTCGGGCTCGGCGCAGGCATGGCCATGGGCCAACAAATGATGCAGGCGATGCGCCCGAGCGAACCTCCGAGCGCTCCGCCCAGCGCTCCTCCGCCAGCGGCCACTCCTGCGACGAATCCGCAAGCTCCAGCGGGCGGCGGGGCTTCGTCCACAACAAAATTCTGCATCAATTGTGGACAACAAATTCCGCGGCCGGCGAAGTTCTGCGCAGAGTGCGGATCGCAACAAGGATAGTCGCAGGGACGATCAGCCCAGACGCTGTAACTGGATCGTCATTCTTCGACAGCGATCCATCGAATAGACTATGAGCAGCGCTATGGTGAACGAAACGAACCGCGCAGCCGTCCCGGATTTAGATCATCCGTCGTTGTATCTCAACCGCGAACTCAGCCACCTGGAGTTCCAGCGCCGCGTGCTCGAAGAAGCGCGCGACGAGGGGAATCCGCTGCTGGAGCGGGTGAAGTTCCTTTCCATCCTCAGCTCGAATATCGACGAGTTCTTCATGGTGCGCGTCGCCGGCGTGATGCAGAGAATCGAGGAAAAGGTCCAGGACCTGGGAGCCGATGGACGCACGCCGGTCGAAACGCTCGATGTCATGAACACGGCGGTCGCGTCGCTCATGAAGGACGCTTACGCCATCTACCGC